>JANORB010000083.1:0-80728 GCA_031415135.1 Methylibium sp.
TGACGGCAACGACGTGATCGAAGGCGGCATCGGCCACGACGTGCTGGCCGGCGGGCTGGGCAGCGACGTGCTCAACGGCGGCGACGGCAGCGACTACATCTTCGGATCGGCCGGTGCCGGCACGGCCGCATGGAGCGACACGCGCGGCGAGTGGATCGTGGTGAGCGGCAACAGCTGGAGCATTCCCGGCGTGGGCAGCCCGGCGGCCAACGACCAGAGCAACGTCATCGACGGGGGTGCCGGCAACGACTGGGTCGCCGCTGGTACTGGCAGCGACTTGGTGCGCGGCGGAGCGGGCGGCGATCTCGTTTACGGCATGGCCGGCAACGACTATGTGGATGGGGGTGACGACGCGGATGAGCTGCATGGAGACAGCACCAACACAGCGGCGGGCAACTACAACACCACTGCGCTGGCTGACAACGGCAACGACACGCTCGTGGGCGGCGCAGGCAACGACAGCATGTACGGCGAAGGCGGCGCCGACGAACTCTACGGGGGCGCGGACGACGATCTGCTCATGGGCGACACCAGCAGCCCGAACCTGCCTGGGGAGTTCCATGGTGACGACTACCTGGATGGCGAAGACGGCAACGACTCGCTGATCGGTGGCGGGCGCGACGATGAGTTGTTTGGCGGCGTAGGCAACGACACGCTGGTAGGCGACACGGCGTCGGACATTCCGGCTCAGCAATTAGGCGCTGCGTTTCATGGCGCCGACTATCTGGACGGAGAAGACGGTGACGACAAGTTGTACGGGTCCGGCGGGGCCGACACGCTGTACGGCGGAGCCGGACTGGACACGCTGTTGGGCGACGACAACGTGTCGCGCCTGGCTGGCTCGGCGCACGGTGCCGACTACCTGGACGGTGAGGACGGCAACGACTCGATGGAAGGCGGTGGTGGCGCCGACACTCTGTATGGCGGCATTGGCGCCGACACCTTGTGGGGCGATTCGGACGAGGCCGGCCTGGCCGCGGCCTACCACGGCAATGACTACCTCGATGGTGAAGATGGCAACGACCAGCTTGCGGGCAACGGCGGCGCCGACACCCTGATCGGTGGCGCCGGCGCCGACCTGCTGTTCGGCGACGGTCAGTCAGCCGGCTTGCCCGCCTCGGCGAATGGCAATGACCTGTTGTTGGGGGACGCCGGCGACGATCGACTGTATGGCGGGGGTGGTGATGACCGCCTCGATGGTGGTGCTGACAACGACGAATTGAACGGCGACGACATCGCCAGCGTAGTTGCGGCAACTGCACACGGCCGCGATACGCTCGATGGCGGCGTCGGCAACGACAGGCTGTGGGGCAACGGCGGCGATGACCTGTTGATCGGAGGCGACGGCAACGACTGGCTGGCTGGCGAAGACGAACTTAGCACGTCAACAGTGTCGGCCTTGACTGGCAATGACACGCTGAACGGAGGGGCAGGCTTCGATACGCTGCTGGGGGGCAACGGCAACGACCTGCTGGACGGTGGCATGGGCGACGACCGCCTGTTTGGTGGAGGAGGCAGCGACTTGCTCTTCGGTGCGGAAGGCGTTGATCAGCTCGCCGCGGGTGCCGGCAACGACTTTGTCGATGGCGGCGAAGGAGACGATTTACTCTGGGGTGAAGATGGCAACGACACGCTCAGCGGGGGCGAAGGCAATGACCAGCTTGACGGCGGCATTGGCGGCGATACCTTGCAAGGTGGCAGTGGCGCCGATCAGCTCTATGGCGGCGACGGCAACGACGTGCTGAACGGTGGGCTGGGCATTGACGTACTGCAAGGTGGCGCGGGCGACGACACCTACGACATGGCACTGGATGACATGCTCATTGGGCCTGGGGGCGTCGCCGACCTCATCATCGACACCCAGGGCACCAATACCCTGCGGTTGGCTGGCACCTTGGCTGGTGTGGGTCTGACGACGGTCGGCAGCATCGAAAGCATTGGCATCTTCGTGGATGCGCAGCATGCGGTGATCGTGCAAGGCGCTGTCAACGGCGCGGTATCAAGCGTCGAGTTTGCAGAGGGCGGGTCGGTTTCCATGGATCGGCTTGTTGGTGAGAGGTTGTCTCAGACGGTGACGCTCACCACGAACGCCTCGCAGGCTCGTCTGTTCGGAGGTGCGCTGGCCGACGTGCTCAGCGTGGGCGCGCAAGCTGCGGGCGCCGTGATCTCTGGCGGACGAGGGAACGACTCGATCACCCTGGCTTCAATCGCTGGAGCAACAGTTCTCTACTCCAAGGGCGACGGTGCGGATTCAATCGCCAGCAACTACTCGCTCGGTACCACTCGAACCGGATCCAACGTTCTCAGGCTCGACAAAGGCATCTCGCTGTCGGACCTGCGTCTGCAGCAGATCGGGGGCAACTCCTTCCGCCTGGCGGTAGGCAACGGATCGGACTACATCGAGTTTGCGCTGGACGCACTGGACCCAAAGGGGAGTTCTCGCCCGTTTGACTTCGTTCACTTTGTTGGCGAAGGGCGCCAAGTGGACTGGGCAACGCTGATTGACAGTATCGCCGCGGGCGCAACGCCCAGCACCCAGCCCTACCAACTGCTGGGAACCTTCGGTAACGACACCATCGTCGGCGACGAGGGGAACGACACCTTGCTCGGTAGCGGCGCAAGCGTTTGGGACACCGGGAGCAAGGGGAACGACCTTGTCTACGGCAATGGCGGCGACGACTGGCTCGTCGAGGGTGACGGCAACGACATCTTGCTTGGCGGGGCAGGCAATGACTATCTGTCCGGCGGTGGGGGTTTGAACGCCATTCTGGGCGGGTCGGGCAATGACACCCTGACGGGCAGCTCCAACCGTCAGGTCGACTTTTTCGAAGGCGGTGCCGGTAACGACAGCCTGGTTGGCGACTCAGGCAACGGCACGTTCTACTTTGCGCGTGGCTGGGGCCAGGACGTCATCAACAAGACAAATCAGTTCGTGACGGTCTCGGGGCAGGATGTTGTCGTCTTTGGGCCTGGAATAGCGCCCAGCGACGTCGTGGTCACCAGAAGCAGCAACAGCGACCTTCTGTTGACCTTGGCGGCGACATCCGACAGCTTGCTGATCACCGGCGGCTTCTTGAATATTGACGTACAGATCGAACACATTCAATTTGATGATGGAACGCTATGGACCGCGACCGACCTGCGCTCGCATATCGTGGCAGTGCCGACCCTGGGCAGTGACACGATCTTCGCCGTGGAGGGGCAGGCTATTCAGGGTCTGGCGGGAGACGACTACCTCATTGCAGGCAAGTCGGGCAACCTTCTGGACGGTGGCGAAGGAGTCGACGCACTGGAAGGCCAAAGCGGAAGCGATACGCTGATCGGCGGACGGGGCAATGACTCCCACCTCAGTGGGCGTGCCGGAGGTGATGTTTATGTCTTCAATCCAGGCGACGGCGTGGACACCATCTACGATGGCTCCAGTGTTGGCAGCGGCGACGTGGACGAGATTCGACTGGGTCATGCCCCAGCTGATGTTCAGTTGAGGCGAGGCGGATACAACGATTCGAGTTTGTTCTTCACCATGCCGGGTACAGGCGACCAGATTGAAGTGTGGGGATGGTTTAATCAAGACGACAACAGTGGTTTGGTCGTCAAGTTTTCCAACGGCACTGTTTGGAGTTCTCAATACATTCGAGAGCATGCTGCAGAGCCAACTGGATCAATATATCAGTATGGGACACCTGCAGACGATATCGTTATAGGAAACAACCTGAACAATTCCCTGTACGGAGGTATTGGTAACGACACACTCAATGGTGGTGCAGGAAGCGACCGGCTAGTCGGTAGCAGTGGGAACGATGTCTATCTCTTCGGTTATGGGAGCGGGAGTGATGAAATATCGGAGAGCGAGCAAGGTCGGACTACAGGTGGGTTAGATACCATTCGCATGGATGCAAGTGTACGGCCGCAAGATGTTGCGATTGCGGGGCTGAACAGCGGTCAAACGATAATCTCGCTCGCGAACACCGCAGACCAGATCACCATCTACGCTGCAGTAATCGAGCGAATAGAGTTCGTCGATGGTACGGTTTGGGATCTCGTTTCGAATCCGGCGGGACAAATCATCGGCACTGGCAACGGAGACAACATTGTTGGAACTGGATTTGATGATGTGATCGACGGTGGATCAGGTAACGACACCATTGGGGGTGGAACAGGAGGAAACGATCTTCTCATTGGTGGTCCGGGCAACGATTTCCTTCACTACGGCCAAGGTGGCAGGGACACGATGGACGGAGGTTCTGGCGACGACGATCTCTCTGGGGCCTCTGTCGTCATATTTGATCGAGGATATGGCCATGACAAGGCGACCCGGGGGGGCATTGTCGAATTCAAGGCGGGCGTAGCACCATCCGACATTCGCCTTACCACGACCAGCGTCACCGGAACTTTGCGAATTGAGATTGTTGGAACAACGGATATTCTTGATCTACGGAGCTTCAACACCCATCAGCCAATGCCGGGCGAGACGTTCATCTTCGCCGACGGAACTCGGTGGGATTCCGCTGAGATCGACCGCAGGGTGGATCGGTCAAGCACCGGCGGCGCGGACTACATTTTTGCGGCGCATGTAGGAAACAGCACACTGGCAGGGGGCGACGGGCACGACACCATAACCGGCTCACGCGGGGGTAACGATTTGATCTCCGGTGACTCCGGGGATGACTGGATTTATGGATTAGCCGGCGCGGACACCATAGTAGGTGGCACGGGGAATGACTTGTTATATGGACATGAAGGGCAAGATGTTTACTTGTTCAATCGTGGTGACGGGGCGGACCTCATCTTGGACTCAGATTCAATTTCGAATGGCCCTGCGGGTCGCATACTGTTTGGCGCAGGAATTCTTCCGAGTGACATCGAATTTAGTAGCGGCGGGCTGATCGCTGCCTCAGCGTATTTGTCCAGCTATAGCGGTTTGAATCTGTCGATTCGAAATACCAGTGACGTAGTTTCACTCGACCGATGGTTCTATGGGTCGGACGGGACGCACGTCGACATAGTCGAGTTTGCGGACGGTACCATTTGGAACAAGGGTGAGCTGTTGGCGAGATATTACGCAGCACACCCTGGTGGTGAGATGTACGGGAGCGACTTCAATGACAACCTTGCCGGCGCGTCCCAAGCGGATCGAATCGAAGGCTTTGGGGGCGACGACAGCCTTAAGGGGTTCGACGGCAACGATGAACTCTTTGGCGATATCGGCAACGACACCTTGGACGGCGGTCGCGGCGACGACTGGCTGTACGGCAGCGTCGGCAATGACACCTACGTGTTTGGCAGAGGTTCCGGCCATGACGTGATCGCCGACTACGATCGAGTCAACGGCGGAGCAGACCGCATCTTGCTTGGCGCCGGCGTGACAAGCAGCGATGTTGAAGTCACTCGAAACGAAACGGACATCCTCCTTTCTATCCGCGGAACCGACGACAGGTTGAGCATTCGTTGGTACCTCAATGCCGGCTTTGCCATCGAGTCGGTGCAGTTCCAAGACGGACTGGTCTGGAGCGCGGCAACCCTGCAGCAACTGGCGGACGACTGGGCTACGGTGATCGGGACCGCTGCCAACGACACCCTCGTTGGCAATTCGGCGGCCAACCACTTGGTTGGGCTCGATGGCGACGACACCATGCGCGGGCTGAGTGGGAACGACTTACTTGAAGGCGGAGCCGGGAACGACCATCTTGACGGTGGCACGGGAGATGATCTCTTGCAGGGCGATGTTGGCAACGACACGTATGTCGTCGACAGTCCCCAGGACCGTGTGATCGAAGGCCCTGGAGCCGGAAACGACACGGTGGTGACCATGGTCAGCTGGTCGCTGGACGAGAACGTCGAAAACCTCACCCTAGCAGGTGCCGGCACCATTGCTGGCACCGGCAACACACTGGACAACACGCTCACCGGAAACAACGCCAACAACACTCTTGCAGGCGGCGCGGGCAGCGACACATTGAACGGCGGGGCTGGCAACGACACGCTGGACGGTGGAGCAGGCGTGGACATCTTGAATGGAGGCGACGGTGACAACGTCTTCCAGTTTGGCCGAGACGATGGACAAGACCGCGTGAATGGCGGCACGGCGGCCACTGCCGTGGGCAGCACTTTGCAGTTCAAGCCGGGGGTCCTTGCCAGCGAGGCAACCGTCACCAATGACGCCGCCACGGGTGATGCGGTCATCAAGCTCGCAGGCACCGCCGACCAGGTGCGAATCAGCGGCTTCTTCACTGCCGTGGCGAGCGCAGACGCCACGGCGGTCAACCGGATCACGTTCGCCGACGGCACGGTGTGGGATGTCGCCGCCATCGTTGCTCAGTCACAGATTCCACCGGGTCAGGAGCTCACCGGAACGGCGAGCGCCGACAACCTTGTAGGTGCAGCCGGCAACGACACCATCCGAGGGCTTGGCGGGGACGACACCTTGACTGGAGGTGGAGGCAATGACCAGATCGAAGGTGGCCTGGGCAATGACACGTTGGATGGTGGGACCGGCAAGGACTCGCTGGTCGGCGGCGGCGGCAACGACGTCTACACGGTCGATGACGCAGGTGACACTGTCACCGAACTTGCAAGCGATGGCGTGGACCGCGTGAGCAGTTCCGTGACCTACACACTGGGAGCCAACGTTGAGAACCTCACTCTGACTGGGACCGTCGCCCTCAGCGGTACGGGCAACACGCTTGACAACACGTTGACCGGCAACGGTGCGAGCAACGCGCTCGCGGGCGATGCCGGCAACGACACGCTCGACGGCGGGGCCGGCAGTGACACGATGATTGGTGGCACCGGCAACGACACTTTCGTGGTGAACATCGGCACAGATGTCGTAACCGAGGCTGCCGGCGAAGGAACCGACACCGTTCTGTCGTCGGTAACGTTGACGCTCGGCAGCAACGTCGAGAACCTGACGCTCACGGGTTCCGGTGTGATCAACGGCACCGGCAACACCCTGGACAACGTGATCACTGGCAACGGCGGCAACAACACGCTGACTGGCGCCGCGGGCAACGACACGCTGGACGGTGGCCTAGGCAACGACACGATGGTGGGCGGCGCCGGCAACGACACCTACGTCGTCAACGTCAGCACCGATGTCGTCACCGAGGCGGCCAACGAAGGGACCGACACGGTGCTGAGCGCCGTGACCCTGACCTTGTCCACCAACGTCGAGAACCTCACCCTCATCGGCACGTCCGCCGTCAACGCCACCGGCAACGCCCTGAACAACCTGCTCACCGGCAACAGCGCCGCCAACACTCTGAGCGGTGGCACCGGAGCCGACACGATAATCGGTGGCGCGGGCAATGACACCTATGTGGTCGACAACACGGCCGATGTCGTGACCGAACTGGCCGGCGAAGGAACGGATCTGGTCCAAAGCAGCGTGACTTACACCCTCGCCGCCAACATCGAGAACCTCACGCTCACCGGAACCACCGCTATCAACGCCACCGGCAACAACCTCGACAACCAACTCACCGGCAACAGCGCCAACAACACCCTCACCGGCGGCGCGGGCAACGACACGCTCGACGGCGGCACCGGCAACGACACGATGCTCGGCGGCGCGGGCAACGACATCTACGTCTTGAACATCGCCACCGACGTGGTCACCGAGCTGGCCAACGAAGGCATCGACACCGTGCAGTCGGCGGTGACCCTCACGCTGGGCAGCAACGTGGAAAACCTGACGCTCACAGGCACCGGCTTGATCAACGCCGCCGGCAACACGCTCGACAATGTGCTGACCGGCAACAGTGCCAACAACACGCTGACCGGTGCCGCGGGCAACGACACGCTCGATGGTTGCTTGGGCAATGACACGATGGTGGGTGGTGCGGGCAACGACATCTACTTCGTCAATGTAGCCACCGATGTCGTCACCGAGCTGGCCAACGAAGGCACGGACACCGTTCAGTCGGCGGTGACGCTGACCCTGGGCAACAACCTCGAGAACCTCACGCTCACCGGCACCACGGCCATCAACGCCACCGGCAACACCTTGAACAACATGCTGCTGGGCAACACCGGCGCCAACGTGCTGGCGGGCGCGGCGGGCGACGACACCTACGACGGCGCGGCGGGCAACGACACGTTCACCGACACCTCGACCACGTCGAACGACACCTACCGTTGGGGCACCGGCGCGGGGCTGGACACGCTTACCGATTCGGGCGGCGCGCTGGACCATGTGGACCTGTTCGCCGGCATCACCAAGAGCCAGCTCAAGTTCGTGAAAGTCGGCAACAACCTGGAGCTGAGCGTTTTCGGCCAGGCCGACAAGCTGACGATCAACAGCTGGTACCTGTCCGCCGCCAACCAGATCGAGGAGTTCCGGCTCGGCGATGGCAGCAAGGTGCTGGCGTCCGAAGTGCAGGGGCTGGTGAGCGCGATGGCGGCGTTCTCGGCCACGTCGGTCGGGTTTGAAGGCGGCCGCTCGGTGATCCAGCCGGTGCGCCAGTACACCGACTTGTTTACGCCCTCGGCGCTGGCTTGAGCGTGGTCCCGCGCACCTGGTTGAGCCCGTGTCAGGCGCCGTTCATGGCGCGAACGCGGCCTACACTCGGCCATGACGCTGCCGCATGCAAGTCTTGCTGTGATCGAGCCGAGCAAGGTTCGAGGCTACCTGCTCTCCGCCGCCCACCCGGTCGGCCGATTCAAGGCAGCGGTGTTCGTGGCGCTTGGCTACAGCGGTGAGCGCTGGGAGTTGCTTCGTGATGATTTGCTTGCCATCGCGTACACGGGCACTGCCGTTCCAGGGCAGCCCAGTCAGTTCGGCCAGAAGTTCCACGTCGATGGTATTCTGGTCGGGCCTTCGGGGCGCGCCGCGTCATTCAGAACGGTGTGGATCGTCAAGGCTGAAGATGAAGCACCGCGATTTGTCACCGCCTTTCCGAGGTGAGCCATGTTCAAGCTTCTAGACACAGTTGCTCTCACCCACGACATGCCCGATGCGGGCCTGCGCCGCGGAGACCTTGGCGCGGTCGTTGAAATCATCGCGCCGAATGCAATGGAGGTGGAGTTCGTGGCTGCCTCGGGCCGCACGCAGGCACTTCTGACGCTGGGCCCTGCCGACATTCGGCATGTGGGAGACCGAGACCTCATCGCCGTTCGCTCGCTCGAAGAAGCCGGCGGCTAGCCGGCCCTTTGGCCAAAGCCGTTCTGCCGTCGAAGTAAGTCGACCGCAAGAGCGAAGACAGCCTCACGCTGATGCGAGCAGTCGCCATCAAAGGAGCGTCGCGGAGCCCACCGATCCGGGAAAACCGCCCCGGCTCGTGGCCTGGAATTTGCTAACCTGCCTGCGCAGGAGGCAAGCGATGAAACCCAGCTTCGACGAGATGCAAGCCGGCGCCGGCGCGGTGCGGGAACACTACCGGGGCTACGAACAATGGCTGGTGCAGCAGCCGCCGGGGGCGATGGCGGCGCGCCGCGAAGAAGCCGAAATGATCTTTCGCCGCGTCGGCATCACCTTCGCGGTCTACGGCGCCAAGGATGAGGAAGCGGCCTCGTCAAACGCAGGCACCGAACGGCTGATCCCCTTCGACCTGATTCCGCGCGTGATCCCGGCGCACGAGTGGGACGAGATGGAGCGGGGCTTGTGCCAGCGGGTGACCGCGCTGAACCGCTTCATCCACGACGTGTACCACGACCAGGACATCATCCGCGCCGGCCACGTGCCGGCCGAGCAGATCCTGAAGAACGCGCAATTCCGGCCCGAGATGATGGGCGTCGACCTGCCCGGCGGCGTTTACTCGCACATCTCCGGCATCGACATCGTGCGCGCCGCCAACCCCGACGGCAGCGGCAGCTACTACGTGCTGGAAGACAACCTGCGCGTGCCCAGCGGTGTGAGCTACATGCTCGAAGACCGCAAGATGATGATGCGGCTGTTCCCCGAACTGTTCAGCCAGCACCGGGTGGCGCCGGTGGCGCACTACCCCGACATGCTGCTGGAAACCTTGCGCGCGGTGGCGCCGGCCGCGGTGAACGAGCCCACCGTCGTGGTGCTCACCCCCGGCATGTACAACAGCGCCTACTTCGAACACGCCTTCCTGGCCCAGCAGATGGGCGTGGAATTGCTGGAGGGCAAAGACCTGTTCGTCAAGGACAACTTCGTCTACATGCGCACCACGCGCGGGCCGAAGCGGGTGGACGTGATCTACCGCCGGGTCGACGACGACTTCCTCGACCCCCAGGCGTTCCGCGCCGACTCGACCCTGGGCTGCGCCGGCCTGCTGGGCGCCTACCGGGCCGGCAATGTGAGCCTGTCCAATGCCATCGGCACCGGCGTGGCCGACGACAAGTCGGTCTACCCGTACGTGCCGAAGATGATCGAGTTCTACCTCGGCGAACAGCCCATCCTGAACAACGTGCCGACCTACCTGTGCCGCCAGGCCGACGATCTGGGCTACGTGCTCGACCACCTGGATGAACTGGTGGTCAAGGAAGTTCACGGCGCCGGCGGCTACGGCATGCTGGTGGGGCCGGCCGCCACGCGCGAGGAGATCGCCGAGTTTCGCGCCGCGCTGCTGGCCAACCCGTCGGGCTACATCGCGCAGCCCACCTTGAGCCTGTCGACCTGCCCGACCTACGTCGAGAGCGGCATCGCGCCGCGCCACATCGACCTGCGGCCCTTCGTGCTCAGCGGCAAGAGCGTGCAGATGGTGCCCGGCGGGTTGACACGCGTGGCGCTGAAGGAAGGTTCTTTGGTTGTCAACTCGTCTCAGGGTGGTGGCACCAAGGACACCTGGGTGTTGGAGGCTTGATCATGCTGTCTAGGACCGCCGATCATTTGTACTGGATGGCGCGCTACATGGAGCGGGCCGGTCAAGCGCGAAGCGCTTGGGGCGAAGCCCACAACACCGCAGCGCGCGAATGCGCGCGCTGTGTTTTCGGCCCTGTGGGAGCGCGCGATGCTGTCTAGGACCGCCGACCATTTGTACTGGATGGCGCGCTACATGGAGCGGGCCGAAAACACTGCCCGCATGCTCGACGTCAACTACCAGACCTCGTTGTTGCCGCAGTCCGCGGCCGTCACCGAGAAAGGCTGGAAGGGCCTGCTCAGCATCAGCGAACTGACGGGCGACTACGACAAGCGCATCGGCGCGGTCAGCGCCCGCAGCGTGATGGACTACATGATCAGCGACGCGGCCAATGCGTCGAGCATCCGCAGCTGCCTGATGGCGGCGCGCGAAAACGCCCGCGCGGTGCGTGGCACCTTGACCACCGAGGTGTGGGAAACGCAGAACCAGACCTGGCTGGAATTCCAGCGCATGGTTGCCCAGGGCGGGTTCCGCAAGGACCCCGGCACGGCGTTCGAGTGGGTCAAGTTCCGCTCGCACCTGTCGCGCGGCGTGACCATGGGCACGATGCTGCAGGACGAAGCCTTTCACTTCCTGCGGCTGGGCAGTTTCCTGGAGCGGGCCGACAACACCGCGCGGCTGCTCGACGTGAAATTCCATGCGGTCGAGAGCGACTACAACGGTTCAAGCCAGAGCCAGAGCCAGAGCCAAGGTCAAAGCCAAGGTCAAAGCCAAGGTGATACGCCTGCCGGCGGCAAGGACCTCGAGTTCGATTTTTATCACTGGTCGGCGATCCTGCGCTCGGTCTCGGGCTTCGAGATTTATCGCAAGGTGTACCGCAACGTCATCCGGCCTGAACGGGTGGCCGAGTTGCTGATCCTGCGGGCCGACATGCCGCGCTCGCTGGCGGCCTGCATGGACGAAGTCGTGCGCAACCTGGCCATGGTGGCCAACGAGCAGTCGAACGACACTCTGCGCCTGGCGGGCCGGCTGCGCGCCGATCTTCAATACGGCCGCATCGACGAAATCCTCTCGACCGGCCTGCATGCCTACCTGACGCAGTTTCTCGAACGCGTCAGCACCCTGGGCTTCGGCGTCAGCCGCGACTTCCTCGTACCCGTCACCGCTTGAGCCTGCCCGGAGCCCGCTGAATGTCCATCCATGTCGCGCTGAACCATGTCACCCACTACCGCTACGACCGGCCGATCAACCTGGGCCCGCAGGTGGTTCGCCTGCGCCCGGCGCCGCATTCGCGCACCCGCATCCTGAGCTACTCGATGCGGGTGGAGCCGGCCACGCACTTCATCAACTGGCAGCAGGACCCGCAGTCCAACTACCTGGCGCGGCTGGTGTTTCCGGACCAGACCACGTCGTTCCGCATCGAGATCGACCTGGTGGCCGAAATGGCGGTGCTGAACCCGTTCGACTTCTTCCTGGAGCCGTCGGCCGAGCACTTCCCGTTCGAGTACGACGCGGCGCTGGCCAAGGAGCTGGTGCCCTATCTGGAGAAGGCGCCGCTGACGCCGGCGTTCGAGGCCTACCTGGCCAAGATCCCGCGCGATAAGAAACACATGAACGATTTCCTGGTGATGGTCAACCAGGGATTGCAGAAAGACATCGGCTACCTGATCCGCATGGAGCCGGGCGTTCAGACGCCGGAGCAGACGCTCGTCAACGCGAGTGGTTCGTGCCGCGACACCGGCTGGCTGCTGGTGCAATTGCTGCGCCACCTGGGGCTGGCGGCGCGCTTCGTGTCGGGCTACCTGATCCAGCTCAAGAGCGACGTGAAATCGCTCGACGGGCCGAGCGGCACCGAGGTCGACTTCACCGACCTGCACGCCTGGTGCGAGGTCTACCTGCCAGGCGCCGGCTGGATCGGGCTGGACCCCACATCCGGCCTGCTCGCCGGCGAAGGGCACATCCCGCTGGCCTGTTCGCCCGACCCGGGCTCGGCCGCGCCGGTGTCGGGCGCCATCGACGACTGCGAGACCGAGTTCGAACACCGCATGAGCGTCTCGCGCGTGTGGGAAGCGCCGCGCGTGACGCTGCCCTACACCGACGCGCAATGGGCGCACATCGAAACGCTCGGCCACCGGGTCGACGACGACCTGCGCAACAACGATGTGCGCCTGACGCAAGGTGGCGAGCCCACCTTCGTGTCGGTCGACGATCGCGAAGGCGGGGAGTGGAACACCGAGGCCATGGGCCCGACCAAGCGTTTGCTCAGCGCCGACCTGATGGACAAGCTGCGCGCCAAGTACGGCGATGGCGGCTTGCTGCACTGCGGCCAGGGCAAGTGGTACCCGGGCGAACAATTGCCGCGCTGGTCGCTGAACCTGTTCTGGCGCAAGGACCGCGAGCCGGTCTGGACCCACCCCGAGCTGTTTGCCAGCGAGCACAAGAGTTACGCCGTGACCGAGGCCGTTGCGCGCCAGTTCCTGGCCGGTGTGGCGCAGCGGCTGGCACTCGATCCCAAATACATCTTTGCGGCCCACGAAGACACCTGGTACTACCTGTGGCGCGAACGCAAGCTGCCGGCCAATGTGGACGCGTTCGACGCGCGCCTGGCCGACCCGCTCGAGCGCGATCGCATCCGCAAGGTGTTCACGCAGGGGCTGGACAAGGTGGTGGGGCATGTGCTGCCGGTGGCGCGGCATGAATCGCGCAAGCGCTCCGCCACGCCGCGCTGGCAATCCGGGTCGTGGTTCCTGCGCGGCGAACGCTGCCACCTGATTCCGGGTGACTCGGCGATGGGCTACCGGCTGCCGCTGGATTCACAGCCCTGGGCCGCCGAAGCCGACATGCCGTGGGTGCTGCCACCCGACCAGACCCAGCCGTTTGCACCGCTGCCGCCGCACCGCCCAGCGCGCTTTGCGGAGCGGGCCGGCGAGGGCATGGCCACCGCGCTCGCGGCCGGGCCCGCTGCCCTCAGCGCGGGCACGGCGTCGAGCCAGGGGCCGATGCCGTTCGAGTCCGCCGCGTCGATCACCCGCACCGCCTTGTGCGCCGAGCCGCGGGACGGCCGGCTCTACCTGTTCATGCCGCCCACCACCGCGCTGGAGGACTACCTTGAGATCGTCGGCGCGATCGAAGACACGGCGGTCGAGATGAAGCTGCCGGTCATCCTCGAAGGCTGCGAGCCGCCCAAGGACCCGCGCCTGGCCACGCTGCGCGTCACGCCCGACCCGGGGGTGATCGAGGTCAACATCCACCCGGCACACAGCTGGGGCGAACTGGTCGAGCAGACCACGCACCTGTACCAGTCCGCCCACGAAACCCGGCTGTCGACCGAGAAGTTCATGCTCGACGGCCGCCACACCGGCACCGGCGGCGGCAACCACTTCGTGCTGGGCGGCGCCACCGTGGCCGATTCGCCGTTTTTGCGCCGGCCCGACCTGCTGGCCAGCATGGTGGCGTACTGGCACAACCATCCGGCCTTGAGCTATTTGTTCTCGGGCATGTTCATCGGCCCCACCAGCCAGGCGCCGCGGGTCGACGAGGCGCGCAACGATTCGGTCTACGAGATCGAGATTGCGTTTGCCGAGTTAAAGCGGGTGACGCAGGAAAACGGCGACGGCATTGAAAGAGCGTGCCCGCCGTGGTTGATCGACCGCTTGTTGCGCAACCTGCTGATCGACGTGTCGGGCAACACCCACCGCGCCGAGTTCTGCATCGACAAGATGTACTCGCCCGACGGCCCGACCGGCCGCCTGGGCCTGCTGGAGATGCGCGCTTTCGAGATGCCGCCGCACGCGCGCATGAGCCTGACGCAGCAGTTGCTGATGCGCGCGCTGGTGTCGCGTTTCTGGAAGCAGCCGTACCAGCCGGAGCGCCTCAAACGCTGGGGCACCGAGTTGCACGACCGCTTCATGCTGCCGCACTTCATCTGGCAAGACCTGGGCGACGTGGTCGAAGAACTCAACGCCTTCGGTTACGCCGTGCAGGCCGACTGGTTTGCGCCGCACCTGAACTTCCGCTTCCCGCGCCTGGGCGACTTCAGCGCGCGCGGCGTCAACGTGGAGTTGCGCCTGGCGCTCGAGCCCTGGCACGTGCTGGGCGAGGAGGGCGCGGTCGGCGGCACGGCGCGCTATGTCGACTCGTCGGTCGAGCGGGTGCAGGCGCATGTCACCGGGCTGGTCGGCGACCGCCATGTGCTGACCTGCAACGGCCGCGTCGTGCCGCTGCAGCCCACCGGGCGGGTCAGCGAGTTCGTCGGCGCGGTGCGCTACCGCGCCTGGAACCCGCCGTCGGCGCTGCACCCCACGATCGACGTGCATGCGCCGCTGGTGTTCGACCTGATCGACCGCTGGATGAGCCGCTCGATGGGCGGCTGCCAGTACCACGTGGCCCACCCCGGCGGCCTGAGCTACGCCACCTTCCCGGTCAACGCATACGAGGCCGAGGCGCGGCGCCTGAACCGCTTCTTCCGCGTCGGCCACACGCCGGGCGTGATGGTCGTGCCGCGCGACGAGCGCAACCCGAACTTTCCGTTCACGCTGGACTTGCGACGAGCCACGGTCTCGATCGAATAGGCCATGTTCAGGTCGCTCCTCTCCGGCTACTCGGCGCTGCAAGGGCGCTATGACGAGTTGCTCGCCGGGCCGCACGAGTTGCGCCGTCAGTGGGATCCGTTGATGCGCTCGCTGATGGACCGGCCCGGCGCCGAGGTGGCCGACACGCTGGCCCTGATGGAGCGCGAGATCCGCGAGAACGGCGTCACCTACAACGTCTACGCCGACCAGCAAGGCGCTGACCGGCCGTGGCAGGTGGACCCGCTGCCGCTGCTGCTGTCGGCCGCCGAATGGGCCGGCATCGAAGCCGGCATCGCGCAGCGCGCCGCACTGCTGAACCGGGTGCTGGTCGACATCTACGGCCCGCAGAGCCTGCTGCGCTCGGGCGCCATTCCGCCGTCGGTGGTCTTCGGCCACAGCGGCTTCCTGCATCAGGTCCAGGGCGTGCGGCCGCCGGGCGGCAGGCACCTGATCCAGTACGCCGCCGACCTGGCGCGCTCGCCCGATGGCCGCTGGTGGGTCGTGAGCGACCGCACGCAGGCGCCGTCCGGCATGGGCTACGCGCTGGAGAACCGGCTGGTCGTGTCGCGCGTGTTCCCGCAATTGTTCGGCGAGTTGCGGGTGCAGCACCTGGCCTCGTTCTTCGATGCGCTGCGCGAGTCGCTGCTGCGCTGCGCCCCCAAGGGCGTCGAGCCGCCGCGCGTGGTGTTGTTGACCCCGGGCCCGTACAACGAAACCTATTTCGAACACGCGCTGCTGGCGCGCTACCTCGGCTTTGCGCTGGTCGAAGGCAGTGACCTGACCGTGCGCGACGACTGCGTGTGGATGAAAACGGTGGACGGCCTGAAGCGTGTGCACGCCATCCTGCGGCGCCAGGACGACGACTACTGCGACCCGCTCGAGCTGCGCTCCGACTCGGCCCTGGGCGTGGCCGGCCTGACCGACTGCGCGCGCCGCGGCAGCGTGCTGCTGGCCAATGCGCTCGGCTCCGGCGTGCTGGAGTCGGGCGCCTTGCTCGGCTACCTGCCGGCCTTGAGCGAAAGCCTGCTCGGCGAGCCGCTCAAACTGCCGTCGGTGGCCACCTGGTGGCTGGGCGAGCCGGCCGCGCTGCAAGACGCCTGGACGCGGATTGACAAGGTCATCATCAAGCCGCTCGACAAGTCGTCGCGCGAGCCGGCGCTGTTCGGTGTTGATCTGTCCAGGGCCGAGCGGGCGCAGCTGTTCGAGCGCGTTGCCGCGCAGCCGCAGCGCTACGTGGCGCAGGAGTGGGTTCACGTGTCGCAGGCGCCGGTGCTGGAGCGTGGCGCGCGCGCACGCGTGGCGGCCCGCACCGTGGGCCTGCGGGTGTTCGCGGTGGCCACGCCGGAGGGCTATCGGGTGATGCCCGGCGGCCTGACGCGCGTGGCCGGCGATGGTGATTCGCGCGTCATCGCCATGCAGCGCGGCGGCAGTTCCAAGGACACCTGGGTCTTGTCGGACGCGCCGGTGAACGCGTCGTTCTCGTTGTTGTCCAGCACGGTCAAGCCGGCCGACCTGGTGGCGTCGCAGGGCAGCCTGCCCTCGCGCGCGGCCGAAAATCTGTTCTGGTTCGGCCGCTACGGTGAACGCTGCGACAACACGGCGCGCCTGTTGCGCGTGGCGATTGCTGAAGTGCTGGACGGCCCCGCCGCGCGAGCCGACGGCGTGGCGCCCTCCTTGCTGCTGGCCGAGCGGCTCGGCCTGGTGAGCCTGTCAGACGACCCGCCCTCTGATCTGCTGGGTGCGGCCACCGCCCGCGACGGGGCCCTGGGCGAGCAGTTGCGCCAGCTTGCGCGGGTCGCCTTCAACCTGCGCGATCGCATGTCGGTGGACAACTGGCGCACGCTCAACCAGTTGCACAACGACCCCGTCTTCGAGCAGGTCGCCACGCTGCCGGTGGCGCTGGCCTGGCTGCAACGCGCGGTCACGTCGATGATGACCTTGTCGGGCTTCGTGCTGGACGGCATGACACGCGGCGCCGGTTGGCGCTTCCTGTCGATCGGCCGGCGCATCGAGCGCCTGTTCAACCTGTGCACGGCGCTGCGCACGGCCTGCGCCGAAGGCCAACCCCATGGCCTGGACTGGCTGCTCGACCTGTGCGACTCCACCGTCACCTACCGCTCGCGCTACCTGGTGGCGCCCGAGTGGCTGCCGGTGCTCGACCTGCTGGTGCGCGACGACGCCAACCCGCGCTCGGTCGCGTTCCAGGTCAAGGGGCTGAGCGAATACATCGCCAAGCTCGAATCGACCCACGGCCGTTTCGGCAGCGACGTGCTGGCGCCTGCGCAGGCCTTGCTGCGTGCGCTGGACCCGATCGACCTGCACCCCGACAGCACCGCGCTGGCAGCCTGCCTGGAACGCCTGCGGGCCGCGGCCGGTGCGGTGTCGGACGAGCTGTCGCTAAAGTTCTTTTCGCACGCCGTGTCGCGCAGCGTGTTGTCGCGGGTCGCGTGACGCGAGCGCTGGCATGAACCCGCGCTACAGCGTCGAACACCTGACGCGCTATGCCTACACCGCGCCGGTGTCGCAGTCGTGGCAGCTCGCGCGCCTGACGCCGCGCGGGTCGGGCTGGCAGACGCTGCTGTCGCACGCCTTGCACATCGAACCCAAGCCGGACGCGCGCCACGACACGCTCGACAGCTTCGGCAACCATGTCACCCATTTCAGCCTGCACGGCGCGCACCGGTTGCTGAGTGTGCGCATGCAGTGCCTGGTCGAGGTGGCAACCCGCCCCGTCGCCGCGGCCGGGCTGGGCGCCACCGTGCAGTCGGTGCGCGACGCCATGCGCGCCGACCCGACTCTGGACGACCTGAACCCCGCGCGCCTGTCCGAACCCACGCCGCTGGTCCCGTTCACCGACGCCGCGCGACGTTATGCGAGCGCCGCGCTGGCGCCGGGCGGCAATTGGTTCGACGCGGTTTGCGCCCTGATGAAGGCGATCCACGCGGACTTCGAGTTCGACGCCCAGGCCACCACGGTCAGCACATCGGTCGATGAAGTGCTGGAACATCGGCGCGGTGTGTGCCAGGACTTCGCCCACGTCATGCTGGCCTGCCTGCGCGGCCACGGCCTGCCGGCGCGCTACGTCTCGGGCTACCTGCTGACCGATCCGCCGGCCGGCCAGCCGCGCATGCTCGGGGTCGATGCGTCGCACGCCTGGGTGGCCGCGTATTCACCGGCGCACGGCTGGGTCGAGTTCGACCCGACCAACGATCAGCTCGCCGATGAGCGCTACATCACGCTGGCCTGGGGTGCCGACTTTGCCGACGTGGTGCCGCTGCGCGGTGTCATCCTGGGCGGCGGTGAGCAGAAGCTGGATGTCGAGGTGAGCGTCGTGCCGGCCTGAAGGATTCGCTCCCTCTGCCCCTGGGGGTTGCGGTGAGGGCGTTGTTCAGTGCAATGGCGCGGGCAGCGCGAGCTGCACGCCGTAGCGGGTGCCGGGCCGCAGCCCGGCCGCATCGAAAACCTGCCAGCTGCCGTCCTCGGACACGATCCACACCTCCACCGCACCGGCCTCCAGAAACAGGCGCGTCTTGAACGCCATCTCGGCGTCGGTGTTTGATGGTGAGCGCACTTCGACGCAAATCTCGGGTGCCGCAGGATACGGCGTCACATCGCCATGGCGGGCAATGAATTCGGCCGATGCCCAGGCCACATCCGGCACCCGAACGCCTTCGGCGGTGGCGATGGAGCACTCCACCATCGCCGTCCCAGCCGGCAAGTGATCGGCAAGCGCGCGCCCAATGGCCATCTGGTTGATCCCGTGGCGATTGCTGGCAGGGCTCATCTCGATCACTCCATACGCATTGAGTTCGATCTTGCCCGGCAGGTCGCGCAACAGCGGGTCGTTGCACAGCTCGGCCCAGCGCAGCGCGAGCGCTTCTTGAGGGGTGATTTGTCCCATGGTGGTACCTCGAAAAGACGACAGGTTTCAGTATAGGCGGGTGTGCTGCCGGACCATGGCGCACGGCAGCGCAACGGCACTTGCCGACCTTGGGCTCAGCGCGCAGCGCGGCCTCGCTCGCGCGCAACTGCCTCGCCCAGCTCGATCACCGCCAGCGCGTAATAGCTCGACCAGTTGTAGCGCGTGATCGCGTAGAAGTTGGGTGTGCCGGCCACGTAGCTCGGAGCAGCGACGCCGTTCTGCAATTCCACCAGCGCCAGCAGGCCCTCGAAGGAGTGGGCCGCCGGGCTCAGCGTGGCGCCCCGCTGCGCAAATTCCTGGGGACTGAAGCTTGGCACGATGTCGGGCACCAGCATGGCGGCGCGCTCACTGGTCTCGGGCGGCGGCGTCACGTCGAAGCGTGTGGCCATGCCGCGTTGCCAGCCGAACGCCGCCAGGTAGTTGGCCACGCTGCCGATCACATCGGCGGGGCTGTCCCTCAGGTCGATGGCGCCATCGCCGTCCAGGTCGACCGCGTACTTGTTGACGCTGGACGGCAGGAACTGCGGCATGCCAATCGCGCCGGCGTAACTGCCCTTCAGCGCCAGCGGTTCCAGGCCGCCTTGGTGGCACATCAGCAGGAAACTTTCGAGTTCGTCGCGGAAGAACGGTGCGCGGTTCTTGCGGCCAGTGGGGAAGTCGAAGGCCAGTGTGGCCAGCGCGTCGATGACGCGGAAGTTGCCGGTCTGCTGGCCGAAGATCGACTCCACGCCGATGATTGCCACGACGATCTGCGGCGGCACACCGTAGCGCTCCTCGGCCAGCTCCAGCCACTTTTCGTTCGCGCGCCAGAACGCCAGCCCCGCGCGCAGGCGGACCGGCTCGACAAAGCGGCTTCGGTAGGCCGCCCAATTCTTCGCCGTGCCGTTGGCCGCGGGCATGATGAGGCGCGCCACCGTGGGGGTGTAGCGCGCGCGTTCCAACGCGGCGCGCACCCACGCAGCATCGAGCCCCTGGCGCTGCGCCACCTCGTCGGCGAACCGGGCCACGTCGTCACGCTGGCCGTAGCGCAGCGGGTCGGCGCCATCGCCGTTTTGCGCGTCGGCGGCCAGGCTCGGCCGGCCCGGTGGTGCCGCGCTGGATGCGCCGGCCGGCACGAGCAGCAGACTGGCCAGCGCCAGCGGCGTGAAGGATGAGCGATGAATCATCGTGATCGGATTTTCCGCCGGTTGGGCGAAGAATGAAAAAGGCCCGAAGCGGCGACGCCTCGGGCCTGTGCGGCCAGGTGGCCGGTGGCTTATTCGAGCTTCACTTCCACGCGGCGCGCATCGGCGGCGCTGCCGGCGTTGAGCTGCTCGGGCTTCTTCAGCTCGATCTTGTCTTCGGAGACGCCTGCGGCCTTCAGCGCATCGCGCGCCGCGAAGGCGCGCTGCCTGGCCAGTTCGGCGTTCTTGGCCGGGTCGCCCGAAGCATCGTGAAAGCCGCTGATGACGGCCTTTTTGCCGCCGGCCACCCCCTTGATCACATCGGCCAGCGCAGCGGCCGCACCCGCGGCCAGGTCGGCCTTGCCGCTGGCGAAGTAGAACTTCACCACGCCGCCTTCGACCTTGATCGAGGCGCTGTCGGCGCCTTCAGCCGCCGCGCTGGCAGCCACCGGTGCCGCCACCGACGCGGCGGCAACGACGGCCGGTGCCGGTGCCGCGACCACCACCGCAGGTACCGCCGCAGACGCGCTGGCCACCGCCGGCGGCGCTGCCGCATGCTTGACCGCTGCTCCACTGCCCGCCGGCAACGGCAGCAAGGGCACGATCAGCAGCGCGACGATGTTGATGATCTTGATCAACGGGTTCACGGCCGGGCCGGCGGTGTCCTTGTACGGGTCGCCGACGGTGTCACCGGTCACCGCGGCCTTGTGCGCTTCGCTGCCCTTGCCACCGTGGTGGCCGTCTTCGATGTATTTCTTGGCGTTGTCCCAGGCGCCACCGCCGGTGCACATGGAGATGGCGACGAACAGCCCGGTGACGATGGTGCCCATCAACAAGCCGCCCAGCGCGGCGGGCCCGAGCAGCAGGCCGACGACGATCGGCACGACCACCGGCAGCAGGCTGGGCACGATCATTTCCTTGATCGCCGCGGTGGTCAGCATGTCGACTGCCGCGCTGTAATCGGGCTTGCGCTTGCCGGCCATGATGGCGCCGTCCTGGAACTGGCGCCGCACTTCCACCACCACCGAACCGGCGGCACGGCCCACGGCCTCCATCGCCATCGCGCCGAACAGGTAGGGAATCAGGCCGCCGATGATCAGGCCGACGATGACCTTGGGGTCGCTCAGGTCGAAGGCGATGTTCATGCCGCGGCCTTCGAGCGAATGCGTGTAGTCGGCGAACAGCACCAGTGCCGCCAGCCCGGCCGAGCCGATGGCGTAGCCCTTGGTCACCGCCTTGGTGGTATTGCCCACCGCGTCGAGCGGGTCGGTCACGTCGCGCACGCTCTTGGGCAGCTCGGCCATCTCGGCGATGCCGCCGGCGTTGTCGGTGATCGGGCCGTAGGCGTCGAGCGCCACGACGATGCCGGCCATGCTCAACATCGATGTGGCGGCCACCGCAATGCCGTACAGGCCGGCGAGTTGGTAGGCCCCCAGGATGGCGGCGCAGACGAACAGCACCGGCCAGGCGGTCGAGCGCATCGACACGCCCAGGCCGGCGATGATGTTGGTGCCGTGGCCGGTGGTCGAGGCCTGCGCGATGTGCTTGACCGGCGCGTACTGCGTGCCGGTGTAGTACTCGGTGATCCACACCATCGCGGCGGTCAGCACCAGGCCGACGATGCAGGCGCCGAACAGGCGCATCTGCGTGCCGGCGCCGAGCGCGTCGTCGGGCATGATGGCCCGGGTGATGAAGAAGAAGCCGACCAGCGAGATCACACCGGCCACCGTCAGGCCCTTGTACAGCGCCGGCATCACGTTCTTCATGCCGGGGCTGGCCTTGACCGCGCCGCAGCCGATGATGGAGGCGATGATCGAGAAGCCGCCCAGCACCAGCGGGTAGATCACCGCGGCCATCGGCGCCGCGCTCACGACGATCGCGCCCAGCGCCATCGTGGCGATCAGGGTCACGGCGTAGGTTTCGAACAGGTCGGCGGCCATGCCGGCGCAGTCGCCGACGTTGTCGCCCACGTTGTCGGCAATCACCGCCGGGTTGCGCGGGTCGTCCTCGGGAATGCCGGCCTCGACCTTGCCCACCAGGTCGGCGCCCACGTCGGCGCCCTTGGTGAAGATGCCGCCGCCCAGCCGCGCGAAGATCGAGATCAGCGACGCGCCGAAGGCAAAGCCCAGCAGCGGTTTGAGCAGCGACGCCAGGCTCTTGTCCGGTGTGGCATTGCCGTTGCCGGTGAGGAACAGGAAGAAGATCGTCACGCCCAGCAGCCCCAGCCCGACCACCAGCATGCCGGTGATGGCGCCCCCCTTGAAGGCCACGTCCAGCGCCGGTGCAATGCCCTTGGTGGCGGCTTGCGCGGTGCGCACGTTGGCCTTGACCGACACGTTCATGCCGATGAAGCCGCAGGCGCCCGACAACACCGCGCCGAGCACGAAGCCGACCGCGCTGGTGCTGTCCAGAAAGATGCCGATCAGGATGGCCAGCACCACGCCGACCAAGGCAATCGTCTTGTACTGGCGCGCCAGGTAGGCCGCCGCACCTTGCTGGATGGCGCCGGCGATCTCTTGCATGCGCGGGTTGCCCGCGTCCTGGCGCAGGATCCAGCTTCGTTGCACGAAGCCGTAGACGACGGCGGCCAAACCGCAGGCCAGCGCGAAATAAAGCGCCATGGATGTCGAGATCAAGAGAGTCTCCTTGTTTTGGGGATCGGGTGGACAGGGGTTTGATGTGCCGTCGTGCGCTTGACCCGAAACGCGCCACTTCTTTTTTTTGCTGCGTTGGCGTTGCGGCCGTGGCAGCCTCCGATGCTAAGGGATGCCTGCGGTCAAGGCAATCCGACCGGTCCGGCGCGTTCTGGCGCGGCCACAGCTGCTCACCCCGGCAGCCCGGCACCCGCCTGGCCCGTAGAATTCGGGTTATCCCCGTGAGATCGAGACAACACCATGAGCCTGGACAAAGTCAACGCTGGCCCCAAGGCGCCAGACCAGTTCAACGTGATCATCGAGATCCCGATGAACGCCGACCCGATCAAGTACGAGGTCGACAAGGCAAGCGGCGCGATCTTCGTCGACCGCTTCATGAGCACGGCGATGCACTACCCGTGCAATTACGGCTACATCCCGAAAACGCTGTCGGACGACGGTGATCCGGTCGACGTGCTGGTGATCACGCCGTTTCCGCTGCTGCCCGGCGTGGTGGTGACCTGCCGGCCCATCGGCGTGCTGATGATGGAAGACGAGGCCGGCGGCGACGCCAAGCTGCTGGCGGTGCCGATCGACAAGATCCTGTCGATCTACACCCATTGGCAAAAGCCCGAAGACATGAACCCGCTGCGACTCAAGACCATCCAGCATTTTTTCGAACACTACAAAGACCTGGAGCCCGGCAAGTGGGTCAAGATCATCGGTTGGGAAGGCCTGGAAGCGGCCAAGGGCGAAATCACCTCGGGCATTGCGGCCTACGACAAGGCGCACCCGAAATAGCCGATCGGGCAGGCCGGGCAAGCAAAAGGGGGAGCGTTTGCTCCCCCATTTTCTTGGGCGCCATCGGCCTGCGGCAGGCCCCCTAAACTGCGCCTTCCTCATCTATCGCCGCCGACCATGCGCAATGCAGTTTTCGCCGTTCTTCTTCTGGTCTGGTTGGGCACTGGCCTGGCCCAAACCAAGGGCGGCGTGCCCGGTGTGGTCAAGCTGGCCTCGGTCGAAGGCATTGACGAGTACCGCCTGGGCAACGGCCTTCAGGTGCTGTTGATCCCCGACCACTCCAAGCCCACCACGACGGTCAACGTCACATACCGGGTCGGTTCGCGGCATGAGAACTATGGTGAAACCGGCATGGCCCATTTGCTGGAGCACATGCTGTTCAAGGGCTCGCCCAAGCACCCCAAGGTCTGGGCCGAATTCGAGAAGCGCGGCCTGGCGGCCAACGGCAGCACCTGGCTCGACCGCACCAACTACACCGCGAGCTTTTCGGCCAGCGATGACAACCTGCGCTGGTACCTGGGCTGGCAGGCCGATGCAATGGTCAACAGCACGATTGCGCGCAAGGACCTGGACACCGAAATGACGGTGGTGCGCAATGAAATGGAACGCGGCGAAAACAGCCCGGACCGCATTCTCCTGGAGAAGACGCTGGCCACGATGTACCAGTGGCACAACTACGGCAAGGACACGATCGGCGCGCGCAGCGACGTCGAGAACGTCGACATTCCGCGCCTGCGGGCGTTCTACCGCGAGTACTACCAGCCCGACAACGCCACGCTGATCGTCTCCGGCAAGTTCCCGGAAGAGCGGATCCTGGCCTGGGTGGCCGATGCATTCGGCAAGATCAAGCGCCCGACGCGAAAACTGCGCACCTTCTACACCCTCGACCCGGTGCAGGACGGTGAACGCAGCGTGAGCTTGCGCCGCGCCGGCGGGGTGCCGCTGCTGTACGCCGGCTACCACGTGCCACCGGGGCCGCACCCGGACTACGCGGCGGTGGAGGTGCTCGGCCTGGTGATGGGCGACACGCCGTCGGGCCGCTTGCACAAGCGCTTGACCGAGAAGCAGCTGGCGGCGAACACCTTCGCCTATTCGCAAGGGCTGGCCGAGCCCGGCTTTGCCGTGTTCGGCGCGCAACTCGGGCCGGCGCAAGACAGCGAGCCGGCCCGCATCGAGATGCTGGCCACGCTCGAATCGGTGGCGCGCGAGCCGATCACCGACGATGAATTGAAGCGTGCCAAGTCGAAGTGGCTCAAGGGCTGGGAGCAGGCCTTCAGCAACCCCGAGGCCGTGGGCATTTCGTTGTCCGAATCGATTGCGATGGGGGACTGGCGCCTGTTCTTCCTGCTGCGCGACCGCGTTCGCGACATCCTGCTGGCCGACGTTCAACGGGTGGCCGAACAGTACCTGCTGGCCAGCAACCGCACGCTGGCCAGCTACCTGCCGACCGAGAAGCCGCCACGCGCACCGGCGCCGGCCAGGGTCGATGTGCGGCAGGCGCTGAAGGGCTTCAAGCCGCAGGCCGCAGCCGGCAAGGTCGAAATCTTCGAGGCCACGCCCGCCAACATCGATGCGCGCACGCGCCGCTTCGACGTCGGCGGCGTGAAACTGGCGCTGCTGCCCAAGGGCACCCGCGGCGCCGCGGTGCATGCGGCATTGACGCTGCATTTTGGCGACGAGACCAGCCTGTTCGGCCAGGGCGAGGTGGCCGAAGCCGTGGCCGCCTTGCTCGACAAGGGCACGGCGTCGATGTCGCGCCAGCAGGTGCAGGACCGGCTGGATCAGCTCAAGACCGAGCTGAGCGTCAGCGGCGGGACCGGCAGCGTGACGCTGTCGCTGTCATCGCGCAAGGAACACCTGGCCTCAGCGATCGCCCTGGTGGGCGACCTGTTGCGCCGGCCGGCGTTTGCGCCCGAGGCACTGGATGAACTCAAGCGCCAGACGCTCAGCAGCATCGAGCAGCAGCGCAAGGAGCCCGAAGTGGTGGCGGAGAACGCCCTGTCGCGGCTGGCTGATCCGTACCCGCGCGGCGACCCGCGGCATGCGCGCAGCTTCGATGAAATGATCGAAGACACCAACGCGTTGAGCGTGGACAAGGTGCGTGCATTCCACAGCCGGTTTTACGGCGCCGCCAGGGCCGAGTTCGGCGCGGTCGGCGACATGGATGCGGAAGAGGTGCGCGGCGCCATCCAGGCCGCGCTGGGCGACTGGGTTGGCGGTGCGCCGTTCAAGCGCGTGCCGCACCCGCTGGTGGCCGTCAAGCCGCAGCGGCTGTTGCTGGCCACGCCGGACAAACAAAATGCCACGATGCTCGTTCGACTGAGCCTGCCGCTGTCGGACTCCGACCCCGACTACCCGGCGCTGATGCTGGCCAACCACTTGCTCGGCAGCGGCGGCAACTCGCGCCTGTGGAAACGCATCCGCGAAACCGAGGGGCTGTCCTACGACGTGCGCAGCGGTGTTGCGTGGAGCCAGTTCGAACCCAACTCGGACTGGCAGGCCAGCGCCATCTTCGCGCCGCAGAACCGGGCCAAGGTGGAGGACGCCTTCCGCGAAGAACTGGCCCGGGCGCTGAAAGACGGTTTCAGCGCCAATGAGCTCGAGGAAGGGCGGCGCGGCCTGCTCAATTTCCGCCGCCTCTCAAGGGCGCAGGACAGCACCGTGGCCCATGCGTTGACCAACAACCTGTACCTCGGTCGCAGCTTTGCCATTTCCGCCCGGGTGGATGCGGCGCTGGCGCAACTCAGCGTGGCGCAGGTCAACGCGGCGCTGCGCAAGTACATCCGGCCGGAAGCCCTGGTGACCGCCCTCGCGGGCGACTTCAAGCCCTGAACTTCAAGCCTGGAGCGCAGCCTGCGGCATGGGCGCACTGACCTGCTGCCCGACGCTACCGATGCGCCGGGCGCAGCAGGCGCTGAACCGGTCGGTCAATCCTCGTTCTTGAACGGCATCCGGTCATTGAGTTCGCTGATGTAGTGGGCCACGCCCGCACCTTCACGCGCCAGGAAATCACCCACCGCCTGGGCAAACTGCGGGTGGGCGAGCCAGTGGGCCGACCAGGTTTGCACCGGCAGCAGGCCGCGCGCCATCTTGTGTTCGCCTTGTGCGCCGCCTTCGAAACGACGGTAGCCGTGGGCCATGCACCAAGCCAGCGGCTGGTAGTAGCAGGCCTCGAAATGCAGGCAGTTCACGTGCTCGGTGGCGCCCCAGTAGCGGCCGAACGCGGTACCGCGCGCCGGGTCGATGGCAATCAGCGACACGGCAATCCGTTCGCCGCCGCGCCACGCGACAAACAGCAGCCAGTGCTCGGCCAGGGTGGCGGCCATGCGGCTGAAGAACTCGCGCGTGAGGTAGGGCGTGGAGTGGTGGGCCCGGTAGGTGAGGGTGTAGCAGCGGTACAAGAAGTCCCAGTCGGCCGCCGAGATCTGGCCGCCCGCGTGAGTGGTGAAGCGGACGCCCGCTTCATCGACCCGGCGGCGTTCTTGCTGGATCTTCTTGCGCTTGTCGCGCTGCAGGCTGGCCAGGAACTCAGCGAAGTCGGCCCAGGGCTGCGGCTCGCGCTGGGTCCAGTGGAACTGCACCGTGCTGCGCATCATCCAGCCGGCGTCGCGTGCGGCCTGCTGGTCGGCCTCGTCCATGAACAACAAGTGCGCGGAGGACAACTTGGCCTCGCGCGCGAACTGCTGCATGGCTTGCAGCAACACCCGGCGCGACGCGGCATCTCGGGCCAGCAGGCGCGCGCCGGGCACGGGTGTGAACGGCACCGCGCTCAGCAGCTTGGGGTAGTAGTTCAGGCCGTGGCGCTGGTAGGCGTCGGCCCAGGCCCAGTCGAACACGTACTCGCCGTAGGAGTGGTCCTTCAGGTACAGCGGGCAGGCGGCGATCAGGGCGTCGCCCTCGGTCACGGTGAGGAACTGGGCTGTCCAGCCGGTGCGGTCGGTGGCGCTGCCTGAATCATGCAAGGCGCGCAGGTACTCGATGCGCATGAAGGGCGTGCTGGCGTCTTGCGCGTCGAGCAGGGCGTTCCATTGCCGGGCATCGATTCGAGCCGGGTCGTCGACGACCCGAATGACAGAGTTCACGGGGCCGCTGCCAGCCTTGATCTTGTGTCGTGACGGGTCCTGCATGGGTCAACACAAGCCTGCCGGAAGGTGGTCTTGGCGCAGATCGAAGCCCGCTGCGGATGGTTCGTGGAGGTGGCGCATTTGCAAGGATGAGGTGAGCGGTGGAATGTTAGGACCAAGTCGAAACGAGCGCCGCGCGGCAATCGGGATCACCCCTTCGCATTGAAGTTCCGCGCGTAAACTATCTGCATTCAATCCGGGAGTCGGCCATGAAACAGATCACCGCCATCGTCAAACCGTTCAAACTGGAAGAGGTGCGCGAGGCGTTGGCCGGGGTTGGCGCTACCGGCCTGACCGTCACCGAAGTGAAAGGATTCGGCCGCCAGAAGGGGCACACCGAACTGTATCGCGGCGCCGAGTACGTGGTCGACTTCTTGCCCAAGGTGAAGGTCGAACTGGTGGTCAAGGACGCTGACGTTGACCGCTGCATCGAAGCCATCATCAAGGCCGCCAAGACCGGCAAGATCGGCGACGGCAAGATTTTTGTCACCGCCATCGATCAGGTCGTTCGCATCCGCACCGGCGAAACCGGCGAAGACGCGGTCTGACGATTCAAATCTCGCGATAGTCGTCGGCCCGCGTGGCCAGCGCAATCAGCGCCGCCATGCGCGCCAGCAGCGCCTTCGGATCACGGTCGACCTGCAGCAGCGCCTGCTGAGGCTCGGTCACGAAGCCGTGCCGCAGCGTCTGGCGCATGAACGCCAACAGCCCGTCGTAGTAGCCGTCCACATTGAGCAGGCCCAGCGGCTTGTCGTGATAACCGAGCTGGCGCCACGTCCACACCTCGAACAGTTCTTCAAACGTGCCGATCCCGCCGGGCAGCGCCACAAAGGCATCGCTGCGTTCGGCCATCAGCAGTTTTCGTTCGTGCATCGTGCTCACCACGTGCAGTTCGGTGAGTCCCTGATGACCGAGCTCCCGCTCCACCAGCGACTGCGGTATGACGCCGATCACCGGCGCTCCTGCGGCGAGCGCCGCATCGGCGATCACGCCCATCAGACCCGCCCGCCCGCCGCCATACACCAGCTGCCAACCCAGGCGGCCGATCTCCGCCCCCATTTGCCGAGCCGCAGCCTCGTATGCGGGGAACGCACCGAGCCGGGAGCCGCAATAAACGCAGAGCGAGGGCCTGGGTGCCATGCCCATCACGCAAACACCCGTTGCCACAAGGCGGCCAGCCAGACACCGACGCACAGCATCACCGACAAGAACACGGCGGCGCTGGCCAGGTCCTTGGCGCGCTTGGACAGGTCGTGCATCTCGAACGACACGCGATCGATCGCAGCCTCGATGCCGGAGTTGAGCAACTCGACAATCAGCAGCAGCATCACCGCGCCGATGAGCAACGCCACTTCGATCCAGCTGCGCCCGACCCAGAACGCCAATGGCAACAGCACGACGGCGAGCCAGAATTCCTGCCGAAACGCGCTCTCGCCGCGATACGCCAGCCTCAAACCGCTCAACGAATAGCGCGTGGCGTGAACCAGCCGGTCGACTCCGGTGCGCCCTTTGTGCGGATTTGTCATGGGCCAGGATTGTGCCCTGCCGGAGCCGTCAGGCCGGGCGCCGAGGATGGTGTGTGACGAGCCGGGTGCCGCAGACGGCATCGTGCAGAAACTGCCGTTGCGGATGGAGGCGCGACAACGCGGCGTAGGCCATCACGCCTGCGGCCAACAGCCCAAAAATCGCCACCAGGCTGTGCAGCCCCGACAGATACAACGCGGCCAACGCGGGCAGGAACCAGATCCAGCTCAACAGATAGCGCGCCAGCGCGCGGGCCTGTGACACGGGCGTTCCATCCTGGGCCACGAGCCGGATATGCCAGGCCTTCATCGCCACCGTCTGACCGCTGCGCGACCAGAACCACGTGAAGTAGATGCCCAGCACCACGAACATGAAGGCCTGCAGCGCATGCCGCCCCTGCAGCGCATGCCGCTGTTGAGTCAGGCTGGAGAACAGATAGCCGGCGATCATCAACACACCGAACAGCAACACGCCTTCGTACACGAAGCAGGCCAGCCGCCGCCCCAGGCTGGGGGCCATCAGGCCGGTTGGGGCGCCGCCGCTCCCGCCAACCGTCATCGGCGCTGATCGGTCTCGGCTGCGGACGCGCCGGCCGACCGGGTGGCCGCTCCCTGCGGTCCGCGTTGGGGCAGCAGGGTCGACTTGTCGACAAAGTTCGGGCTGCCCGCGATCTTGGGCAGGCCCGTTTGCTGGTGCGGTGGAGGCACAGGCCGTTTTGAAATCAAGGTCGTCGTGGCACCTGGCTGGGCCTGCAGGACCGTGGGAGCCACCGGCCTGGGCGGCACGGCGAAGGACGGGTTCGGAACGATGTTCGACTTGAATTGCTGCGAATCACGCCCGGTTGCGCTGCCGCGCTCGGCGAGTTGTGCTTTCGGAGCCGCGCCGACGTTGCCAGGAGCCGCCACCGGCGCGGCGCGTTCGGCCAAGCTGCGCTTGGCTTCCGGCGACAGGGACTGGTATGCCTCCCACTGAGTCTGGCGGTCTTGCGGCGAGACTTGTTTGGCTTGCTGAAAGTTCACGCGCGCTTGGCTGCGTTGATCCGGCGTGAGCCGGGTCCAATCCGACATGCGGGTTTGAATGCGAGTCTTTTCGTCCGCCGGCAGCGTGGGAAACCGGGCCGCAATTTCAAGCCACTTCTGCTTTTGGTTCGCATTGATGCCGGCCCAGTCGCGCTCTAATGGCTTGAGCGCGCTGCGGTGTGCCGGCTGCAATTCCTGCCAACGAATGCCTTGCTCGGCCGCCGGGGCCAACGCACCGGACGGAGGCGGCGTTCTGGGTTGTGCCCCGGCGCGGGGCATCCCAGCCGAGGCCAGCGCGATCAGCACCATCGCGGCACCAGCGTGGGCGCCGGAGAGGGGTGCGCGTTTCTGGGGCGATGCTGGGGTCATGACAGGCCGTGCTCAGTCGCGCGGGGTCTTGAGGAACTCCACGAACCCTGGGTCGCTGTAAGCATTGGGAGGCACATCATCGGCCAGCAGCGCGGCATCGATCTCGGCAGCCGTGGAGATTTGCGCATCGACATGCGATTGCTGGATCAACACCAGCCCGACCAGCAGCGCCACCAGCGGCAGCGCCGAACCGAGCTTGACCCACCAACCACCGCCAAGGATGGCGGCGCCGGCAGCGGTCACGGCCGACCTCGAAGTCGAGGTCTGGGCCACGCGCGCCAGCCGGGCCCGTTCCAGCGCCTGTTCGCGGCCGATGCGCAGGCGCTCTTTCACGTCGGGCCCGATCTGCTGGGCTTGTTCGCTCAGGCGCGCCGCGACGCGAAGCGCGAATCGGGACTCCAGAGCGTCGGCTCCAGTGGCGAGAAGGATGTGGTTCAGATTGTTCACAGTGAAATTCCCTTGGTCTTCAGGGCTTTTGCCAAGGCATGCACCGCACGTGAGCAATGTGTCTTGACGCTTCCCTCCGAGCAACCCATGGCGGCGGCCGTCTCGGCGACATCAAATTCCTCCCAGTAACGCAGCAGAAAGGCTTCGCGTTGACGCGCGGGCAACAGCGCCACCTCCGAATCAATCGCCAGCAAGATTTGTGACCGCGAGACGATGTCGGCAGCGCTTTCCGAGTCGGCAGACCCGTCCAGCGCCTCCAAAGTTTCGAGAATATCGAAATCCCCATCTTCGCCGCGGCCCTCGAGGTCCGAGAAGTTCTTCAAAACCCCGTTGCGGACCTTCTGGCGCCGAAACCAATCCATTGTGGCGTTGGAAAGGATGCGCTGAAACAGCAGCGGCAATTCGGCCGGCGGTCGGTCGTTGTACTTTTCCGCCAGCCGAATCATCGTGTCCTGCACGATGTCGAGCGCGGCGTCGTCATCGCGCACGGCGTAAACCGCGCGCTTGAATGCACGCTTTTCGACACTCTTGAGGAAGTCGGAGAGTTCTTTGTCTGTTGCCAAGGAAGGGCGCCTCAGGCCGCAGCCCGGAAAGACCGGCGGGATTATCTCATTCACGACGCGGTCACCCGCCTGTCCGGCGAGGAGCGCACGAACCAGTGCAATAATCCCGGTTGCACAACAGATTGGTCATCTTCCGAACGCCCGACGCGGGTTCCTGGTGGATGACAACGCAGGCGCCACACCGGCCTCACGAGGGCTTGGAGAGGCGCACCGATGGTTTTTCGTTAGAGAAATTCACAAAGGTTTTTGAACATGGACATGTCCACCGCTGAAGTCAAGCGCGCCGCTCAGGCGCAGCCGCAGCCCCCCCACCAAGATCCGAACGGCTCCGAGATTCTCGTGCGCTGTCTTCAGGCCGAAGGTGTCAAGTTCCTCTGGGGCTACCCGGGCGGCGCGGTGCTCTACATCTACGACGCGCTCTACAAACAAGACACCATCGAGCACGTTTTGGTGCGTCACGAGCAGGCTGCCGTGCACGCGGCCGATGGCTACGCGCGCGCCACCGGAGAAGTCGGGGTAGCGCTGGTCACATCGGGCCCGGGCGTGACGAATGCCGTCACCGGCATTGCCACGGCCTACATGGACTCCATTCCGATGGTGATCATCACCGGGCAGGTGCCGACGCCGGCCATCGGGCTCGATGCATTCCAGGAATGCGACACCGTGGGCATCACCCGCCCGATCGTGAAGCACAACTTCCTGGTGAAGGACGTCCGCGACCTGGCGATGACCCTGAAGAAGGCGTTTCACATTGCCCGCACGGGCCGGCCGGGGCCGGTCGTGGTTGACGTGCCCAAGGATGTCTCGCTGAAGACCGCGCCGTTTCACTACCCAGCGGTGGTGGAGATGCGCTCCTACAACCCGGTTCGCAAAGGCCACGGCGGGCAAATACGCAAGGCGGTGCAGTTGCTGCTGGGTGCCAAACGACCGTACATCTACACCGGCGGCGGCGTGATCCTGGGCAACGCATCGGCCGAACTGCGGGAACTGGTGGACTTGTTGGGCTACCCGTGCACCAACACATTGATGGGCCTGGGTGCCTACCCGTCGAGCGACCCGAAGTTCCTGGGCATGCTGGGGATGCATGGAACTTATGAAGCCAACATGACCATGCAGAACTGCGATGTTCTGCTGGCGGTGGGGGCCCGGTTCGACGATCGCGTGATCGGCAACCCCAAGCACTTCGCGTCGGTGGAGCGCAAGATCGTTCACGTCGACATCGACCCCTCGTCGATCTCCAAGCGCGTCAAGGTCGACATTCCCATCGTCGGCGACGTGAAGGACGTGCTGCACGAGTTGATCGCGCAGATCAGGGACGCCCAGGCCCGGCCCGACGCGGCGGCGTTGTCGGCGTGGTGGGGCCAGATCAATGAATGGCGCAAGCGCGACTGCCTGCACTACAAGAACAGCAGCGACGTGATCAAGCCGCAATACGTGGTCGAGAAGTTGTGGGAGCTGACCCGGAATTCCGACGCCTACATCACCTCGGATGTGGGCCAGCACCAAATGTGGGCGGCGCAGTATTACCGATTCGACCAGCCCAGGCGCTGGATCAATTCGGGTGGGCTGGGCACCATGGGCGTGGGCCTTCCGTACGCGATGGGCATCAAGCTCGCCAAGCCGGACGCGGACGTCTTTTGCGTCACCGGCGAGGGCTCGATCCAGATGTGCATCCAGGAGCTGTCGACCTGCCTGCAGTACAAGACCCCGGTCAAGATCATCTCGTTGAACAACCGCTTCCTGGGCATGGTCCTGCAGTGGCAGCAGATCGACTACGGAGGCCGTTACTCGCACAGCTACATGGATGCGCTGCCCGATTTCGTCAAGCTCGCCGAGGCCTATGGGCACGTCGGCATGAAGATCGAAAAGCCCGCCGACGTCGAGCCGGCGCTGCGTGAGGCGATCCGGCTGAAAGACCGGACCGTGTTCCTCGACATCCGCACCGACCCGACCGAAAACGTCTGGCCGATGGTCAAGGCGGGGCAGGGCATTTCCGAGATGCTGTTGGGGTCCGAAGACCTCTGATGCGCAGGATGCGGGCATCGGGTCGGGCGTTACCGCGCCCCATCCGGCGTTCGCCAGAGGCGCAAAGGAACTTCGGCGATTTCACTTCAAACCGTTAGCACAGCGTGGCCACAGGCCGTCGGTTACCGCCGCCGGCTCCAAGAGCGCGCCCACACCATCATGAAACACATCATTGCCTTGCTGCTCGAAAACGAGCCCGGTGCACTCTCGCGCGTGGTCGGCCTGTTTTCCGCCCGCGGCTACAACATCGAAAGCCTGACGGTCGCGCCCACCGAGGACGCGTCGCTGTCGCGCATGACCATCGTGACCACCGGCTCGGACGATGTGATCGAGCAGATCACCAAGCACCTGAACCGCCTGATCGAAGTGGTGAAGGTGGTGGACTTGACGGAGGGAGCGTTCACCGAGCGCGAACTGATGCTGATCAAGGTTCGCGCGGTCGGCAAGGAGCGCGACGAGATGAAGCGCATGGCCGACATCTTTCGCGGCCGCATCATCGACGTGACCGAGAAGAGCTACACCATCGAACTGACCGGCGACAAGTCCAAGCTCGACGCCTTCATCGAGGCGATCGACCGCAGTGCCATTCTGGAAACCGTGCGCACCGGCACCAGCGGGATCGGTCGCGGCGAGCGCATCCTGCGCGTTTGATTCCCGCCATCCCAAGATTGATTGACCACCAGGAGAACACCATGAAGGTTTATTACGACAAAGACGCCGACCTGAGCCTCGTCAAAGGCAAGAACGTCACGATCATCGGCTACGGCTCGCAAGGCCACGCCCACGCGCAGAACCTGAACGACAGCGGCGTGAAGGTGACCGTCGGCTTGCGCAAAGGCGGCGCCTCCTGGTCCAAGGCCGAGAAGGCCGGGCTCAAGGTGGCCGAGGTCAGCGATGCGGTCAGGGCCGCCGACGTGGTGATGATGTTGCTGCCCGACGAGCAGATCGCCAGTGTCTACAAGAACGATGTCGAGGCGCACATGAAGCAGGGCGCTTCGCTCGCGTTTGCGCATGGCTTCAACGTTCATTACGGGCAGGTGGTGCCGCGCGCCGACCTTGACGTGTGGATGGTGGCACCCAAGGCGCCTGGCCACACGGTGCGGTCGACCTACACCCAGGGTGGCGGTGTGCCCCACCTGATCGCCGTTCATGCCGACAAGACCGGCAAGGCGCGTGACCTGGCCTTGAGCTACGCCGCAGCCAATGGCGGCGGCAAGGCGGGCGTGATCGAGACCAACTTCCGTGAAGAGACCGAGACCGACCTGTTCGGCGAACAAGCCGTGTTGTGCGGCGGCGCGGTCGAATTGATCAAGGCCGGGTTCGAGACCCTGACCGAAGCCGGTTACGCGCCGGAGATGGCCTATTTCGAATGCCTGCACGAACTCAAGCTGATCGTGGACCTGATCTACGAGGGCGGGATTGCCAACATGAACTACTCGATCTCGAACAATGCCGAGTACGGCGAGTACGTCACCGGCCCGAAGATCGTCAACGAAGACACCAAGAACGTGATGCGCCAGGTGCTCAAGGACATCCAGACCGGCGAGTATGCGAAGAGCTTCATCATCGAGAACCGCGCCGGCGCGCCGACCTTGCTGTCACGCCGCCGCCTGATGGCCGAGCACCCGATCGAGGTGGTGGGTGAACAGCTTCGCGCGATGATGCCCTGGATCAAGAAGAACCGGCTGGTGGACCAGTCCAAGAACTGATTCCGGGGGCCGTGGTTTCATGGGCCGCCGGGGCAGCCTTGCGGCCCTCTTGCCTTGTGCCGGCGCCGATGTGCCTGAGTTATCCTGCACGCCATGAACGAAGACCTGCCCGTGCACGAAGAAGAAGCCCGCGAGCCCCCGCCCAGGGCGCGCCGCAAGGGCATCTATGTGCTGCCCAACATGATCACGCTGGCCAATCTGTTTGGTGGCTTCTACGCGATCGTGATGGCCATGAACGGCCGCTTTGAATTGTCGGTCTACGGGGTCTTCATTGCCATGGTGCTGGACAGCCTGGACGGCCGGGTGGCGCGCATGACCAACACCCAAAGCACATTCGGCGAGCAAATGGACAGTCTGTCGGACATGGTCTCGTTCGGCGCGGCGCCGGCGCTGGTCATCTATGAGTGGGCGCTCAGGGACATGGGCAAGCTGGGCTGGGTTGCGGCCTTTGTCTATTGCGCATCGGCCGCATTGCGATTGGCGCGATTCAACACCAACCTGGCGGTGGTCGACAAACGATTCTTTCAGGGGCTGCCCAGTCCCGCGGCCGCGGCGATTGTGATGGGCTTCATCTGGGTGATGGACGATGCCGGCTTCAAGGGCTTCAAGGAAGGGCCGTGGCTGGGGTGGACGGCGTTTGCGGTCACGCTTTATGCGGGCCTGACGATGGTCACCAACGTTCCCTTCTACAGCTTCAAGGATTTGAGTCTCAAGCGCTCGGTGCCGTTCATCGTGATCGTTGCAATCGCGCTGGGCATCGCCGTCATCAACATTCACCCGCCGATCGTCTTGTTCGCGTTGTTCTGTGCTTACGGGCTGTCGGGTTATGGCGTGTATGTCTGGAAGCGCAAGACCGGCCGGCCGGTCAGCGTGATCGCCACTTCCACCGACGAGCCCGACGAGCAGGGTCTGCATCGCTGAATCGGGGCGCCGGGCCCGGACCGAACTTCGGCTCCAGGCCGTGCTACATTTGTTTCCATGACGTCCTCGATTGCCTTGTTGCTAGCGCTATCCCCTGGAGAACTGCGGGCTCGCTGATCGTTCACGTCCATCCGATCGACCTCAACGGCCCGTTTGCAACCTGCAGCGGGCCGTTTTGATTTGGGTTTGCGGGTTGCGATCTCGACCTTCAAGGAACCGCCATGTTGAACCGACCGCAAGAAAAATACCGCGCCTTCGCGCCCGTTGCGTTGGCCGCCCGCCGCTGGCCTGACGCCGTGCTGACCCGGGCGCCGCAGTGGTGCAGTGTCGATCTGCGCGACGGCAACCAGGCGCTGATCGAGCCGATGGACGTTGGGCGCAAGCTGCGCATGTTCGAGATGCTGCTGCGCGTCGGCTTCAAGGAGATCGAAGTCGGATTTCCTTCGGCTTCGCAGACCGATTTCGACTTCGTCCGCATGCTGATCGAGCAGGATCGGGTTCCGGACGATGTGATCATTCAAGTCCTCACGCCCGCCCGCGAGCCCTTGGTGCGCCGAACCTTCGAGGCCCTTGCCGGCGCGCGCCGCGCGGTGGTGCATTTGTACAACGCGACCTCGCCGGTGATGCGCCGCGTGGTGCTGGGCTTGACCGAGGATCAAACGCTTGATCTCGCGGCAACGCACGCCCGCCTCGTGCAGGCGCTGGCCCGTGCACAGCCGGAGACTGATTTCAGCTTTCAGTACTCGCCCGAGATGTTTTCCGGCACCGAGCTTGAGTTTTCCAAACGTGTGGTGGACGCGGTGACCGCCGTGTGGAGCCCCACCGAAGAGCGCAAATGCATCATCAACCTGCCGTCGACGGTGGAGCACTCCACGCCGAACGTCTTCGCCGACATGATCGAGTGGATGCACCGCCATCTTGCGCGGCGCGAGGCCATCGTCCTGTCGGTGCATCCGCACAACGATCGCGGCACCGGCACGGCGGCGGGCGAGTTCGCATTGATGGCCGGCGCCGACCGCATCGAGGGCTGCTTGTTCGGCAATGGCGAACGCACCGGCAATGTCGATCTGGTCAACATCGCGCTGAACTTGTACACGCAAGGCGTGGCGCCGGGGCTGGACTTCTCTGACATCGACGACGTGCGCCGCTGCGTCGAACACTGCAACCGCTTGCCCGTGCACCCGCGCCACCCGTATGCCGGAGACCTGGTCTACACCTCGTTTTCGGGTTCGCACCAGGACGCCATCAAAAAAGCGTTTGCCCAACGCATCGACGGCGAGATCTGGGACGTGCCGTACTTGCCCATCGACCCCAAAGACCTGGGGCGCAACTACGATGCGGTCATCCGGGTCAACAGCCAGTCGGGCAAGGGCGGCATCGCCTACTTGCTGGAAGCCGAGTACGGGTTGGAGCTGCCGCGCCGCCTGCAAATCGAGTTCAGCCAGGTGGTTCAGGCGGTGATGGACGACACCGGCAAGGAGTTGTCGGCAGCGCAGATCTGGCAGACCTTCGAGGCCGAGTACGCGCTTGACGAAGGGCATGCCGCGCGCTTGTCCAACCCGTCGATCGCGCAGGGCAGCGACGGCGTGGTGAGCGTTCTCACCGATCTTGAGCTGCCGGGGCGGACCGTCCACGTGCACGGCCGGGGTGCGGGTCCGATCGACGCGTTCGTCGATGGCCTGAACCGGCAACTCGGCGCCGGCATTCGGGTGTTGGACTATCACGAACATGCGATCGGCAGTGGCGCGGACGCGCGTGCCGTGGCCTACCTCGAATTGCGGGTGGGCGACGGCGTGACCTTGTTTGGCGTCGGCATCGACGCCAGCATCGTCTCGGCATCGCTCAAGGCGATCGTCTGCGGCTGGGGCCGGGCGCAGGTGTCGAGTCCATCGGGTCGGCGCCTGGCCGTGCCCGCCTAAGGCAACGCTGAATAAGTCCCCGCGAGGGCGCGCGCCTCGCTTTGGGATGGGCTGCAAGGCGCAAACCACAGCCATAGCCCCAGCTATGGCGAGGATTTGCAACGCCGCAGACCGCCCAAAGCGAGGATGCGCGACCCGCGAGGGACTTGTTCAGCGTTGCTCTAACATTGAAATCATTCATCAGGAGCAATCAATGGCTGACAAGCTGATCATTTTCGACACCACCTTGCGCGATGGCGAGCAGTCGCCCGGCGCGTCGATGACCAAGGACGAAAAGTTGCGCATCGCGCGCCAGCTGGAGCGCCTCCGGGTCGATGTCATCGAGGCCGGTTTTGCAGCGTCGTCCAATGGTGACTTCGAGGCCGTCAAGGCCATCGCCAACGCCATCAAGGACTGCACCGTGTGTTCGCTCGCACGGGCCAACGACCGCGACATTTCGCGCGCCGCCGAGGCCCTGGCGGGCGGCAGCTCGACGCGGATCCACCTGTTCCTGGCCACCAGTGCGTTGCACATGGAGAAGAAGCTGCGCATGACACCCGACCAGGTTTTCGAGCAGGCAAAGCTGTCGACGCGCTTTGCCCGAAACCTGTCCGGCAACGTGGAGTTTTCACCCGAGGACGGCTACCGCTCCGACCCCGATTTTCTGTGCCGCGTGCTGGAGGCGGTGATCGCCGAGGGTGCCACCACGATCAACATTCCCGACACCGTGGGTTATGCGGTGCCGGAGCTGTACGGCAATTTCATCCTCGATCTGCGCAATCGCATCCCGAACTCGGACAAGGCGGTCTGGTCGGTGCATTGCCACAACGACCTGGGCATGGCGGTGGCGAACTCGCTGGCGGGTGTGAAGATCGGCGGGGCGCGCCAGGTCGAGTGCACGATCAACGGGCTGGGCGAGCGGGCCGGCAATTGCTCTCTTGAAGAAGTCGTGATGGCGGTGAAGACGCGCCGCGACTACTTCGACCTGGCGCTGAACATCGACACGACGCAAATCGTGCCTGCGTCCCGCCTGGTGTCGCAGACCACCGGGTTTGTGGTTCAGCCCAACAAGGCCGTCGTGGGCGCAAACGCGTTTGCGCATGCGTCGGGCATTCACCAGGACGGCGTACTCAAGGCCCGCGACACCTACGAAATCATGCGCGCTGAAGACGTTGGCTGGGCCACCAACAAGATCGTGCTGGGCAAGCTGTCGGGGCGCAATGCGTTCAAGCAGCGCTTGCAGGACCTTGGCATTCAGCTGGGGTCCGAGACCGAGGTCAATTCGGCTTTTGCCAAGTTCAAGGAACTGGCCGACCGCAAGAGCGAGATCTACGATGAGGACATCCTGGCGCTGGTGATGGACGAGTCGGTGACCGCGGAGCGCGAGCACTACCGGCTGCTGTCGCTCTCGCAACGCTCGGAGACCGGTGAACGCCCGCACGCGAAGGTTGCCTTCGCCGCTGGTGATGCCGAACACCATGTCGAGAGCGATGGCGACGGACCGGTCGATGCCAGCCTGAAGGCGATTGAGTCCAAGGTGCAAAGCGGTGCCGAGATGCTGCTGTATTCGGTCAATGCCATCACCTCGGGCAGCACCGAATCGCAGGGTGAGGTGACCGTGCGCCTGCAGCATGGCGGGAGGGTGGTCAACGGCGTCGGCGCCGATCCGGACATCATCGTCGCTTCGGCCAAGGCCTACCTCAGCGCGCTCAACAAGCTGCACAGCAAGGTCGAGCGCGTCGCCGCCCAGGGGTGATGGGCAAGGGCCTGAAACATTGTGAAGAACTGACTTGAGGAAATACCCGTAACGTTTTGATATTGCGAACATTTTTCACTCGGGTACACTCTGGCCACTGGTTTGCATGGGAGTGTGGCGGTGTCGATCGGAAAGTACCTGTCGGGCGGCTTGTTGGCAGTTCTCGTCGCGTTTTCACTGGCGTTGCCGTCCGTTGCAAATGCTGCCAGGCAAGTAGCCGCCAAGAAGAAGGATGTCGCGGCGAACAAGGCGGCCCCGTCAGTGCGCACCCGGCCGCAGTTTGTCACCCGAAATGGCAAACGCGTGGTGGTCCGGCATTCGCTGCACATGGTGCGTCTCGAACCGGCCAAGCCATCGATCGGGCAGTTGACCGGGCTCCACAACACGTCTGATTCGCTCGATTTGAAGTCCGGCGTCGCGCTGGTTCTGGACCAGGACACCGACGAGGTGCTGTTCAGCAAGAACTCGCAGGCGGTGCTGCCCATTGCCTCGCTGACCAAGTTGATGACGGCCATCGTGGTGGCCGAGGCCAGGCAACCGCTGGGCGAAGTCTTGAGCGTGACGCAGGACGATGTCGACACCGAAAAGGGCAGCCGCTCGCGCCTGAAGGTGGGCACCCAGCTGACGCGTGAGGAAATGCTCCACCTGGCGCTGATGTCGTCCGAAAACCGCGCCGCGCATGTGCTCGGACGCGAGTATCCGGGCGGTGTCGAAGCGTTCGTCAAGGTGATGAACCGCAAGGCCGCGGCGTTGGGGATGGCAGCGACGCGATTTGTGGAGCCCACCGGTTTGTCCAGCCAGAACCGTTCCAGCGCGCGCGACCTGGCCACGCTGGTGAAGGCAGCGCACCAGCACTCGATCATCAGGGAAATGTCCACATCGCCTGGCCACCTGGTCGATGTGGGCGCCCGGTCGGTGCAGTTCGTCAATACCAACCGCTTGCTGGCCAATCCCGATTGGGAGATTGGTTTGCAGAAGACGGGTTACATCACCGAAGCGGGTCGCTGTCTGGTGCTCCAGGCCAGGTTGGCGGGGCGTCAAGTGATCATGATCTTCCTCGACTCGGCCGGAAAATACTCGCGGCTCGGTGACGCCGAGCGGGTGCGGCGATGGATCGAGGAAACCCCGCCGGCCCCGCCCGCCCGCGAACCCGCCGCAGCGGCAGACGCTGCCTCCTGAAACACGCGTCACCAGCCGGCCTGCGGTCAGGCGCCGCGGTGCCCCAGCGACTGCGAGATCTGTGCGGCGGTGGCCTTGAGGCGTTCCAGCCAGCCCTCTTCAAGCCGATCGGCCGGCGCCGAGATGGACAGGCCGGCAATCAGCTTGCCATGGTCGTCGAGGATTCCCGCCGCCATGCAGCGCACGCCCAGCTCCAGTTCCTCGTCGTCACGCGCGGTGCCGTTCTGGTTGACGCGCGCCAGTTCGCGCTCCAGCGCTGCCAGGTCGGTGATGCTGTTGCGGGTGTGCCCGGCCAGCCCGGTGCGGGTGGCGTAGGCGCGCACCCGGGCCGGGTCGTCGTGGGCCAGGAAGAGCTTTCCAACCGACGTCAAATGAAGCGGTGCGCGGCCGCCGATGGCGCGCACGACTTGCATGCCCGAGCGTTCGCTGTAGGTGCGCTCGATGTACACGATCTCGTCGCCCTGGCGCATCGACAGGTTGACGGGTTGGTGGGTGAGCTTGTGCAGCTCGCGCATCGGCGCCAGCGCGGCATCGCGCACATCGAGCCGGGCCTTCACCAGGTTGCCGAGTTCGAGCAGGCGCATGCCCAGCCGGTAGCTGCCGGCCTCGGGCCGGTCGACATAGCGGCCAATGGTCAGGTCGTTGAGGATTCGATGGGCGGTGGACGGGTGCAGGCCGGTCTGTTCGCTGATCATCTTCAACGAGATCGGATCCTGATGTGAGGCCAGCAAATCCAGCAGCGCGAAGCTGCGCTCCAGAACCTGGATGGTGGGGGACCTGGCCTCGTTCTTTGCCATCCCGGATTCTCGCTCAACTCTTCGCCTTTCTGTATGGCGAAAACGGTGCGTGCAATCCGGGAGATCGATCAGACAAATCGGCGCACTGCCGCAACCCCGCTGCGAACGGCGCCCTCCAGGGTTGCCGGGTACGGGCCGGCCACATGGTCGCCGGCGGCATGCAGGCCGGGCGCCATTTGCAAGGCAGGGCGTCGCAATCCCGGAACACATCGAAAGGTGGCGCGCTTTTCGGTCAGTGTCTTGACGGTCAGCAGTGGGCTGCGCAAGTGCTGTGCGAGCGCGGTCTCGGCCTGGCGCAACACGGCCTGTTCGGTGCCCTCCACACCGAGATCGACCCATGCCCTTGCACCGCTGATGACGAAGGCCAGCAGGCCCGCCGGCCCGCCGAGCTGGCCTCGGTCGAAGACAAACTGGGCCGGAGCCTGCGCGCCGCTGCGCAGCGCCAGCATCGGGTCGGGGAGTTGCGTGCCGGCGCTGCGCAGGTAGACCGTCACGATCGGCTCGTATTGAAGCGCCGTCGCGGTGCGCGACCATGCTGGCGCCACGGTGTGCGCCAGGCGCGCCGCTTCGGCCGGTGCGGTGGCCAGCACCACCCGGTCGAACAGCTCGCCGTCGACCCGCCACGAGGGGCCGTGCGCCGCCAGCTGCTGGACGCGCTGGGACAGGTGGATCGTTGCGCCCGATCGGCGCAGCCAGTCGGCCGCCGGGGCGGGCAGGGTGTCGCTGAGGCTGACCCGGGGCAGCAGCAGGTCCGCGGACCCGGCTCCCGAGAACAGCGCATCCTTCAGCACGCGCAGGAACACGGTGCCGCTGGCGTGGCCCGCAGGCGTGTTCAGCGCGGCCACACACAGCGGGTCGATGAGGTCCTCGCGCACCGGGGCGGGCAGTCGCGCCGTGAGGTCGGCCACGCTGCGCAGCGGCCCGCATCGAAAGCCGGTCACGAACCACCCGAGTGCCGTGGCCAGCAAGGCGGCCTTGTCACGCCGGCGCCAACTGCCGTGGCGCAAGACCGCACCGGCGAACGCCAGCGGCGGCGAGCCGGCCTTCAGTTGCAGCCCGACGCCTTGCGGATCGGTGAATCGCAGCGGCGTGCGCAAGAACGCGGCGCCGGGATTGACGCCCACCACTTTCATCAGGCGCAGCGTTTCGGTGTACGCGCCGATCAGGATGTGCTGGCCGTTGTCCAGCAACAGCCCGTCGATGGCCACGCCGCGCGAGCGGCCACCGAGTTGCGCCGCCATCTCGAACAGCGTCACCGCCTGGCCCTGCAGGGTCGCCTCGATGGCCGCCGCCAGCCCGGCCCAGCCGCCCCCCACCACGGCCACACGGATCGGCGCCGGCACTAAGCCTCGCGCCAGTTGGTGCGCATCGCAATCCACAGCTTGCGCAGCGGCGTCAGCGATGTGCGCTGGTGCAGCACCTGAAAGTTCGCGGCCTCGATCTCGCGCAGCAGCGTGCGATAGATGTTGGCCATCATCAGTCCCGGTTTCTGGGCCGTCCGGTCGGCTGCGGGCAGCGTCGCAAAGGCCTCGTCATAAGTGCGGTGGGCACGCTCGGCCTGGAATTTCATCAGGGCCGTGAAGCGGTCGCTGTAGCCGCGGTTCAGCACCTCCTGCGCCTTGACATCGAACTGCTTCAGCTCGGACACCGGCAGGTAGATGCGGCCGCGGCGCGCATCGTCGCCGACATCGCGGATGATGTTGGTCAGCTGCATGGCCAGGCCCAGGCGATGGGCGTAGGTCACGGTCGCGGCATCGGTGCGCCCGAAGATGTTCGCCGCCACCTCACCCACCACGCCGGCCACCAGGTGGCAATAACGCGCCAGCCCGGCGAAGTCGAGGTAGCGTGACTGCTCCAGGTCCATCTGGCAGCCGTCGATCACCGCCAGAAGATGGTCGGCCACCATGCCATGCGCGCGCGCTTGCGGCATCAGCGCCTTCATCACCGGGTGGCTCGGGCTGCCACCAAAACTCGCTGCCACCTCCTTGCGCCACCAGGCCAGCTTGGTCGCCGCCACGCCGGGGTCGGACACCTCGTCTACCACGTCGTCGACCTCCCGGCAAAACGCATAGAACGCGGTGATCGCGGCACGCCGCGGCGGCGGCAGGAACAGGAAGGCGTAGTAGAAACTGGAGCCGCTCTTGGCGGCCTTGTCCTGCACGTACTGTTCAGGGGTCATGGCGCCTCGCTCACCGGCACGCGGCCGGCGGCGCTCATCCACAGCGATCGCCACAGCAGGATCGGCATGTCGGCCCACCCGACCGTGGGGCGCCGAGTGAACGGGTTGCCGTTTGGCGCGTCGGTCTTCTCCAGGATGCGCATACCGCCCTGAACCACCAGGCGCAATTCCCAGCCGGCGCGGCCCGGCACGCTGTGGACCAGCGGTGCGCCGCTCAACATCAAGCTGCGGGCCCAGCCGACGAGGTCGGCGATCAGCGCGCGTGCGGCGGGTGTTTGGGGATCGATTCGCCCGCCCCGCACGCCGTGGCGCCGCCAATCGGTTTCGGGCACGTAGAACCGGCCGCGCCGGGTGTCCACGCCGATGTCTTGCCAGAAGTTGGCCAGTTGCAAGGCCGTGCAGATCGCGTCCGATTGACGCAAGGCTTCGCTCTGCCTCACGCCGTACAGGTGCAGCAGCAGCCGCCCGATCGGGTTGGCCGAGCGCCTGCAGTAGTCCAGCAGTTCGGAGCGATCGAGGTAGCGGCCCTTGACCACGTCCTGCCGGAATGCGCTGAGCAGGTCGGTCAACAGATCCATCGGCAGACTGAACCGGGCGAGCACCGGCCGCAGGGCTTCGAAAACGCGCGGCCAGCGCGGCGACGGCGGGTCGCCGCAGGCCACGGCGTGCAAGTCCGCTTCAAAGGCGTCGAGATCACGCAACCGAGCCTCTGCGGGCGCATCGCCTTCATCGGCGAGGTCGTCCGCGGTTCGAGCAAACCAGTAGATGGCGGCGACGGCGGGCCGCAATGCCGGCGGGCACAGCAACGATGCGACGGGAAAGTTTTCGTAGTGTTCAACGCTCACGGCCGGGATTGTCCATGTTGTATCGGCTCGTGTCGGGCGGTGGGCCATTTTTTGCAAGGCCCCGCCAGCTTGGGTTTGACTTGGCCAAAAACACCGAATATATTACTGACCAGTCAGTCAGTTGCGCACTCTCGGCACCCGGCCTGACCACAAGAACCGTTTCCACCACCACCGTTCGACAAGGAATTCCATGCGAATCAGGCTGTTCGTCGCCGTGGCCAGCACCGCCTTTCTGGCCGCGTGCTCGAAGACCGAAACGGCACCCGATCCGGTGCGGGCGGTTCGAACCCTCACCGTCGCCGCTCAATCGGCGGGCGGCAGCGCCGAGTATGCGGGCGAGGTTCGTTCGCGGACCGAGTCGCGCCTGGCCTTCAGGGTCGGTGGCAAGCTCGTGCGCCGCTCGGCTGAACTCGGCAATTCAGTGAAAGCCGGCCAGGTGCTGGCGCAGCTCGACTCGCAGGATTTGCGTCTGGGCCAGGACGGCGCCCGCGCGGCGCTGGTGGCCGCCCAGGCGAGCCACGACCAGGCGTTGGCCGACTATCAGCGGTTCAAGGAGTTGCTCGACAAGGGCTTCATCAGCTCGGCCGAACTGGAGCGGCGCGACACCGCATTGAAGGCCGCGCGCGCGCAACTCGACCAGGCCAAGGCGCAATCGAGCGTGCAGGGCAACCAGGCCGGCTACGCCACGCTGGTGGCCGACGCCAGCGGGGTGATCACCGGCGTCGACGCCGAGCCGGGCATGGTCGTGGCGGCCGGCGCTCCGGTGTTGCGCCTGGCTCACGATGGACCGCGCGACGTGGTCTTCTCGGTGCCCGAGGACAAGGTCGGCCTGATCAAGGCGCTGGCGGCGCAACCCGGTGCGTTCAAGGTCAGTCTGTGGGGCGACAAGGGTGAGCCGATGACCGCGGGCATTCGCGAGATCGGGGCTTCGGCCGACCCGGTGACGCGCACGTTCCTGGTCAAGGCCGACATCGGCCCGTCGAATGCCGTGCGCCTGGGCCAAACGGCCACGGTGCTGATGCAGATGCCACGCACCGCCGGCGTGACCAAGCTGCCGTTGTCCGCATTGAAGGAAGAGCAGGGCCGCACCATGGTGTGGCTGGTGGACCGGGAGACGATGACGGTGAAACTGCAAGCGGTTCAGGTGGCGGGAGCGGACGGCAATGAGGCCGTCATCAGCGCCGGCATTGCGCCGGGCCAGGTGGTGGTGACGGCCGGCGTGCACGTGCTCAACCCGGGGCAGAAGGTCAAGTTCTACGTCGACCCGGGCGCGCCCCCGGCTTCGGCCGCCTCGGCGCCGACAGGCTCTGCGGTGGCCATCAAGTGAGCGGGCCGGCAATGGACGCAGCAACCGCTCCCGGCGTGCCGGAACCCACCGGCGACAAGCCCTCGCGTTTCAACATTTCACGCTGGGCGCTGGACCATCCGGCGCTGACGCGCTATTTGCTGGTGGTGCTGCTGTTGTTGGGCAGCGCGGCGTACTTCCAGCTCGGCCAGGATGAAGACCCGCCCTTCACTTTCAGGGCCATGGCCTTGCGCGTGTTCTGGCCGGGCGCCACGGCGCAGCAGGTGGCCGAACAGGTGACTGACAAGCTCGAGAAGACACTGCAGGAGGTGCCGTACTCCGACAAGATCCGCAGCTACTCCAAGCCTGGCGAGGCATTGATCATTTTTCAGGTCAAGGATTCGTCGCCGCCGAAAGAGATGGCGCAGATCTGGTACACGGTGCGCAAGAAGATCGGCGACATGCGCGCCACGCTTCCGGCCGGTGTGGTGGGCCCGTTCTTCAACGACGAGTTCGGCGACGTCTATGGCTCGATCTACGCCTTGTCGGCCGACGGCTTCAGCTACCAGGAACTGAAGGCGCAGGCCGATCGCGTGCGCCAGCGGCTGCTCAAGGTGCCCAGCGTCAACAAGGTGGCCGTGTTCGGTGCCCAGGACGAAAAGGTCTTCATCGAAATCTCGCAAAAGCGGCTGGCCCAGCTGGGCCTGGACTTCAACACCGTGCTGGCGCAGATCGGCCAGCAAAACGCGGTCGAATCGGCGGGCGTGATCAACTCGCCCACCGACTTCGTGCAGGTGCGCGTGGGCGGCCAGTTCAACTCGGTCGACGAGTTGAGGCGGTTCCCGATCCGCGCCGGCGGCAACAGCTTCAAGCTGGGTGACATTGCCGAGATCAAGCGCGCCTATGTGGACCCACCTCAGGTCAAGGTGCGCCACCAGGGCAAGGAGGTCATCGCGCTGGGCATCTCGATGGCCAGGGGCGGCGACATCATCGAGATGGGCAAGCTGCTCTCGACGGCGAGCGCGGCGATCCAGGCCGACTTGCCGGTGGGCATCGAGCTGCACCAGTTCCAGAACCAGTCCAAGGTCGTGTCGCGTTCGGTGAACGAGTTCGTCGGCGTGTTGATCGAGGCGGTGCTGATCGTGCTGGCGGTCAGCTTCATCAGCTTGGGGCTGCACTTCAAGCCCGGCTCGTGGAAATTCAGCATCGACTGGCGGCCCGGCATGGTGGTGGGCATCACGATCCCGCTGGTGCTGGCCATCACCTTCGTCACCATGTACTACTGGGGCGTGGGGCTGCACAAGATATCGCTCGGCTCGCTGATCATCGCGCTCGGGTTGCTGGTGGACGACGCCATCATCGCCGTGGAGATGATGGTGCGAAAACTGGAAGAGGGCTACGACAAGGTGCGCGCCGCGACCTTCGCGTATGAGGCCACGGCAATGCCGATGCTCACCGGGACACTGATCACCGCGGTCGGTTTCCTGCCCATCGGGCTGGCCCGGTCGACCGTGGGCGAGTACACCTTTGCGATCTTCGCGGTGACCGCCGCGGCGCTGCTGATCTCGTGGCTGGTCTCGGTGTACTTCGTGCCCTACCTCGGCACCCTGCTGCTGAAGACCAAGCCGCACGCCAACGGCAATGGCGCGCCGCACGAGCTGTTCGACACGCCGTTCTATGCGCGCTTTCGTGCGCTGGTGAACTGGTGCGTGAAGCACCGCTGGATCACGATTGCATTGACCATCGGCACCCTGGTGCTCGGCCTGGCCGGCATGGGCAAGGTGCAGAACCAGTTCTTCCCCGACTCGAGCCGGCTGGAAATCCTGGTCGACCTGTGGTCGCCCGAAGGAACGTCGTTCGTGGCCAATGAAGAAACGGCGCGGCGGGTCGAGGCGCGGGTGATGAAGCTCGAAGGTGTCGACCACGTGACCACCTGGATCGGCAGCGGCGCGGAAAGATTTGCGCTGGTGCTGGACCAGATTTTCCCGCAGACCAATGCCAGCCAGCTGATCGTGCTGCCCAAGGACATGGCGGCGCGCGAGCGCTTGCGCAAGCTGCTTCCCGAGTTGCTGGCCACCGAGTTCCCGGAAGTCCGCGGCCGCGCCAAGCTGCTGCCCAATGGCCCGCCGGTGCCGTATCCGGTGCAGTTCCGCGTTGTCGGGCCCGACCCGGCCAAGGTGCGCAGCTATGCCGACGAAGTCAAGGCGATCATGCGCACCAACGCGAATCTGCGCGGCATCAACGACAACTGGAACGAGTCGGTCAAGGTCTTGCGGCTCGAGGTCGACCAGGACAAGGCGCGCTCGTTGGGCGTGTCGAGCCTGGCCATCGCGCAGGCGGCCCGCACCATCAACAGCGGCACGACGGTCGGCCAGTACCGTGATGGCGACCAGCTGATCGACATGGTGTTGCGCCAGCCAGTGGAAGAGCGCAATGCACTCACCGATCTGGCCAATGCCTATGTGCCGACCACCACCGGCCGCAGCATTCCGCTGGGCCAGATCGCCCAGGCCAACTTCGTCTGGGAGCCCGGCGTGTTGTGGCGCGAAGGGCGCGACTATGCGGCGACCGTGCAGGGCGACATCATCGAAGGGCTGCAGGGTGCTACGGTGACGGCGCAACTCAACCCGCTGTTCGAGCCGATCCGCGCCAGGATGCTGCCCGGCTACCGCATCGAAGTGGCCGGCGCGGTCGAAGAAAGCTCCAAGGGGCAGGGGTCGATCGCCGCCGGCGCGCCGCTGATGCTGTTCATCATGTTCACCCTGCTGATGCTGCAACTGCACAGTTTCAGCCGCTCGGTGCTGGTGTTCCTGACCGCGCCGATGGGCATCGCCGGCGTGGCCGGCGCGCTGTTGCTGTTGAACCGGCCGTTCGGTTTTGTGGCCCTGCTCGGTGTGATCGCGCTGATGGGCATGATCATGCGCAACTCGGTGATTCTGATCGACCAGATCGAGCAGGACCGCGAGCGCGGCGTGCCCACCTGGACGGCCATCGTCGAAGCCGCTGTGCGGCGCTGCCGGCCGATCATCCTGACCGCGGCCGCCGCGGTGCTGGCGATGATCCCGCTGTCGCGCAGCATTTTCTGGGGGCCGATGGCGGTGGCCATCATGGGTGGCCTGGTCGTTGCCACCGTGCTCACGCTGCTCGCGTTGCCGGCGATGTACGCGGCCTGGTTCCGCGTCAAACCGGCGGGGCAGGAAGCGGCATTGAAGGCAAGCTAAAATTCGCAGGTCATCGAATCGCCTGACCAGGGAACCGATCACCCTCGTCATTGACGTTGAAACCCGGCGCGGGTGGCGAAATGGGTAGACGCACCAGGTTTAGGTCCTGACGCCAGCGATGGTGTGGGGGTTCGAGTCCCCCCCCGCGCACCAGCAATCAAACCAGAGAGCCCCGAAAAGATCATGTCCGTCCACGTTGAAACCCTCGACAAGCTCGAGCGCCGGATCACGCTGACGCTGCCCGCGTCCAGCATCTCGAGCGAAGTCACCTCCCGGTTGAAGCGCCTGTCGCGCACGGTCAAGGCCGATGGCTTCCGGCCCGGCAAGGTGCCGATGAGCGTCGTTGCGCAACGCTATGGCTACTCGGTGCACTACGAGGTCATGAACGACAAGGTCGGCCAGGTGTTCTCGGCGGCGGTCAGCGAAGCCAAGCTTCGGGTGGCCGGCGCCCCGCGCATCACTGAAAAGGAAGGCGCACCGGAGGGCCAGGTCTCCTTCGACGCCACCTTCGAGGTCTATCCGGAGATCAAGCTGGGTGACCTGGGCCAGGCCACCATCGAGCGGGTGTCGACCGAAGTCACCGACGCCGCGATCGACAAGACGCTCGACATTCTTCGCAAGCAGCGTCGCACCTTCGCGCAGCGCGCCGCTGCTGAGCCTGCCGCCGTGGGCGATCGCGTGACGATCGACTTCGAGGGCAAGGTCGACGGCGAGCCCTTCGACGGCGGAAAGGCTGACGGGTTTCAGTTCCTGATCGGCGAAGGCCAGATGCTGGAGCAATTCGACCAGGCGGTGCGCGGCATGAAGGCCGGCGAATCGAAGACTTTCCCGCTCCAGTTCCCGGCCGAATACCAGGGCAAGGACGTTGCCGGCAAGGAGGCCGATTTTCTGGTCACCTTGAAGAAGATCGAGGCCCAGCAACTGCCCGAAGTCAATGAAGCGTTCGCCAAGTCGCTGGGCATCAAGGACGCCAGCGTCGAGAGCCTGCGGGCCGACGTCAAGCGCAACCTGGAGCGCGAAGTCAAGTTCCGCGTGCTGGCGCGCAACAAGGCCAGCGTCATGGACGCGTTGTTGGCCGCCGCCGAACTTGAAGTGCCGGTGGCGCTGGTCGATCGCGAAGTCGAGCGCATGACCGAATCGGCCCGCGCCGATCTGAAAAAGCGCGGCGTCAAAGATGCTGAAACGGCGCCGATTCCTGAAGACGTGTTCCGGCCGCAGGCCGAACGGCGGGTGCGGCTGGGCTTGGTGGTTGGTGAACTGGTCAAGTCCAACAACCTGCAGGCCAGGCCGGAGCAGTTGCAAGCACACATCGAGGAAATGGCGCAGAGCTACGAGAAGCCGGCCGAGGTCGTTCGCTGGTATCTGGGCGACCGCCAGCGCATGGCCGAGGTCGAGGCCGTGGTGACCGAAAACAACGTGGCCGAGTTTGTGATCGGCAAGTCCCGGCTGACTGAAAAGCTCATGCCGTTTGATGAGCTGATGACAGGTTGATCCGACAGTGGGGACATTCGAGGCGCCGCGCCGAAAGGTCGGCGCCTTTGTACATTTTGGAGCCGCCCTCTTGTGGCGACATAATCAAACCCGATATTCCTTCTTGACCTTTTCAAGGACCACTGAATGAGCGCGCTGGAAACACAAGGCCTGGGGCTCGTGCCCATGGTCATCGAAACCTCGGGCCGCGGCGAGCGTGCCTACGACATCTACAGCCGATTGCTCCGCGAGCGCATCGTTTTCCTGGTCGGCCCGGTCAATGATCAGTCGGCCAATGTGGTGGTCGCGCAATTGCTGTTTCTGGAAAGCGAGAACCCGGACAAGGACATTTTCTTCTACATCAACTCGCCCGGCGGTTCGGTCAGCGCGGGCATGTCGATCTTCGACACCATGCAGTTCATCAAGCCCGCCGTCTCGACCTTGTGCATGGGAATGGCGGCCAGCATGGGTGCCTTTCTGATGGCTGCGGGCGCGAAGGGAAAGCGGATGGCGCTGCCCAATTCGCGCATCATGATTCACCAGCCGTCCGGCGGTACACAGGGCCAGGCCACCGACATCGAGATTCAGGCGCGCGAGATTCTGAAGCTGCGCGAAAGCCTGAACGCCATTCTGGCGGAACGGACTGGCCAGCCGATCGAGAAGATCCGGCTCGACTCCGAGCGTGACTACTTCATGTCGTCCGACGAGGCCAAGGATTACGGCCTGATCGACCAGGTGATCGCCAAGCGTCCTTGAGCCCGGCGTTGAGCGCCCGGCGGCTCATGTAATAGGGGGACAAGTCGGTGCTTTTCGAGGCGGGCCGAATTTCAGTTCAACTATCATTGTTACCAGCATCACCAGCGCCTTGCGCCCACCATTCCCATGGCCGACAAAAAAGGCTCGCCCAGCGAGAAAGTCCTTTACTGCTCCTTTTGCGGCAAGAGCCAGCACGAGGTCAAGAAGCTGATTGCCGGGCCGTCGGTGTTCATTTGTGATGAATGCATCGAGCTGTGCAACGACATCATCCGCGACGAGGTGCCCGCTGAAGGCGCCAACGCCAAGTCCGCCAAGTCCGATCTTCCGATTCCCAGCGAGATCAAGAGCAGCCTCGATCAGTACGTGATCGGCCAGGACGTGGCCAAGCGCACTTTGGCGGTGGCGGTCTACAACCACTACAAGCGGCTCAAGCACATGAGCCGCACGAAGGACGAGATCGAGCTGGCCAAGAGCAACATTCTGTTGATCGGGCCCACCGGCTCGGGCAAGACGCTGCTGGCGCAGACGCTGGCACGCTTGCTGAATGTTCCGTTCGTCATTGCCGATGCGACCACGCTGACCGAAGCCGGCTATGTCGGCGAAGACGTCGAGAACATCATTCAGAAGCTGCTTCAAAACTGCGCCTATGACGTCGAGAAGGCGCAGCGGGGCATCGTCTACATCGACGAGATCGACAAGATTTCTCGCAAGGCCGATAACCCGTCGATCACACGCGATGTGTCGGGCGAGGGCGTGCAGCAGGCGTTGCTCAAGCTGGTCGAGGGCACGATGGCCTCGGTGCCGCCGCAAGGTGGGCGCAAGCATCCGAATCAGGATTTCCTGCAGATCGACACCACCAACATCCTCTTCATTTGCGGTGGCGCGTTCGACGGGCTCGAAAAGGTGATCCAGAACCGGTCCGAGAAATCCGGCATCGGCTTTGCGGCCACCGTCCACACCAAGTCCGAGCGCAGGGTGTCCGAGGTCTTTCGCGATGTACTGCCCGAGGACTTGATCAAGTTCGGGCTGATTCCCGAACTGGTCGGGCGTTTGCCGGTGGTGGCGACGCTGGGTGAGTTGACGGAAGACGCGCTGGTGCGGATTTTGACCGAGCCCAAGAACGCGTTGGTCAAGCAGTATCAGAAGCTGTTTGCGATGGACGGCGTGGACCTGGAAATTCGCCCGTCCGCACTGGCGGCGATTTCGCGCAAGGCGCTGGCCCGGAAGACCGGCGCGCGAGGCCTGCGGTCCATCATGGAACATTCGCTGACCGACACCATGTTCGAGTTGCCCACGCTGGATGGCGTGGTGAAGGTGGTATTGGACGAACACACGATCGAAGAAGAGGCAAAACCCCTGCTGGTGTATCGCGAGCACAAAGCGAGCGCTTAGAGTCCAGCGCCGCGCGCTGCCTTCGGGCGCGGCTTCTTGCAATTGAGAGCTCGGGCCCTAGATGGGTTTGAGAAAGAGAGGTTTGCTCATGTCCGGACATCCTGTACTCCCCGCTGAAAAGATCACCTTGCCGCTGCTTCCGCTGCGCGATGTGGTGGTGTTCCCCCACATGGTGATCCCGCTGTTCGTGGGTCGCCCCAAATCGATCAAGGCGCTCGAAGTGGCCATGGAGGCTGGCCGCCAGATCATGCTGGTGGCGCAAAAGGCCGCCGGCAAGGACGAGCCCAAACCCGACGACATGTTCGACGTCGGCTGCGTGTCCAGCATCCTGCAGATGCTCAAGCTGCCCGACGGCACCGTCAAGGTGCTGGTCGAAGGCGTGCAGCGCGCCAATACGCACAGCATCAGCGACAACGGGGAATATTTTGTTGCTGAAGTCACTCCGGTGCCGCCTGACGCTGATGTCAAGCCGGAGGTCGAGGCCCTGCGACGCGCCGTGACACAGCAGTTCGACCAGTACGTCAAGCTCAACAAGAAGATCCCGCCGGAGATTCTCACGTCCATCTCGGGCATCGACGAAGCGGGGCGCCTGGCCGACACGATTGCCGCGCACCTGCCGCTCAAGCTTGAAAACAAACAAGCCGTGCTCGATCTTTTCGCCGTGGACAAGCGGCTCGAAAAATTGCTCGAGCAACTTGAGCACGAAGTCGACATCCTGCAGGTTGAAAAGCGCATCCGTGGCCGCGTCAAGCGCCAGATGGAAAAGAGCCAGCGCGAGTACTACCTGAACGAGCAGGTGAAGGCGATCCAGAAGGAACTCGGTGACGGCGAAGAAGGCGCCGACATGGAGGAGCTGGAAAAGAAGATCATTGCGGCCAAGATGCCCAAGGAGGCACGCAAGAAGGTCGACGGCGAGCTGAAGAAGCTCAAGCTGATGTCGCCGATGTCGGCCGAGGCGACCGTGGTGCGCAACTACATCGACACCTTGATCAACCTGCCCTGGGCCAAGAAGACCAAGATCAAACACGATCTCGCGTTTGCCGAAGCAGTGCTGAACGAAGACCACCATGGCCTGGAAAAGGTCAAGGACCGCATTCTTGAGTACCTTGCGGTGCAACAGCGCGTCGACAAGGTCAAGGCGCCAATCCTGTGCCTGGTCGGGCCGCCGGGCGTGGGCAAGACCTCGCTGGGCCAGAGCGTGGCGCGGGCGACCGGGCGCAAGTTCGTTCGCATGGCACTGGGCGGTGTGCGCGACGAAGCCGAGATTCGCGGCCATCGCCGCACCTACATCGGCTCGATGCCGGGCAAGGTGCTGCAAAGCCTGAGCAAGATCGGCACGCGCAACCCGCTGTTCCTGCTGGACGAGATCGACAAGCTGGGCATGGACTTCCGCGGCGACCCGTCGAGCGCGCTGCTCGAGGTGCTCGACCCGGAGCAGAACCACACCTTCAGCGACCACTATGTCGAGGTCGACTTCGACCTGTCCGACACGATGTTCATCGCCACATCGAACTCGATGAACATCCCGCCGGCGCTGCTCGACCGGATGGAGGTGATTCGCCTTTCGGGCTACACCGAAGAAGAAAAGACCAACATCGCGCTGCGCTACCTGTTGCCCAAGCAGGCCAAGAACAACGGCGTGAAGCCCGAGGAGATGGAAGTCACCGAGTCCGCCGTGCGCGGCATCATTCGGTACTACACGCGAGAAGCCGGCGTGCGCTCGCTCGAGCGTGAAATCTCCAAGATCTGCCGCAAGGTGGTCAAGGCTATCCAGCTCAAACAAGTGACCGGCAAGGTCGTGGTCGTCGAAGGCAATCTGAACGACTACCTGGGTGTGCGACGCTTTGATTACGGCCAGGCCGAGAAGAAGAACCAGGTGGGCCAGGTCGTGGGCTTGGCCTGGACCGAAGTGGGCGGCGATTTGTTGACCATCGAAGCGGCGGTCATGCCCGGCAAAGGCCAGATCATTCGCACCGGCCAGTTGGGCGACGTGATGAAAGAGTCGGTCGAAGCGGCGCGCTCGGTGGTCCGCAGTCGTGCGCGTCGCCTGGGCATCAAGGATGAGATGTTCGAGAAGCGTGACGTGCACATCCACGTGCCCGACGGGGCGACGCCCAAGGACGGTCCGAGTGCGGGTGCGGCAATGACGACCGCGTTTGTATCGGCGCTCACCGGAATCCCGGTGCGGGCCGATGTGGCGATGACCGGCGAGATCACGCTGCGCGGCGAAGTCACCGGGATCGGCGGGCTGAAAGAGAAGCTCCTCGCGGCGCACCGGGGTGGCATCAAGATCGTGATGATCCCCGAAGAGAACGTGAAGGATCTGCAAGAGATCCCCGAGAACGTCAAGAACAACCTGGAGATCGTGCCGGTGCGGTGGATCGACCGTGTGCTGGAAGTCGCGCTCGAAACCATGCCGCAGCCGTTGCCGGAGGATGAGCCCGTGAAGCCAGAGGCAGTGGCTCAACCCGCTGCCCCGGCGGCAGGCGTTGACTTGCTGACGCATTGATTCGCAGAGGGTGACGGGGAGCGCTTGCGCCCGTTTTTTCGATCTATAATGAGAGCTTCGAAAAACGCCGACAGGTGTTGATCGAAGCAATGCGGGAGTAGCTCAGTTGGTAGAGCGCAACCTTGCCAAGGTTGAGGTCGAGAGTTCGAGACTCTTCTCCCGCTCCAGAACATCACAGGGAAGCTTCGGCTTCCCTGTTTTCCATCCGACGGCGCGGTAGCAAAGCGGTTATGCACCGGATTGCAAATCCGTTCAGCCCGGTTCGACTCCGGGCCGCGCCTCCAAAGCCCTGGGCCTTGCAGCAGTTGCCGCAAGGCCCATTTTGCTGGACTTGCCGCAACGCCTCACGCCCATAATCCGCCGCAGCCCGGGTGGTGAAACTGGCAGACACAGCGGACTTAAAATCCGCCGCTTCTCGAAAGAGGGCATACGGGTTCGATCCCCGTCCTGGGCACCACCCCTGTCCACACCCGCGCCGCTCGGCAGCGCATCGGAGGTTCCATGGCCCTTTTTTCGCAAGACTCGCTCAACGAAGGCGTGCGCAAGCGCGAGGTGTTCGGCTGGGCCATGTACGACTTTGCGAACTCGGGCTACACCACGGTGGTGCTGACCGCCGTGTTCAACACCTACTTTGTGGGTGTGGCCGCCAATGGCGCCGACTGGGGCACTTTTGCCTGGACCATGGTGCTGGCCTTGTCCAGCCTGATCGTGATGTTGACCATGCCGGCGCTGGGGGCCTATGCCGACCTGCGCGCCGCGAAGAAGCGCTTGTTGATGCTGACCACGGTGGGGTGTGTCGTTGCCACTGCGGCACTGGCGCTGGTGGGGCGCGGCGACGTCTGGCTGGCCGGTGTGGCCATCATTCTGTCGAACGTTTTTTATTCCTACGGCGAGTCGCTGATCGCGGCGTTTCTGCCTGAACTGGCACGGCGCGAGGCCATGGGCCGCGTGTCGGGCTGGGGCTGGAGCTTCGGTTATTTCGGCGGCATGCTGTCGCTGGGCTTGTCGCTGGCCTACGTGCTGTGGGCCCAGGCCAAGGGCATGCCGGCCACCGAGTTCGTTCCGGTGACGATGCTGATCACGACGACTGTTTATGGTCTTGCTTCGGTGGCCACGTTTGTCCTGCTGCGTGAGCGCGCGGTGCCTCAAACCGGCGCCCTCCGGCAGGCCGGGTTGAAGGCCTCGGTGCAACGCCTGGCCGACAGCTGGCGCAAGGCGCGCAACCACCGCGACTTCTGCTGGCTGCTGGCGTGCGGCGCCGCCTATCAGGCCGGCATTTCGGTGGTGATTGCGTTGGCTGCGGTCTACGCTGAACAGGCGCTCGGCTTCAAGCAGGCAGACACGATGCTGCTGGTGTTCCTGGTCAACATCGCCTCGGCAATCGGCGCGTTCGGTTTCGGCTATTTCCAGGACCGGGTGGGGCACAAGCGCGCGCTGGCGATCACGCTGGTCGGCTGGATCGTGATGACCGTGCTGGCTTACCTGGCGACCAGCCCCACGCTGTTCTGGGTGGCCGCCGTGATTGCCGGCCTTTGCATGGGCTCGAGCCAGTCGGCCGGGCGTGCGATGACCGGTGTTTTCGCGCCGGCCCGGCATCTCGCAGAGTTCTTTGGCCTGTGGACCTTCGCGACGCGCTTGGCAGCCATCGTCGGCCCGCTGACCTACGGCGTGGTGACCCTGTTGACCAGTGGCAACCATCGCCTGGCCATTCTGTCCACCGCCGTGTTCTTCGTCGTCGGGCTGGTGCTGTTGCTGCCGCTGAATGTGGAACGCGGCGTTCAGGCCGCGCGCGCAAGAGCCTGAGTCCCTCTGTCCCGTGGGGATCAGATAAAATCGAACGATCGTTCTATTTCGCCATCGGCAGGCTTGCACATGGCCTGGCGCATGGCGCTCGAGAACTAGAATCGAATCAATGCAAGCATCAATTCAGGAGCCCACGGAATGAAGGTTCTCGTCGCAGTGAAACGGGTCGTCGATTACAACGTGAAGGTGCGTGTGAAATCCGATGGCACGGGCATGGACATCGCCAATGTCAAGATGAGCATGAACCCGTTCGACGAGATCGCCGTTGAAGAGGCGGTGCGGCTGCGCGAGAAGGGCGTGGTCACCGAGGTGATCGCGGTGTCCTGCGGGGTCACGCAGTGCCAGGAGACCTTGCGCACCGCCATGGCCATCGGCGCCGACCGCGCCATCCTGGTCGAGACCACCGAAGAACTCCAGCCGCTGGCGGTGGCCAAGCTGCTCAAGGCGCTGGTCGACAAGGAGCAGCCCGGCCTGATCATCCTGGGCAAGCAGGCCATCGACGACGACTGCAACCAGACCGGCCAGATGCTCGCTGCGCTGGCCGACCTGCCGCAGGGCACGTTTGCCAGCAAGGTGGAAGTGGTCGACGGCAAGGCGCGGGTCACACGCGAAGTCGACGGCGGGCTGGAGACCTTGAGCATCGACCTGCCGGCCGTCGTCACCACCGACCTGCGCCTGAACGAGCCGCGCTACGTGACCTTGCCGAACATCATGAAGGCGAAGAAGAAGACGCTTGAGGTTTTCAAGCCGGCGGACCTGGGTGTGGACATCACGCCGCACATCAAGACCCTCAAGGTGAGTGAGCCGCCCAAGCGCAGTGCCGGCATCAAGGTGCCCGATGTGGCCACGCTGGTCGCCAAACTCAAGACCGAAGCGAAGGTGATCTGACCATGGCCTGCCTTGTCATTGCTGAACACGACAACCACATCGTCAAGGGTGCGACGCTGAACACCGTCACCGCCGCAGCGCAATGTGGCGGTGAGGTGCACGTGCTGATTGCCGGCGCGAATGCCGGCGCCGCTGCGGCGGCTGCCGCCCGCATCACCAACGTGGCGAAGGTGCTGCACGCCGATGGCGAACAGTTTGCGCACGGGCTGGCCGAGAACGTCGCCGCGCAGGTGCTGGCGCTGGCGCCGAACTACAGCCACATTGTTTTTCCCGCCACCGCGTCGGGCAAGAACATCGCGCCCCGAGTGGCGGCCAGGCTCGACGTCGGCCAGATCTCCGACATCACCAAGGTTGTCGCGCCAGACACGTTCGAGCGGCCGATCTACGCTGGCAACGCGGTCGCTCTGGTGCAGAGCCTGGACGCCACCAAGGTCATCACGGTGCGCACCACCGGCTTTGATCCGGCCGCCGCGTCGGGTGGCGCAGCGGCCATCGAAGTCCTGGCGCCTGTGGCGGCCAGCGCCAAGACGAGCTTTCTCGGCAGCGAGATCGCCAGGAACGACCGGCCGGAGTTGACCGCCGCCAAGATCATCGTCTCCGGTGGTCGCGCCATGGGAAGTTCTGAAAAATTCAACGAGGTGCTCACGCCCCTGGCCGACAAGCTCGGCGCCGCGTTGGGCGCGTCGCGCGCCGCGGTCGATGCGGGCTACGCGCCGAATGACTGGCAGGTCGGCCAGACCGGCAAGATCGTCGCGCCTCAGCTGTACGTGGCGTGCGGCATCAGCGGCGCGATCCAGCACCTGGCGGGCATGAAGGACAGCAAGGTCATCGTGGCCATCAACAAAGACCCCGAAGCGCCGATCTTCAGTGTGGCCGACTATGGCCTGGAAGCTGACCTGTTTGTTGCGATCCCGGAGTTGATCGCAGCACTCTGACCGGCGTCGAATGAAATCGCAGCCCGTTCGCCCGATGACCGTGGGCGGACGGGCTTTTTGTTGGCTGACACACCGAAGGACTCGCCGTGACCTACCTGGCTCCCGTGAAGGACATGCTGTTTTGCATGAAGGAACTTGCCGGCCTCGATGAGGTGGCCAAGATGCCGGGCTTCGAAGAGGCCGGCGTCGAGACCGCCCAGGCCGTGCTCGAAGAATGCGCCAAGTTCAACGAAGGCGTCCTGGCGCCGTTGAACTGGGAGGGCGACAAAAATCCCTCGACATGGAAGGACGGCAAGGTGACCACCACGCCCGGCTTTGCGCAGGCGTTCCGCCAGTTCGGCGAAGGCGGCTGGCAGGGCTTGCAACACCCGGCCGAGTTCGGCGGGCAGGGCTTGCCCAAGACCATCGGGGCGGCCTGCATCGAAATGCTCAACAGCGCCAACATGAGTTTTGCGCTGTGCCCCTTGCTGACCGACGGCGCCATCGAAGCCCTGCTCACGGCGGGCTCGCCCGCGCAGCAGGCGCTGTACTTGCCGAAGATGATCTCGGGCGAGTGGACCGGCACGATGAACCTGACCGAACCGCAAGCGGGTTCCGACCTGGCGATGGTGCGCACCCGCGCCGAGCCGCAGCCCGATGGCAGCTTCAAGCTCTTCGGCACCAAGATCTTCATCACCTACGGCGAGCACGACCTGGCCGCCAACATCGTGCACCTGGTGCTGGCGCGCGTGGTGGGCGCGCCCGAAGGCGTGAAGGGCATCAGCCTGTTCATCGTGCCGAAATTCATGATCAATGCCGACGGTTCCCTGGGCGCGCGCAACGACGCCCACTGCGTCAGCATCGAGCACAAGCTGGGCATCAAGGCCAGCCCGACGGCCGTGCTTCAGTTCGGTGACCACGGTGGCGCCGTGGGGCACCTGATCGGCCAGGAGAACCGTGGCCTGGAGTACATGTTCATCATGATGAACGCGGCGCGCTACGCCGTGGGCATGCAAGGCATCGCGATTGCCGAACGGGCCTACCAGAAGGCGGCGCAGTTTGCGCGCGATCGCATCCAGTCGCGGCCGGTGGACGGCTCGCTTCCCGGCAGCGGCGCCATCATTCACCACCCCGACGTGAAACGCATGCTGATGACCATGCGCGCCTGCACCGAAGGCTGCCGCGCGATGGCCATGGTGGCCGCGGCCGCGTTCGACGCCGCGCACCACCACCCCGACGCCGAGACGCGAAAGCAGAACCAGGCTTTCTATGAATTCATGGTGCCGCTGGTCAAGGGCTACAGCACCGAGATGAGCATCGAGATCGCGAGCCTGGGGGTGCAGGTGCATGGCGGCATGGGTTTCATCGAAGAAACCGGCGCTGCGCAGTACTTGCGCGACGCGCGCATCCTGACCATCTACGAGGGCACCACGGCGATCCAGGCCAACGACCTGGTGGGCCGCAAGACCGCGCGCGACGGCGGCCGCACGGCCAAGGCCGTCGCGGCCCAGATCGCAGCCACCGAACAGCTGCTCGCGCAACGTGACAGCGTCGCCGCGCGCGCCATGCTCAAACGCCTGAAGGCCGGCCGCGAAGCGTTCGAACAGGTGGTCGATTTCGTCGTGGGCGGAACCAGGGCCAGTCCGAACGCGGTGTTCGCCGGCTCGGTGCCCTACCTCATGCTGGCGGGCATCCTGGCCGCCGGCTGGCAGCTGGCGCGGGCGCTGCTGGTGGCCGAGGACCAGCTCGCCAAGGGCGAGGGCGACACCGCCTTCCTGCGCGCCAAGGTCGCCACCGCGCACTTCTATGCCGACCATCTGCTCAGCAGGTTGCCGGGCATGCGCGATGCCATCGTCGATGGCGCCGACAGCGTCACCGCGTTGGCGCTCGAATCATTCTGAGACCACTTGTCGAGAACAAAGACCCATGCCGCTTCCCACCGTCCTGCGCCATCTGCCGCTGCCGATCATCGGTGCGCCGCTGTTCATCATCAGCAACCCCCAACTGGTCATCGAACAATGCAAGGCCGGCGTGGTCGGGTCGATGCCGTCGCTGAACGCCCGGCCCGCCGAGCAGTTGGACGAGTGGCTGGCCGAGATCACCGAAACACTCGCCGCCCACAACAGGGCGCACCCCGAACGGCCTGCCGCGCCGTTCGCCATCAACCAGATCGTGCACAAGAGCAACGACCGCCTTGAACACGACCTGCGGGTGTGCGCCAAGTACCGGGTGCCCATCATCATCACGTCTCTGGGTGCGCGCACCGATCTCAATGAAGCGGTGCATGCGTGGGGGGGTGTGGTCTTGCACGACATCATCAACAACACCTTCGCCCGAAAGGCGATCGAGAAGGGCGCCGACGGGCTGATCGCCGTGGCTGCGGGCGCTGGCGGCCACGCCGGTGTGAAGAGCCCGTTTGCGCTGGTGCAGGAAATCCGCCAGTGGTTCGACGGCCCGGTGGCGCTGAGCGGCGCCATCGCCAGCGGTGGCGCGGTGCTGGCCGCGCAGGCCATGGGAGCCGACTTCGCCTACATCGGCTCGGCGTTCATTGCCACCGAGGAGGCGCGCGCGTCGGACGGCTACAAGCAGATGATCGTCGACGGCAACAGCGACGACATCGTCTACAGCAACCTGTTCACCGGTGTTCATGGCAACTACCTGAAGGGCTCGATCCGCAACGCCGGACTCGACCCCGACCAGTTGGCCGTCAGTGATGCGAGCAAGATGAACTTCAGCGGTGCCGCCACCAAGGCCTGGAAGGACATCTGGGGTTGCGGGCAGGGCATCGGCACGGTCGATCGGGTGCTGCCCGCGCGCGAGTTGATCGCGCGCTTGCGGCGCGAATACGAGTCGGCCCGGCAGCGCTTGATTCCCGCCTGAGCCGGGTGCGGCCGCAAAGCGCCAACGGGGAGCCGCGATGAGTCAGCGACAAGTCATCCGCAACGCCAGCGTCTTCGACAGCGCCACCGGGCGTTTGTGCCCGAACAGCCAGATCGTGATCGAAGGCGGGCGCATCGCCGGCGTCACGTCCGAACCGGTTCAGGTCGACGCTGCGCGGGTGATCGACGCCGGTGGCCGGGCCGTGCTGCCCGGTCTGATCGACGCCCACGTGCATGTGGTCGCGGCATCGCATGATCTGACGAGTCTGGCCCTGCAGCCGGCCTCGCTGGTGTCGGCTCAAAGCAGCCACATCCTGCGCGACATGCTGATGCGTGGCTTCACCACGGTGCGCGACGCGGGCGGTGCCGACTTCGGCTTGCAAGAAGCGGTCGAGCGCGGGCTGTTCGAAGGGCCGCGGCTGTTCATCGCCGGCTTTCCGATTTCACAGACCGGCGGCCATGCCGACATGCGGCCCAAGGGCGTGCGCTCGCGCGAGATGTTCTGCGCCTGTGCCGGGCTGGGGCTGATTGGCGCGATTGCCGACGGCGTGGGCGAAGTGCGGCGCGCGGTGCGCGAGCAGGTGCGCAACGGCGCCAACCAGATCAAGATCATGGCCGGTGGTGGTGTTTCCAGCCCCACCGACCCGATCGATGGCACCCAGTTCTCGCTCGATGAGCTGCGCGCCGCCTGCGAAGAAGCCGACGCCGCCAACCTGTACACGATGGCGCATGCCTATTCGCCGCGCGCTGTCACGCGCGCGGTCCAGGCTGGAGTGCGCTCGATCGAACACGGCAACCTGATCGACGAAGCGACGGCCCGGGTGATGAAAGAGCACGGCGCCTACCTCGTCCCGACCTTGTCGACCTACGTCGCGCTGGCCGATGAAGGGCAGCGGCTGGGCTGGTCGGCTGCGATGCTGGACAAGCTGCGGGTGGTGCATGCGCGTGGCATCGAGGCCGTGAAGATCGCTCGCGCCGAAGGTGTGCCGGTGGTGTTCGGCACCGACCTGCTCGGGCACATGCACGCGCGCCAGTCGGGTGAGTTCGACCTGCGCCTGCCGGCCATGACGCCGGTGGAAGTGCTGCAGAGCGCCACCATCGTCGCGGCGCGGCTGATGCGGCAGGAGCGGCAGATCGGTCAGCTCGTTGCCGGCGCCTGGGCCGATCTGCTGGTGGTCGACGGCGACCCGACGCGCAGCCTGGAGATGCTGGCCGAGCCCGCCAGCGGGATACGGCTGCTCATGCAGGGCGGCCGCATCGTGCGCAATTCGCTGCCCGCCTGAGCCTCGACTTCACTTCACGGACGTGAAGCGCGCTTCCGGCCGGTCGTCCGAGCGGTGCACGGTGTCGACGCCCTTTTTCATGGCCCACGGGCGCAGCTGGTGGTGCAGCGGGATGTACAGGTACTCGTCGCGCGTTTGCAGCAGCGCCTCGCGGATCATGGCGTTGCGTTTGCTGATGTCGGTCTCGGACTTCATCGCATCGACGAGCTGGTCCACCTTGGCGTCGCTGACGCGGCCGAAGTTGAAGTTGCCGTCGGCCCCGGTCGTGCGCGTGCGCACCAGCGACTGCAGCGAGTACTGCGCGTCATAGGTCGCCACGCCCCAGCCGAGCAGGTAGGCCGAGGTCTCGAAGTTCTGAACCTTGGCGATGAAGGTCGACATGTTCTCCGCCGCCAAGCGCGCCTTGATGCCCACGCGCGCCCACATCGCCAGCACGTTCTGGCAAATCTCTTCGTCGTTGACGTAGCGGTTGTTCGGGCAGGCCAGCGTGAACTCGAAGCCGTTCGGGTAGCCCGCATCGGCCAGCAGCTTGCGCGCCTTGTCGGGGTCGGCCTTGAGCGGCGCGTCGATGTCGGGCGCGTGCCCGTTGACACCGGGCGCCACCATGATGGCCGCCGGAATCGACAGCCCGCGCATCGTGGTGCGCTTGATGGTCTCGCGGTCGATGGCGAGGTTGAGTGCCTCGCGCACGCGCTTGTCCTTGAACGGGTTCTTGCCCTTCACGTCCGAGTTCTTCAATTCGGGGCTGAACTGGTCCATGGCGATGAAGATCGTGCGCACCTCGTGGCCGTCGACCAGCTTGAGCTTTTCTTCGCTGCGCAGGCGCGCCACGTCTTGCGTGGGCAGGTCGGTGAGCATGTCCACGTCGCCCGACAGCAGCGCCGCCACGCGGGTCGAGTCTTGTTTGATCGGGGTGTAGATCACCTCGGTGACGTTGCCGGTGAGCTTGTCCCACCAGTCCTTGTTGACCACCATGTTGATGCGCTGGTCGGGCTGCCAGCCGGTGATGCGGTAGGGCCCGGTGCCGTTGACGTTGCGCGAGGCGTAGTTGTCTTCCTTGGCCTTGTAGTCCTGCGTGTTGGTGGTCTTGTTCTGCTCAGCCCACGCCTTGCTCATGATGCGGAAGTCGATGATGTTGCGCAGCAGGATCGGGTTGGGCGAGCCCAGAATGAAGTCGACCGTGTGATCGTCGATCTTCTTGATGTCACCGATGCCGGTCACGTAGATCGACATCGTGCCCTGCGGTTGCTTGATGCGGCCGAACGAGAACACCACATCGTCGGCCGTGAACGGTGTGCCGTCATGGAATTTGACACCCTTGCGCAACTCGAATCGCACCTGGGTCGGGCTGACGTAGGTCCACTTCGTTGCCAGCGCCGGCTCGACTTCGTACTTGGCGCTGTAGCGGGTCAGGCCCTCGTAGGCATGCATCAGGATGGCGTTGGTCGTCGCATGATTTTGCGAATGCGGGTCCAGCGTCAGGATGTCGTTTTGCGCGGCCCAGCGCAAGGTGTTGGCGTGGGCGGGGGCGGCGAGCAGGCAGGCGGCCATGGCCGCGCTGGCCAGCAAAGTGTTCAGTTTCATCAGTGGCTCCAGGTGAAGTGTGCCGGGCCGCCATGCTACGGGGGTACGCTCGGCGCGTGGAGCCGGGAAAGCCCGCCCCGCGCACCCCAGGTGTTAAAGTCGCAGGCAGATTTCAATGGTCCTTCCCGCCGCCTGTGCTGTCAAGGCATCGGCGGGTCGCTCGTCCGCCAATCGGTCAAGCCGTGTCGCGGAAGGTTGTTCAACCCATCGGAGTGCCGGATGCCGGCGCGAAAGGTGAGCGCAAGATGATGCAGCAAATCAGGGCGACTTCGTACCTGTTCGGGGGCAATGCTCCCTACGTCGAGGAGATGTACGAGGCTTACCTCGACAACCCCGGCTCGGTGACGGACAACTGGCGCTCCTACTTCGACGCGCTGCAGAATGTTCCCGCCTCCGATGGCTCCAACGCCCGCGACGTGGCCCATGCGCCGGTGGTCGAATCCTTCGCGCAGCGCGCCAAGGCCAACGCGTTCGGGAACAAGGCGTCGAGCGCCGACCTGGCGGTGGCGCGCAAGCAGGTTCATGTCCAGTCGCTGATCGCGGCCTACCGCTTCCTCGGTTCACGCTGGGCCGACCTGGACCCGCTCAAGCGCCAGGAGCGACCGAAGATTCCCGAGCTCGAGCCCGCGTTCTACGATCTCAGCGAGTCCGACATGGACATCGTGTTCAGCGCGACGAACACGTACTTCACGTCGACCGACAACATGACGCTGCGCGAGATCGTGCGCGCACTGCGCGAGACCTACTGCGGCTCCATCGGCGCCGAGTACATGCATGTGACCGAACCCGCTGAAAAGCGCTGGTGGCAGCAACGCCTGGAGAGCATTCGCTCCAAGCCCAATTTCAGTGTCGAGGAAAAGCGCCACATCCTGGGCCGGCTGACGGCCGCCGAGGGGCTGGAGCGCTACCTGCACACCAAGTATGTCGGGCAAAAGCGCTTCTCGCTGGAGGGCGGCGAGAGTTTCATCGCCTCGATGGACGAGCTGGTGCAGCGCGCGGGCAGCAAGGGGGTGCAGGAAATCGTCATCGGCATGGCGCACCGGGGCCGGCTCAACGTGCTGGTCAACACGCTGCGCAAGATGCCGATGGACCTGTTTGCGGAGTTCGACCACACCGCGCCCGAGAACCTGCCGTCGGGTGACGTGAAGTACCACCAGGGTTTCTCAAGCGATGTCACCACGCCCGGTGGCCCGGTGCATCTGAGCCTGGCCTTCAACCCCTCGCACCTGGAAATCGTCAACCCGGTGGTGGAGGGTTCGGTGAAGGCGCGCCAGGACCGGCGCGGCGATCTGCATGGCGAGTCGGTGCTGCCCATCATCGTGCACGGCGACGCCGCATTCGCAGGCCAGGGTGTGGTGATGGAAACGCTGGCGCTGGCGCAGACGCGCGGCTACTTTACGGGCGGCACGGTGCACCTGGTGATCAACAACCAGATCGGCTTCACCACCTCCGACCCGCGCGACACGCGTTCCACGCTCTATTGCACCGACGTGGTGAAAATGATCGAAGCGCCGGTGCTGCACGTCAACGGCGACGACCCCGAAGCGGTGGTGCTGGCCACGCAAATCGCGCTCGACTACCGGCAGGAGTTTCACAAGGACGTGGTGGTCGACATCGTCTGCTTCCGCAAGCTCGGCCACAACGAGCAGGACACGCCGGCGCTGACCCAGCCGCTGATGTACAAGAAGATCGCCCAGCATCCCGGCACGCGCAGGCTGTACGGCGACAAGTTGGTGGCCCAGGGCGCGGTCGCCGCCGACGGGCCCGACGCGATGGTCAAGAGCCTGCGCGCCGCGATGGACGCCGGCAAGCACACGGTCGATCCGGTGCTGACCAACTTCAAGAGCAAGTACGCGGTCGACTGGTCGCCGTTCCTCGGCAAGAAGTGGACCGATGCCGCCGACACCGCGCTGCCTCTGGCCGAGGTCAAGCGCCTGGCCGAACGCGTGACCACGCTGCCGGCCAACTTCAAGGCCCATCCCCTGGTCGAAAAAGTGCTGGCCGATCGTGCGGCGATGGGCCGCGGCGAGATCAATGTCGACTGGGGCATGGGCGAGCACCTGGCCTACGCATCCCTGGTGGCCAGCGGTTACGCCGTGCGCCTGTCGGGCGAGGACTGCGGGCGCGGCACCTTCACCCACCGCCACTCGGTGCTGCACGACCAGAACCGCGAAAAGTGGGACGAAGGCACCTACACGCCGCTGCAGCACGTGGCCGCAGGACAGGCGCCGTTCGTCGTGATCGATTCACTGTTGTCCGAAGAGGCGGTGCTCGGATTCGAGTACGGCTATGCGTCCGCCGAACCCAACACGCTGGTGATCTGGGAAGCGCAGTTCGGCGATTTCGCCAACGGCGCGCAGGTCGTGATCGACCAGTTCATCGCCTCCGGCGAAGTGAAATGGGGCCGCGCCAACGGCATCACGCTGATGCTGCCGCACGGCTACGAAGGGCAGGGGCCCGAGCACTCCTCGGCCCGGCTTGAGCGCTTCATGCAACTGGCGGCCGACAACAACATGCAGATCGTGCAGCCCACCTCGGCGAGCCAGATCTTCCACGTGTTGCGCCGGCAGATGGTGCGCATGTTCCGCAAGCCGCTGGTGCTGATGACGCCGAAGTCGCTGTTGCGCGCCAAGGACGCCGGCTCGCCGCTGACAGAGTTCACCCGGGGCGAGTTCAAGACCGTGATCGGCGAGGTCAACGCGGAGGTGAACGCCGACAAGGTCAAGCGCGTCATCGCCTGCTCGGGCAAGGTCTACTACGACCTGGTGCGGGCGCGCACCGAAAACAAGAAGACCGACGTGGCGATCATCCGCGTCGAGCAGCTGTACCCGTTCCCGCACAAGGCCTTCGGCGCGGAAATGAAAAAGTACCCCAACCTCACCGACGTGGTGTGGTGCCAGGACGAACCGCAGAACCAGGGCGCCTGGTTCTTCGTGCAGCACTACATCCACGAAAACATGGTCGACGGGCAAAAGCTCGGTTATGCCGGCCGACCGGCGTCGGCGTCTCCTGCGGTGGGATACGCCCATCTGCACCAGGAACAGCAACGGACCTTGCTGGAGCAGGCCTTTGCAAAGCTCAAGGGCTTCATCCTGAGCAAATAGGCCTGCGCCCATGCAACGGGGCGCGCCTGTGACGCGCCGTCGAATCCAGAAGAAAGAATGAAAATGGCAATCGTAGAAGTCAAGGTTCCGCAACTCTCCGAATCGGTGGCCGAAGCCACGCTGCTGCAGTGGCGCAAGAAGCCCGGCGAGGCGGTTCAGCTCGACGAAATCCTGGTCGAGATCGAGACCGACAAGGTGGTGCTCGAAGTGCCGGCTCCGGCCGCCGGTGTGATGGCTCAACTGGTCAAGAACGACGGCGAGACGTGTGTGGGCGAGGAGGTCATTGCCAGGATCGACACCGAGGGCACCGTTCAGGTGAGCCCGCTGGCGGTTCAAGCCGTGTCGCCGTCCGCCGCCGCGCCTGCGCTTGCAAGCGCCGCTCCCGCGGCTGGTGCGATGGCCGGTGTGGCCATGCCCGCCGCCGCCAAGCTGATGACCGACAACCAGCTCGCCGCGGGCTCGGTGCCCGGCACCGGCAAGGACGGCCGCGTCACCAAGGGCGACGTGCTCGGCGCGTTGGAGAGTGGCGCCAAAGCGCCGGCCGTGCTCGCGCCTGCGGTCGCCGCACCTGTGGCCGCACCCGTGGCTGCACCGGCCGCAGCCAGGCCATTGCCGCCGGTGGCGGCGCCGGTGGCCGTGAAGCTGGGCGATCGGCCAGAGCAGCGTGTGCCGATGAGCCGCTTGCGCGCGCGCGTGGCCGAACGGCTGCTGCAGTCGCAGGCGAGCAACGCCATCCTGACCACCTTCAATGAAGTGAACATGGCGCCGGTGATGGAAATGCGCAAGCGCTTCCAGGAAAAGTTCGAGAAGGAACACGGCGTCAAGATCGGCTTCATGAGCTTCTTCGTCAAGGCCGCCGTGGCCGCGCTGAAGAAGTACCCGGTGATCAACGCCAGCGTCGACGCCAACGACATCGTCTACCACGGCTACTTCGACATCGGCATCGCGGTCGGTTCGCCGCGTGGCCTGGTGGTGCCCATCCTGCGCAATGCCGACCAGTTGAGCTTTGCCGACATCGAGAAGAAGATCGCCGAGTTCGGCAACAAGGCCAAGGAAGGCAAGCTGTCGCTCGACGACCTGACCGGCGGCACGTTCTCCATTTCCAACGGCGGTGTGTTCGGCTCCATGCTGTCCACCCCCATCATCAACCCGCCGCAGGCGGCGATCCTGGGTGTGCATGCGACGAAGGACCGCGCGGTGGTTGAAAACGGCGCGATCGTGATCCGCCCGATGAACTACCTGGCCATGTCGTACGACCACCGCATCATCGACGGCCGCGAGGCGGTGCTGGGCTTGGTGGCGATGAAAGAAGCGCTGGAAGACCCGGCGCGCCTGCTCTTTGACATCTGATGTTTCGCATCTGACCATGGCCAACACATTCGACGTCATCGTCATCGGCGCCGGCCCCGGCGGCTACATCGCCGCCATTCGCGCCGCGCAACTCGGCTTCAACACCGCCTGCATCGACGAATGGAACAACAGCGCGGGCGGCCCGGCACCGGGTGGCACCTGCACCAACGTGGGCTGCATTCCGTCCAAGGCCTTGCTCCAGTCGAGCGAATTCTTCGACCATGCGGGCCACCATTTCGCCGAGCACGGCATCGGCCTGTCCAACCTGAGCCTGGACCTGGCCCGGATGCTGGGGCGCAAGGACAGCGTCGTGAAACAAAACAACGATGGCATCCTGTACCTGTTCAAGAAGAACAAGGTGGCGTTCTTTCACGGCCGGGCATCGTTTGCGAAAGCCATCGAAGGCGGCTACGAGATCGCGGTGGCGGGCGACACGCCGCAGTTGCTGACCGGCAGGCATGTCATCGTGGCCACCGGGTCGAATCCACGCGAATTGCCAGGCGCCTTGTTCGACGAAACCAGCATCCTGTCCAACGACGGCGCGTTGCGCATTCCGGCCGTGCCCAAGACGCTGGGCGTCATCGGCTCGGGTGTCATCGGCCTGGAGATGGGCTCGGTCTGGCGCCGCCTGGGCGCGGACGTGACCGTGCTGGAAGCGTTGCCGGCCTTCCTGGGCGCCGTCGATGAACAGATCGCCAAAGAGGCGCACAAGGCGTTCACCAAACAGGGGTTGAAGATCAAGCTGGGGGTCAAGATCGGATCGGTCAAGTCGGCCAAGAAGGGCGTGACGGTGGCCTACACGGACGCCGCCGGCACCGAGCAAACGCTGGAGTGCGACAAGCTGATCGTTTCGATCGGCCGGGTTCCCAACACCACCGGCCTCAACGCCAAGGGAATCGGGCTGCGGCTCGACGAGCGCGGCTTTGTCGACGTCGACGACGACTGCAAGACCAGCCTGCCCAACGTGTGGGCGGTCGGCGACGTGGTGCGCGGCCCGATGCTTGCGCACAAGGCCGAGGAAGAGGGCGTGGCGGTGGCCGAGCGCATTGCCGGCCAGCACGGGCACGTGAACTTCAACACCATCCCGTGGGTCATCTACACCAGCCCCGAGATCGCGTGGGTGGGCCAGACCGAGCAGCAGCTCAAGGCGGCCGGCCGCGCGTACAAGGCCGGCACGTTCCCGTTCATGGCCAATGGCCGCGCGCGCGCGCTGGGCGACACCACCGGCATGGTGAAGTTTCTGGCCGACGCCAAGACGGACGAAATCCTCGGGGTTCACATCGTCGGGCCGCAGGCCTCGGAGTTGATCGCCGAAGCGGTGGTGGCGATGGAATTCAAAGCCTCGGCCGAAGACATTGCACGCATCTGCCACGCCCATCCGTCCTTGAGCGAGGCCACCAAGGAAGCCGCCCTGGCGGTCGACAAGCGCACACTGAACTTCTGAAGATCGGGTTCCAGCCGTCCGCTTCTCCATGTCGGTCCGCTCGCTCTATGAACAGACGCTGACGGCGCGTGGCTATCGATCCGACCCGGCCCAACTGCGCGCCATCGCGGCGCTGGAGCGCTGTGAAACCGAGTGGGCCGACTACAAGGCGCGCAGAAGCAATGCGCTGACCAAGCTGATCGCGCGCCCGCCGATTCCGCGCGGTGTGTACATGCATGGCGGTGTGGGCCGCGGAAAGAGCTTCCTGATGGACTGCTTTTTTCAGGCCGTGCCGCTCAAGCGCAAGACGCGGCTGCACTTTCACGAGTTCATGCGCGAAGTACACCGCGAGCTGGCCGAGCTGCACGGCACGGTGAACCCGCTGCAGGAACTGGCAAGGCGCATGGCGCTGCGATTTCGGCTGGTCTGCCTGGATGAGTTTCACGTGTCCGACGTGACCGATGCGATGATTCTTCATCGCCTGCTGGAGGGCTTGTTCGACAACCGTGTCAGCATCATCACCACGTCCAACTTTCACCCCGACGCGTTGTACCCGAATGGCCTGCACCGTGAGCGCATCCTGCCCGCGATCGCCTTGCTCAAGGCCAGGCTGGAGGTCATCAGCGTCGACAACGGCCAGGACTACCGGCAGCGAACGCTGGAGCAACTGGGCCTGTACCACACGCCGCCGGGCGAGGCGGCCGACGGGCTGATGAGCGTGGCGTTCGACCGCCTGGCGGAAGCCCGGGACGAGAGCCCGATGCTGCGCATCGAACACCGCGAATTCCCCGCGCGCCGGCGTGCCGGCGGCGTGGTCTGGTTCGACTTCAAGGTGCTGTGCGGCGGCCCGCGGTCGCAGAACGACTACCTCGAACTGGCGTCGCAGTTCCACACGATGTTCCTGTCAGGGGTGCCGCAAATGTCACCCCGGCTGGCGTCGGAGGCGCGCCGCTTCACCTGGCTGGTCGATGTGTTGTACGACCGCCGCGTCAAGCTCATCATGTCGGCCGAAGTGGAGCCGTCGGCGCTCTACACGGAGGGTCCGATGGCGCATGAATTTCCGCGCACGGTGTCGCGGCTGAGGGAGATGCACTCGGCCGCGTTTCTTGCGTTGTCCCGGCGCGATGTCGACACGGCCCTGACATGAAGCATGGCTGGCTCGGCTGCTGGGTGTGCGCGCTGTGCCTGGGTGGCGCGCTTGCACAGGCGCAGAATGCCACCTCGCCGGCGGGCGAGCGCGATCGCATCGCGCGCGAGCGGGCTGCGGTGGAGGCCCGGTTTGTCGAACGCCAGGCCGCTTGTCAAGCCCGCTTTGCCGTCACCGACTGCGTCAATGAGGCCAGCAGTGACCGGCGCGAGGCGCTGGCGCCACTGCGGCGCCAGACCATCGCGCTCGACGATGAGCAACGCCAGCAGCGCGCGGCGCGGCGGCTGGATGAGGTTCGAAAGAAGGCGGGCAGTGCGCAGCCGCAAGAGCGGGAGGTGGTGGTTCGCGAAACGCCGGTGTCGGCGCGCCGGCCTGCTGCGGCGCCATCCAGCGAGCCTGCGGCATCGGCCGTGCGTGAGGCGAGGCAGCCGCCTGCGCCCCGGCCGGCGAGCGTGCGCAAACCCCGCACGGCCCCGTCAGCGGCCGAACGGCAGGCCCAGGAGGCCGCCGGCGCGTCCCGCCTGGAGGCGAGGAAGCAAGCGGCCCAGGCCCACCGGGAAGCCGTGGAGCGACGCAATGCGCAACGCGCGGTGGGCGACAAGCGTGGCGCCCCGTTGCCGCCGCCGCCGGCGAGCGGTGCGGTGCCTTGACGGCTGGGCGCGCGGGCTACAGGGCGTCGACGCGCACCAGCGCCAGCGACAGGTTGTCGCCACCGCCGCGCGCCCGCTGGCGCGCCTTGTTGATCAGCATTTCGCTCGCCTCGCGCGGCGGCAAGGTGTGCACGATGGCGCCGATCTCGCGCGCGGTGAAGTAATGCCACAGGCCGTCGCTGCAGGCCAGAATGCAATCGCCGACTTCAAGGCGGGCGATGTGGTGGTGGGTCAGCGGCGGGTCCTGGTTGGTGCCCAGGCAGCCGGTCAGCAAATTGGACTGCGGGTGGTTGTTGGCCTCTTCTTCGAGAATCTGCCCTTCGTCGACCAGCCGCTGAACGTAAGAGTGGTCGACCGTGCGCGAAACCAGGTTGGACGCGCGAAAGTGATAGATGCGCGAGTCGCCCGCATGCACGATGTCGCATTCGCGTGACGGGCTGATGATGAAGGCCGCGAGCGTGCTGTGCGGCTCTTCTTCCGAGGTGATGGCGGTGAGCTTGATCATCAGGTGCGCTTCGAGCACCAGTTGTTTGAGCGCCTCGGCCGTGTTCTCGCGGCTCGGCGCGAACCGCTCGAACAGTTGCTGGGCCGTCAGGATCACCTGGTCGGCCGCCTTGCGGCCACCGCTCTTGCCGCCCATGCCATCGGCCAACACGCCCAGCAGGCAGCCCGGCACCCGATCGTGGGCGAATATTTGCACCTGGTCTTGCTGGTAGGCGCGGTCACCGCGATGCAGCCCCGTGGAGGCGGACAGGCGATAGGCCAGGGTCGAAATGCTCATGATCGAAAACTATAATCGCATTGAGAACCCGCGACCAACGCATTACACGGGACAAATTCGCGCCTCGATGAACAATGACAACCTGCATTCGCTGCCGCGCCACCTCATCGAGTTGCGCATGGCCCATGCAGACCTCGACAGCCTGATCGACCAGGCCACGGTCGAACGCCCTGACGACGAGTTGGTGCTGCGCCGGCTCAAGAAGCGGCGTCTGCTGCTGCGGGACCAGATCGCCCGGATCGAAATCGAGCTCGATCCGCCGGAGCCGGCGTGAGGCCGGGCGCGGCGGGAACCGAGTGTCGTTGACCGTCCTGGGCCAGGCCGTGGCCGATGCGTTTTCGCGCCACGGCGCGTTGGCGCGCGCCGATGCAAACCATGTGGAGCGCGAGGTGCAGCTGCGCATGGCGCTGGGTGTGGCCCAGGCGATCGAGGAACGCAGCACCCTGGTGGCTGAAGCCGGAACCGGCGTCGGCAAGACGTTTGCGTATCTCGTGCCCACTTTGCTGAGCGGCGCGCGGGCCTTGATCAGCACCGCCACCAAGAGCTTGCAGGACCAGTTGTTTCTGCGCGATCTGCCGCGGCTGCGGGATGCCTTGCAATTGCCGGTGAGTGTGGCGCTGCTGAAGGGGCGTGGCAGCTACTTGTGCCTGCATCGCATGAACCAGGCGCGCCAGTCGGCGCAACTGCCCGACCGCTGGGCCGTGCGCACCCTGGCCAAGGTGGAGCAGTGGTCGCACCTCACGGTGAGCGGAGATCTGGCTGAGCTGGAAGGGCTGGACGAGCGCAGCAGCGTCATCCCGCTGGTCACGTCAACGCGCGAGAACTGCCTGGGCCAGGAGTGCCCCGAGTTCCGCCGCTGCCATGTCATCAAAGCCCGCCGCGAGGCCATGGCGGCCGACCTGGTGGTGGTCAATCACCATCTGTTTTTTGCCGACATGGCGTTGCGTGACACCGGTGTGGCCGAGTTGCTGCCCAGTGTCGATCTGGCCGTGTTCGACGAGGCGCACCAGCTCGCCGAAGCCGGGGTGCAGTTTCTCGGCACCTTCTTAGGCACCGGCCAGGTGCTCGACTTCGCTCGTGACATGCTGGCCGTCGGCCTGAGCCAGGCGCGTGGGCTGGTGCCATGGCAGGACCTGGCCGCCGCGTGCGAGCGCGCGGCGCGCGAGTTGCGCCTGGCCGCCGCCGGACCATCGCGCGAATTGCGTGGCACGCTCAAGCTGCGCTGGGACGAGCATGGCTCGGGCAGCGGCTTCTTGCAGGCGCTGGACGGCATCGGCGAGTCCTGTGATGCCGCATTGGAGGGCCTGGAGCAGGTGAGCGAGCTGGCCCCCGATTTCACCAAGCTCGCTGAACGCGCCGCCCACCTCGCACAGCTGGCCAAACGGTTCAGCGATGCCGCAGCAGCCGGCCATGTGCGCTGGATCGAGGTGTCGCCACACCAGGCTCGCCTGGTGGAGTCGCCGCTGGACATACGCGACGCCTTGCGTGAGCAGATGAGTGCCGCGCCCAAGGCCTGGATCTTCACGTCGGCCACCTTGGGTGACGACGAAAAGCTGTCGTGGTTCACCGAGTCGGCGGGCCTGGAAGACGCCCGCGTGCTGCGGCTGGGCAGCCCGTTCGACTATGCGCTCAATGCGCGCTTGTATGTTCCCGCCCGGTTTCCAAAACCGAACGAAGCGGGGCATGCCGGCGCCGTGGCGGACCTGGCGGCGCGTTGCGCGCGTGCCCTCTCGGGCCGCACCTTTGTGCTGACCACCACCTTGCGTGCATTGCAGTCGATTGGCGAGCGCTTGCGCGAACAGTTCGAGGCGAACTCCGATGACATCGCCGTGCTGCTGCAGGGGCAATTGCCGAAGCGGCAACTGATGCAGCGGTTCATGGCCCAGCCGCGGTCGGTGCTGGTGGGTTCGCAGAGCTTCTGGGAAGGCATCGACGTGCCGGGCGATGCGCTGCAATGTGTGTTGATCGACAAGCTGCCGTTTCCGCCGCCCAACGATCCGCTGGTGCAAGCGCGCGTCAAACGGCTGGAATCCGGGGGCCGCAATCCGTTCTCGGACTACTTCGTCGCCGAAGCCGCGGTGTCGCTCAAACAAGGCGCCGGCCGCTTGATTCGAAGCGAGACCGACCGCGGGCTGCTGGTGGTCTGCGATCCGCGCCTGGCCGGCATGAACTACGGCCGCCGCCTGTGCCAGGCGATGCCGCCGATGACCCGTGTGGCCACGGAGGCCGAGGCGCTCGCCTGGCTCAGCAGCCTGGGCGGCGCGGCGCCAGCTGCCTGACTCGCCGCCTTACCAGAATTGCCACCACGCGCGCTGCTTGCCGTTCAGGCTGCTCGCGCTGAACGTGGTTTGCGGAAAGTTCTTGCGCAGCACACGGTCGGCATCGTCGCGCAGTTGTTCCAGACCGAGCCGGTCGTAGGACTGCACCATGATGAACAGCGCTTCTTCGGTGGCCGGCGATTGCTGGAAATCCTTCACCGCCTGCTGCGCCCGGTTCACCGCCGCGACATAGGCGCCGCGGCGAAAATAATAGCGCGCCACGTGGACCTCGTAGGCGGCGAGCGAGTTGACGATGTAGTTCATTCGCACCCGGGCGTCCTCGGCATAAACCGACTGCGGAAACTGCTCGATCAACTGCTTGAACGACTGGTACGAATCGCGCGATGCCTGCTGGTCCCGTTCGGACAGATCCTGCTTGGAAAAGCTGCCCAGGATGCCCAGGTTGTCGTTGAAGTTGACCAGGCCTTGCAGGTACAGCGCATAGTCGAGCGCCGGGCTGGTCGGGTGCAACTTGATGAACCGTTCGAGGACCGTGAGCGCCTGCGCCTTTTCGTTGGTCTTGTACAAAACATGCGCCCGCTCGAGCTGGGCCTGCTGCGCGACGATGGTTCCCGCAGCCCGGCCTTCCAGGCGTTCAAAGAGCTTGGCGGCACGTTCATAGTTGCCAGCGGCTGCCTCCTCGCGCGCCTCTGAATACAATTTCTCGGGTGTCCAGGCCGATGTCTCGTCTTTCGGTGTTGAACTGCAGCCGCTCAACCATGCCGTCACGGTGAGCGCGGTCGCCACGGCGGCCAGGGTCTGGCGCAAGACTCGAATCAATTCCATCGGTCCAAGGCATTGCCGCGGCAATGCCATCCTGTCAAAAAAATGAGTCGCGATTATAGGGTTGAGCCTGTGCCGAACACTGAGACCTTCGCCTCGACCGAGCCGGAATCCGAAGCGGCGTCCGCACCCTGGGACGAGGCACCTGAAAGCAGGGTCCGCGAGGTGCCGCCGGCACTTCACGGCCAGCGGTTGGACAAGGCCGTGGTGGCGATGGCCGAAGAGTTTTCGCGCAGCCACCTGCAGACGCTGATCGCGCAGGGGCATGTGCGTGTGGACGGGGTCGTGCACCGCACCGCCTCGCGCAAGGTGCTGGCCGGCCAGCGCATCGACGTCGAACTGGTGCCGACGCCCGAGAGCCAGGCCTTCAGGCCCGAGAGTCTGCCGATCGACATCGTCCACGAGGATCCCGATCTGCTGGTGCTGAACAAGCGTGCCGGCATGGTGGTCCACCCGGCGGCCGGCAACTGGTCGGGAACGCTGCTCAATGCGCTGCTGGCGCACCACCGGGGCGCGGCCAGCCTGCCGCGGGCGGGAATCGTGCACCGGCTGGACAAGGACACGTCGGGCTTGATGCTGGTGGGCAAGACCTTGCCGGCGGTGACGGCGCTGGCGCGCGCGATCGCGGCGCGCGAAGTGCATCGCCAGTACCAGGCCATCGTGGTGGGCCGGGTCGAACCGCTCAGTTTCAGCATCGAGGCGCCGATCGGGCGCGACCCGCAATCACGGGTTCGGATGGCGGTGCTCGCATCGGGCCGGCCCGCCCGAACAGACGTTGAACGGATCGTGCACTCGAACGGATTCAGCGCGTTGCGCTGCACGCTTCACACCGGGCGCACGCACCAGATCAGGGTTCACCTGGCCGCCCGTGGCAACCCGCTGGTGGCCGACGCGCTGTACGGCGGTGTGGCCGCGCTGGGCATGGCCCGCCAGGCCCTGCATGCGTTCCGGCTCGCGTTGGCACACCCGATCACCCGGCAAGCCATGGCGTTCGAAGCCGAGCCGCCGGACGACTTCAAGGCGGCTTGGCAAACCCTGGTCGACCCGAGCTGAACAATGCCGACCCATGTGTCGCAGGTTGAGTACAATGCGCGCGAATCCTTGTTGGCGCGAAACGCCGAGGCCGCACCCGTGAATGCGCCCGGCAGACGCTCAAGTCCAACAGGATGCGTCCAGCACCCCAGGGTGTGACGACCGGGCCGGACGCGAGAAGCGTTGCCGGCCCACCAGCACACAGGCGGATGGCCCACACATGGAGCGGGCGCTGGCCCAGTCCGAAGACCCGATTCCGTGCCCCCGAACTTTCTGCCGGCCAGTCGCCGGCCGAGGATGTGAACAAAAGTCCATGAACACCCAGGATGCAAAGCGCGTCCTCGAGACGGCGCTCATCTGCGCAAGCCAGCCCATGCCATTGCGTGACATGCGTGCGTTGTTTGCCGACGAGCTCGGGGCAGACACGCTGCGTTCCGTGCTCGACGACCTGCGGCGCGATTGGGACGGCCGCGGGGTCGAGCTGGTCACGCTGGCCGGTGGCTGGCGTTTCCAGAGCCGGCCGGAAATGCGCGAGTACCTCGACCGCATGAACCCGGAGAAACCGAGCAAGTATTCGCGCGCCGTGATGGAGACTCTGGCGATCATTGCCTACCGCCAGCCGGTGACCCGTGGCGACATCGAAGACATTCGCGGTGTCACCGTGGCCACCCAGATCGTCAAGCAGCTCGAAGACCGGGGCTGGGTCGAGGCCATCGGTTATCGCGAGGCCCCCGGGCGGCCCGCGTTGTGGGCCACCACCCGGCAGTTTCTCGACGATCTCGGCCTGGCCAGCCTGGAGCAACTGCCGTTGCTTCCCGGGGCCGATGGCGCCGCGCCAATGCTGTCGCAGGCCTTGCAGGGCCAGGCTTCACTGCTTGATGCCCAAGGCTCACTGGCGCTGGATGACTCAGGCCCTTCCGAGCCGGTGCCCGCCCCCGATTCCTCGACAGATTTCCCCGTTGCAAACCACCTGCCTCAGAGCCCTTCGGCGACCGAGGTCAACCTTGACGAGACCGCGGCCGATGCCGCGCCCACGGAACCGCACGCATGAACGTCAACCCAGATTCCCCCTCGTTGCCTGCCGCCGACGGCACCGCCCCCGACGCTGCCGAGGTGGCCCCCAAGCCGGCTCGCCGGCCGCGCGCTCCCAAGGTTGTGGTGGACGCTGCCGCAGCGGGCTCGGCGCCGGACGAACCCGCGACGGAGGTCGCGGCGCCGCCACCGAAGCCGAAGCGGCGGCGCGCCGTGCCGGTCGATGTGGCGGCCGAATCGACGGGCTCGGACTCGGTTTCTGCGGTGGAGTCGAGCGTGCAGACAGCGCCGTCCTCCGCCGCGAGCGAGCCGGCGCGGATCGACGAGGGCGACGGCCGCGGCGCCGGTTCGCCCGAACGCAGCGAACCGGGTCCAGAGTCAGGCAGCGAGGGTGAGGGCGCTGCGGCGGGCGAGGCACAGGGCGACGCGCAGGGCGACGAGGCCACATCCGACGCTCCGCGCGGCCGGCGCCGGAACCGCAGGGACCGCAAGCGCGGTGAGCGCGGTGACTTGAGCGCCGATGCGACCGATCGACCCCCGGGCGCGGTGGACCCGTCGGCCGTTCCCGCGGCGGCGGTGGCCGAAGCCAGTGCCGTGTTCGCGCAAGTGCTCTCCGGTGACTTCGATGTCGAAGAGCAGGAGCCGGACGAAGAAGCTGAAGCGCCCAAACGCGTGTTGGCGCCCGAACCGGAAGCGCCGAAATTGCACAAGGTTCTGGCCCAGGCCGGCATCGGTTCGCGGCGTGACATGGAAGAGCTCATCCTGAGTGGCGGCATCACCGTGAACGGCGAACCGGCGCACATCGGCCAGCGCATTTCGTTCGGCGACCAGGTCAGGGTCAGCGGCAAGCCCGTCAAGCTGCGCATCATGCCGCTGCCGCCGCGCATCATCGCGTACCACAAGCCGGTCGGCGAGATCGTGACTCACGACGATCCGCAGAACCGGCCGACGGTGTTCCGGCGCTTGCCGCGCTTGCAGCAGGGCAAGTGGCAGTCGGTGGGGCGACTCGACATCAACACCGAGGGCCTGCTGCTGTTCACCACGTCGGGCGAATTGGCCAACCAGCTGATGCACCCGCGCTTCGGCGTGGAGCGCGAATACGCGGTGCGTGTTCTGGGCCTGCTGACGCCGGAGGCGCGAGCGCAACTGATCGAGGGCGTGATGGTCGAAGGGCAACCCTGCGGCTTTCGCTCGATCGACGATGGCGGCGGTGAAGGCGCCAACCATTGGTACCGGGTTGTCATCACCGAGGGGCGCAACCGCGAAGTGCGCAAGTTGTTTGACGTGGTCGGGTTGACCGTCAGCCGGCTGATCCGCATTCGTTATGGCACGGTCGTGTTGCCGCATGGATTGAAGCGCGGCTCCTGGGTCGACCTCGAAGAGGGCGATGTGCGCACCATCCGGCGCCTCGCCAACGGCGACCGCGGGCCGCGTGATGGCCCGCCGGGTGGACGCGGAAACGAGCGGACTGGCGGGCAACAGCAAAAGCCGCGCAACGACCGCCAGGCAGGACGGCCGAACGACCGTGGTCGCGGCAACAACCCGCCTCAGGGCCGGCCTCACGAGCCGCAACCCCATGCGATGGCGCAGTCCCACGAGGCCGATCGGGACCTTGATCTCGATCTCGATCCCGATTCAGACATCGATTTCGACCCGAAGTCGATTCCCAATCCGCTCGAGCAGACCTTCGACAAGCGCTTCGTGCAGAACCCGCGCAGCCCTGCCGGAGGGCGCGGCTTCGGGCGCGGCGGCGGCGGCTTCGGCGCCGGTGGCAGCGCCCCCAGCCCGGGCCCGAAAAAGGGCCCCGGCCCGAGTCAACCCGATCCTTTGCAAACTTCTTTGGGATTCATCGGCGCCGATGCATTCCATCGCAAGGGCCGCAGTGGCGGCGGAGGAGGTGGTGGTGGTGGTGG
>JANORB010000084.1:0-29884 GCA_031415135.1 Methylibium sp.
ATGCTCTGGGCCAGCTCGGACAAGTCATAGTTCTTGAAGACGCGGCGGCCGATGAACTTCGGCGTCGGCGGGCTGTAGGCCTTCCAGTCGATCGCGTGCTTGTTGGCCCGCGCGGCGGCCAAAGTCACCAATGGCGTCACCATCTTGATGGCGTGCAGCGCGCGCACTAGGACGTAGTCGGTGTTCAGGACGGCGATGAACTTGGAGGCGCGCTCTACAGACAGCAGCTCGGAGCACACGCCCACGCTCCGCGACGCATCCGGCACGTAGACCACCGGGCCTTCGTAATGCGGCGCGATCTTCACGGCGGTGTGCACGCGGCTGGTGGTCGCGCCGCCGATCAAGAGCGGAATCTTCTTGATGCGAAACCAGTCGTCGCGCTGCATTTCGGCGGCCACGTGTTGCATCTCTTCCAGGCTGGGGGTGATCAGGCCGCTCAGGCCGATGATGTCGGCGCCTTCGACCTTGGCCTTGGCCAGGATGTCCTGGCAGGCCACCATCACGCCCATGTTGACCACCTCGAAGTTGTTGCACTGGAGCACGACGGTGACGATGTTCTTGCCGATGTCGTGCACGTCGCCCTTGACGGTGGCGATGACGATCTTGCCCTTGGCCCTGGCCTCGCCGCCGGCGTCGACCATGGCCTTTTTCTCGGCCTCGATGTAGGGCAGCAGGTGGGCCACCGCCTGCTTCATCACGCGCGCGCTCTTGACCACCTGCGGCAGGAACATCTTGCCCTGGCCGAACAGGTCGCCGACGATGTTCATGCCGTCCATCAGCGGGCCTTCGATCACGTGCAGCGGGCGCCCGCCGCGGGCCAGGATGATCTGGTAGACCTGCTCGGTGTCTTCGACGATGAAGTCGTTGATGCCATGCACCAGCGCGTGGCTCAAGCGCTCTTGCACCGGCTTGGCGCGCCAGGCCAGGCGCGCGCTGTCGTCTTTGGCCATGCCCTTGGCGCTTTCGGCGATCTCGACCAGGCGCTCGCCGGAGTCTTCGCGCCGATTCAGCACCACGTCTTCGACGCGCTCGCGCAACACCGGCTCCAGGTCGTCGTACACGCCCACCATGCCGGCGTTGACGATGCCCATGTCCATGCCGGCCTGGATCGCGTGGTACAGGAACACGGTGTGGATGGCCTCGCGCACCGGGTCGTTGCCGCGGAAGCTGAAGCTCACGTTGCTCACGCCGCCGCTGACCTTGGCGCCGGGCAGGTTGTGCTTGATCCAGCGCGTCGCGTTGATGAAGTCGACGGCGTAGTTGTTGTGCTCTTCGATGCCGGTGGCGATGGCGAAGATATTGGGGTCGAAGATGATGTCTTCGGCCGGGAAGCCCACCTCGTCGACCAGGATGCGGTAGGCGCGCTCGCAGATCTCGATCTTGCGCTGGTAGGTGTCGGCCTGGCCCTTTTCGTCGAACGCCATCACGACAGTGGCCGCGCCGTAGCGCCGCACCAGCCTGGCCTGGTGCTTGAACGCGTCCACGCCTTCTTTCAACGAAATCGAGTTGACGATGCCCTTGCCCTGGATGCACTTCAGCCCGGCTTCGATGACGCTCCACTTGGAGCTGTCGATCATGATCGGCACGCGCGCGATCTCGGGCTCGCCGGCAATCAGGTTCAGGAAGCGCACCATCGCGGCCTGGCTGTCGAGCATGGCCTCGTCCATGTTGATGTCGATGATCTGGGCGCCGTTCTCGACCTGCTGGCGCGCCACGCTGAGCGCGGCCTCGAACTCGCCGTTGAGGATCAACCGCGCAAACGCCTTGGAGCCGGTGACGTTGGTGCGCTCGCCGATGTTGACGAACAGCGTTCCCGCGCCGATGGAAACCGGCTCCAGGCCGGCAAGCTTCATGGGGGGCAGGGCAGACGTGATGGCATTCATGGGCGGCATCTCGATGAATCTGGGATTCCTGTGGCCGCACAACCCACCGCGGCCCAGAAGTCTGGTCGGGTGAGCGCCGTTGCAGGCAGCACGGTCCACAGCACCGTCGCCGAGCCCAAGCCTGGCAAGCGCGAACGGGTGTCCGCTCTGTCGCAACGCTCCTTGGGGCTGGGGCGGATTGTACGGTTACCCCTGATTGTGCGATGGGCTTGCGGCCCGGCCCCACTTCGCATGCAATGCGCCCTATGACAAAAAACACTCCCCGTGGCGGGCGGTTCGCCGGTTGGCTGGGCGCCGCTGTCGTGGCCGGCTGCGCCGCACCCCCGGTCGTGGCGCCCCCTCCGCCCGCCACGATCTCAGCACCCACTGTCGGCACGGCCAGCCCGATCAAGGGCACGGCCGCCAGCTATGTCTGGTCCGACAAATTGGGCGCTGCGGCGCAGCGATTGCGCTCCGGCCTGCAGGGCGACAACGTTGCCGTTTCGCAGACCACCGACCAGCGCCTGTGGGTCAGCCTGCCGGCCGAAGCGGCCTTTGCGCCGGGCCGCGCCGCGGTGAAGGCGCCTGCAACGGCCTGGCTCGACAAGGTGGCCGCGGCGCTGCGCGACAACCCCGCCGCCGAAGTGCAGATCGTCGGTGATTCCGACAGCACCGGCAGCGAGGCAGCGGGGCGCGCGCTGGCCCTGGACCGGGCCGCCAGCGCGCGCGACTGGATGGTGATGCGCGGCGTGCTGGCGCAACGCGTGACCGTGGCCGGGCGCAACACGCGCGCTGCCGCGGCCGACCCGCGCCGGCTCGACATCCTGATTGGCGAGCGCGGGCGCCCGTAGCGGCGTCAGGCGGCCAGCAACGCCGAAAACACCTGCGGATGGCGGCAGCGCGGTTGGTGGCGGCCGACGCGCCGGGCGATCTCGGCAATGTGCTCCGGCGTGGTGCCACAGCAGCCGCCGGCGATGTTCAGGAAGCCGGCCTTGGCGAATTCTTCCAGCAGGCTGCCGGTGATCTGCGGCGTTTCATCGAAACCGGTTTCGCTCATCGGGTTGGGCAGGCCGGCATTCGGGTAACAGCTCACGAAGGTGTCGCCGGCCACCTTGGCCAGCTCTTCGATGTACGGGCGCATCAGCGTGGCACCCAGCGCGCAGTTCAGCCCCACCGCCAGCGGCCGCGCATGGCGCACGCTGTTCCAGAAGGCGCTCACGGTCTGGCCCGACAGGATGCGGCCGGACGCATCGGTCACGGTGCCGGAGATGATCACCGGCAGGCGCTCGCCGGTGTCTTCCATCAACTCGTCGAGCGCGAAGATCGCGGCCTTGGCGTTGAGCGTGTCGAAGATGGTCTCCACCAGGAACAGGTCGCAGCCACCTTCCAGCAGGGCCAGCGCCTGTTCCTTGTAGGCGTCCTTGAGTTCATCAAACGTGACATTGCGCGCGGCCGGGTCGTTCACGTCCGGGCTGATGCTGGCCGTGCGCGGGGTGGGGCCCAGCGCGCCGGCCACGAAGCGCGGCTTGTCGGCGCTGCTGTACTTGTCGCACGCCAGGCGGGCCAGGCGGGCCGCCGCCAGGTTGATGTCGCGCGCCGCGCCGCCCAGCCCGTAGTCGTCCTGCGCCACGCGGGTGGCGCTGAAGGTGTTGGTCTCGACGATGTCCGCGCCGGCGGCGAGGTACTGTTCGTGGATCTCGCTGATGATCTCGGGCTTGGTGATCTGCAGCAGGTCGTTGTTGCCTTTCAGGTCCTTGCCATGGTCCTTGAAGCGCTCGCCGCGGTAGTCGGCCTCGCCAAGCTTGTAGCGCTGGATCATCGTGCCCATCGCGCCGTCGAGGATGACGATGCGCTGCGCAAGGATTTGCGGCAAGGCGGCGGCGCGCGTGTAGTTCGTGCTGTTCATGGCGTCATTGTAGAAAACCCGCGGCGCCGGTGGCGCCAGCGCATCAGGGCTTCGGTGCCGGTGATGGCGCCGCCGGGCCCATCGAGCCGGTGACCGTGCGCCCGCGTTCTCAGCGAACGAAGCCGATGTTGCGGCGCTGCCTGACTTCGGGCTTGATGCGGTGCTCGGCCTCCAGCTGCGACAAAAACTCGTCGGGCTCGAACACCTCGCCCAGCACATCGACCTGGCGCTTGACCGAGGCAAAGTCGCCCGGCGCCAGCACTTCGAGCAGGCGCAGGCGCTGGCGCTGCTCCTCGGTCAGGCGGGTGGCGTCGCCCTGCAATGCTTCGGCGATGAACATGCGCTCGCGCTGCGGGTCGGTCAGCGGCTTGAACTGGATCTTGAAAGTGAAGCGGCGCAAGGCTGCTTCATCAAGCTCCTGGAACAGGTTGGTGGTGCAGATGAACACGCCGGTGAAACGCTCCATGCCCTGCAGCATCTCGTTGACTTCGCTGATCTCGTAGTTGCGCTCGGCCATCTTTCGGCTGCGCAGGTAGCTGTCGGCCTCGTCGAGCAGCAGCACCGATTCTTCGGTCTGCGCCTCGTCGAACATCCTGGCCATGTTCTGTTCGGTCTCACCCACGTACTTGCTGACCAGGTCGCTGGCCTGGCGGATCATCAGCGGCTTGTCGAGCGCGTGCGCAATGTGCTCGGCCAGCGCCGTCTTGCCGGTGCCGGGTGGCCCGTAAAAGCACAGCGTGCCGTAGCCCTTGCGGCGCAATGCCTCGACGATCTTCGGCACCTCGAAGCGCGATTCGGTGTTGACCAGGCCGAGGTCGTAGTTGGTCACCACGCGGCGCGCGCCGCGCTCTTTGGTGGTGTTGCCCAGCGCCTTGTCGGCGTTGCCGAGCTGGCGTTCGATCAGCGACTCGGTGTCGCCGCCGTCACCGGCCAGGCCGGCGAACTTGACCGCGGTGCGAATCTGGGCCGGTGTCAGGCCTTTGCGTTCGGCCAGCTTCGCGGCAAAGCCCTCGCCCACCGCGACCCCGGCGAGCGCGCGCGAGACCAGCGATTCGCGCGCCCCCGGCGGCGGGCTCTTGAGCTCCAGGTGGTACTGGAAGCGGCGGCGGAATGCCGGGTCGATCTGTTCGATGCGGTTGGTCACCCAGATCACCGGGACCGGGTTGGTCTCCAGGATCTGGTTGACCCAGGCCTTGCCGCTGACGCTGCCCGACGGCGCGCCGTCGCCGGTGTCCAGCCGGGCCATCAGCTGCGCGCTTTCGGTGCTGATGGGCGGGAACACGTCTTCGACTTCGTCGAACAGCAGTGCCACGTGGCTGCTGCCCTTCAGGAACACCTGGCTGATCTGCAGCGAACGGTAGCGGTCGCGGCCGCTGAGCGAGTTGCCGTCGCGGTCGGCGTATTCGACCTCGTACAACTCCAGCCCCGCGGCTTGCGCCGCCACCTTGGCCAGCTCGGTCTTGCCGGTGCCGGGCGGCCCGTACAGCAGCACGTTGACACCCGGCTCCTTGCGCGCCACCGCGTTGCGCAGCAGCGAAGTCATCACCTGCTGGTCGGCACCGACGAAGTCGAAATCGCTCGCGGCCAGCGCGCTGCGCCTGGCCGGCCGGGTGAACACCGCCATCAGGTCGGACGGACCTTCGTACTTGCGCATCAGCACCGGCGGCAGTTGTTCGCTGACCTTCATCAGGTCGGCCAGGTCGGTGATGTTGTGCTCGGAGATCAGGTTCTCGACCATGCCGATGCGCTCCAGCCTTGAGCCAGCCCGCAGCGCCTCGGCCACGTCGGTGGCACTCACGCCGGCCACGCTGGCAATCGCCGCATACGCCTCTTGCGCGTTGGCCACCTTGAACTCGACCAGCAGCCCGCGCAGGTCGCGCTGGTAGCGCGCCAAGGTGCCGTACAGCAGCAAGGCGCGCTCGGCGCCGTTGAGCTGCAGCAGGCCGGCCAGCGCGTCGATGTTCTTCTCGACCAGGGTCGATTCCTTCTTCAGGCTCTTGTTGAGCCATTCGGCGGTGGCGCCCAGCACGGTGAGCAAATCCTTGGGCGCGTCCTTGATGTACTCGTCGATGTAGAAGAACAGCGTGCCCTCTTCATACGGCCCGCGCCAGCCGCCGTGGCGCGTGATGAAGGCGTCGTCGCCCAGCAGTTCGTGGCCGCGCCAGTGTTCATTGCCCTTGCAGCGCAGCTTCAAAAAGCCGCGCACCCGCGCCAGCACGGCGGTGGGCCACACGAGGTGCTTGCCGGCGAGAGACAGCAGGCTGTTCCAGTCGCGCCGCAGGTTGAAGCGGCCGGCGTTTCGCATCGTCAAGGTCAGCACGAACTGCGAACACATGCGATCCAGCACCGGGGCTTCTTTCAGCCCCGGCGACAGAATCAGACGGGCCTCACCGGGGGTCTTCAACATGCCACATCTCCTGCGGACGAATCGTCGGGTCCATCTTGGCGCAGTGCGCGCCGCGCGGCAAGCCCCCCCGGAATGTGCCGGGAGGCCGCTCAGTGGACCGTAACGCGGGAGAGCGTGGCAAGGAACACAGCACTTGCGCTCAACGGCGCAAGAATGCTCCCCGCAGCCGCTTCAGTGCAACACGACGGGCTGCTGCATCAGCGAAGCGAATCGCTCGATGTACTCGTCGATTTCTTCCTCCGACGGGGAGGTCTGGATCAGGGCTTCGACGCCGAGCTTGAAGCTCTCGGCCAGCGCGCCCTGGATGAAGATTTCCTTGCGCGCGAACTTGTCGACGATCTCGTAGCCGCCACGCTGGGCCGAGTCGCTGGGCGCCGCCTCCGCACCGGTTTGGGCCTGGCTGAAGGCGTCGAACAACACCACGGCGAAACTTTCCGAGTTGTAAAGCATGTGCATGAAGAGTCCTCCTGACGCGGTAGCTGGGTGCTTTAACGCCGATTGCAAGCCGGGCGCCGACACCGCCAGGCTCACTGGTGTACTTTCGTGCTGCGCACTCCGGTATTCGCCTTTCGGGCGGCCGGGCAGGCTCACTGGTGTACCTTCGTGCTGCGCACTCCGGTATTCGCCTTTCGGGCGGCCGGGCAGGCTCATGCCCCCTCGATGCTGCGGGCTATTGCAGCGGCTTCGGCACCGGGGCAGGCGCCAGATCAGCGTCTTGCAACAACAGCTCCAGGCCGTCGTCGTCGGGCCCGGCGCGCAGCACCGCGCGGGCCGGCAGGTGGTGCCGCAGCGGGTCGAGCCAGACCTCGACACGCGTGTCGTAGGCGTCGCTGGCTTCGCGCACAAACTTGGCCGCCTGAACCACGCCGGCCCCGGTTTCGATGGCCTCCAGTGCGACGAACCGGAACACCCACAACTTCGAGTCGCCCCGCGCACCGACCACATGAATCACCACCTTGCCTCGGTCCCTCATGCGCGGCGGCTCGGCCGCCACCACCGCGGCCAGCTGGATCATCCAGCTCAAGCGGTCTTGCGACCCGACCAGCAACGGGTACTCCACGGCCGGTCCGGAGAAGCTGATCTTGCCGGCCTCGCGCTGAAAATTGGCCGCGCGCAGATCGCCCCGGATGCGCTTGTCGGTAAAGCGCAGCGGTGCGACGCCGGCTTCGTCGAAGCCGCCCTGGCTGGTCTGGGTCAACACCGTGAAACCCGCCAGGCGCCCCTCCAGCCGGGCTTCGTAGCGCTCGCCGTCGGGTCGCCACTGCAATTCGCCGCTGCCTTGAAGCGCGCCGCGCCGCAGCTGGTAGCGCAGCGTCGCGGCGGGCGGAATGAGGGTACGGTACAGCGGCAGTTCGCGCTCGGAATCGGTGCCGGCCTGGGGTTCGATGGCCGGCAATCCGGTGGGTGCGGGCGCTTCGGCGGGCGCCGGCTCTTGCGGCGTCACCGGCTGTATCGGCTCCGCCGGTGCAGCCGGCTCGGCCGGCACCCGCGGTGGTTCCGGCTCGGCCGGGACTGGCGGGCTGACGGATTCGGCCGCGCGCGGAGCCAGCGCGTTGGCAGGCCGCCTCGGGCGCGGCGCGGCGCGGGCGACGGGTTCGGCTTGTGGCGCAGCGGGTTCGATGGCCGGCGCAACCGGGGATGGCGCGGGCTCCAGCATCCGCACCCGCAGGGGCTCGGCGCGGGGTGAGGCCGCGCTGCCCCATGGCCCGTTCAAGCCCCCCAGAAACCCGGCGTGCAGCAGCAGCGCGATCAGCGCCAGCGCCGCGAGCGCGACGCCGCGGCGCCGGCTCCCGCCCGTGCAGCGCGGCTCAAACCCAAGCATTGACAATAGCGCTCCCCCGCATCCCCCGCCCGACCCCATGAAACTCGCCACCTACAAAGACGGCTCGCGCGACGGCCAATTGATCGTCGTGTCGCGCGACCTGAGCAGCGCACACTATGCCAGCGGCATCGCCACCCGCTTGCAACAGGTGCTGGACGACTGGAACTTCCTGTCGCCCCAGCTCGAAGAACTGTCGCAGACGCTGAACCACGGCAAGGCGCGTCATGCCTTTGGGTTCGACCCCAGGATGTGCATGGCGCCGCTGCCGCGCGCCTTCCAATGGGCCAACGGCTCGGCCTTCATCAACCATGTGGAACTGGTGCGCAGGGCCCGTGGCGCCGAAGTGCCGCAAAGCTTCTACACCGACCCGCTGATGTACCAGGGCGGCAGCGATGATTTTTTGGGGCCGTGCGACGACATCGTCGGCGCCGATGAGGGGTTCGGCATCGACTTCGAAGCCGAAGTCGCCGTGCTCACCGGCGACGTGGCCATGGGCACCGCGCCCGACGAGGCGCTGGACAGCGTGCGGCTGCTGATGCTGGCCAACGACGTGAGCCTGCGCAACCTGATCCCGGCCGAACTCGCCAAGGGTTTCGGCTTCGTGCAAGGCAAGCCCGCCACCGCCTTCAGCCCGGTGGCCGCCACGCCCGACGAGCTCGGCCCGGCCTGGCGCGGCGGGCGGGTGCACCTGAACCTGGAGAGCGTGTGGAACGGCACCCGCGTGGGCTGGTGCGATGCGGGGCCCGAGATGACCTTCCACTTCGGCCAGTTGATCGCCCACCTGTGCAAGACGCGCAATGTGCGCGCCGGCAGCATCGTCGGCAGCGGAACGGTGAGCAACAAGGACTGGTCGCGCGGCTATTCCTGCATTGCCGAAAAACGCGCGATCGAGACGATCGAGAGCGGTGCGCCGAAGACTGCCTTCATGAAGTTCGGCGACACGATCCGCATCGACATGAAGGGCGCGGACGGGCTGAGCGTGTTCGGCGCCGTCGATCAACGGGTTGCCGCACAATCGTGACGAATTCTGATTTGGCTGGAGAAAACGATGCCTGGTTTGTTGCCCCACGTCGACCCTGACGGCTTGCTTGAATATTCGGTGGTCTACACCGACCGCGCGCTGAACCACATGTCGCAAGGATTTCAAGGCGTCATGCGCGACATCTCGGCGACGCTGAAAAGGGTCTACGGCGCCCGGTCGGCCGTGATCGTGCCCGGCAGCGGCACCTTCGGCATGGAAGCGGTGGCGCGCCAGTTCGGCACCGGCCGCAAGTGCCTGGTGCTGCGCAACGGCTGGTTCAGCTACCGCTGGACGCAGATCTTCGAGATGGGCGGCATCCCGTCGAGCGCGACGGTGCTCAAGGCGCGCCGCGCCAGGCCGGGCCGGCAACAGGCGTTCGCGCCGGCGCCGATCGAGGAAGTGGTTGCCACCATCCAGGAACTGCGGCCCGACGTGGTGTTTGCACCGCACGTCGAGACCTCGTCCGGCATGCTGCTGCCCGACGCCTACCTGCGCAGCGTGGCCGACGCGGTTCATTCGGTCGGCGGCCTGTTCGTGCTGGACTGCATTGCCTCCGGCACGATCTGGGTCGACATGGCCGCCAGCGGCGTCGATGTGCTGATCAGCGCGCCGCAAAAGGGCTGGAGCGCGTCGCCTTGCTGCGCCCTGGTCATGCTGAGCGAACGGGCGCGCGCGCGCATCGAGACAACCCAAAGCACCAGCTATGCCTGCGACCTGCGCAAGTGGCTGCAGATCATGGAGGCCTACGAAGGCGGCGGCCACGCCTACCACGCCACCTTGCCCACCGACGCGTTGACGCGCCTGCGCGACGTGATGAACGAGACCGAGGCCTACGGCTTGGCCAAGGTGCGCGCCGAGCAGCAGTCGCTGGGCGACAAGGTTCGCGCGCTGCTCGCCGCCAAGGGGTTCAAGAGCGTGGCGGCGGCCGGCTTCGAGGCCCCCGGCGTGGTGGTGAGCTACACCGAGGACGCCGGCATTCAATCGGGCCGCAAGCTGATGGCGCAAGGGCTGCAGATTGCCGCCGGCGTACCGCTGCAATGCGACGAGGGGGCCGACTTCCAGACCTTTCGCATCGGCCTGTTCGGGCTGGAGAAGCTGCACAACATCGAGCGCACGGTCGAGAGCCTCGACAAGGCGTTCAGCCGGGTGCTTTAGCGCCGCGGGCCACTCAGTAGACGATTGCCCGCTCCACGCCGCCTTCGGTGACCCGGAGTTCGTGCGCCAGGTCGGAGAAGTCGATCGTCAGGCATGCAGCGTCGGTGCCGTTCTGCCAGCGCATCTCCAGCCCATCGTCGCCAGTGGTTCCCAGCGTGAAAACTCCGTCGAACGCCGGGTGCGAATTGCGCAACTTGATCAGCTCGATCAGCCGGGCCACCACCGGCCGCTCGATCTCACGTTCGACTTCCTCCCGCGTGTAGCGGTGGCGGTTGATGTCGCGGCCCACGCCGGTGCGGTGCAGCAAGTCGATGTCGTTGCCGCCGGCCAGCAGGCCGACGTAGTACACCTGCGGAATGCCAGGCATGAAAAACTGGATCGCGCGCGCGAGCAGGTAAGTCTTGTCGTCTCGCCCCAGCGCGTCGTAGAAGGTGCAGTTCACCTGGTAAAGGTCGAGGTTGGACGCAGCGGCCCCGGTCGCGTCGAAGCTCTCGCCGCGGCTGTTGGCATGGATTGTTTCCACCAGCCGATCCAGGTCGGCGGGGGGCACCAGGCCGGGCTTGTTCATCCGGTCGGCCGCATCGGCGCCGATGTCGATGATGCCGATGCCGTCGTGCGTGTCGAGCACGGTCAGGGCGTTGACGGGCCTGCGCGCGATCCAGTCCTTCAGGTACTTGGCTGTCTTGAAGAAGAATGCATGCAGCACCAGCGGCGGCAAGGCAAAGTCGTAGACCCAATCCACACGCCGCGCGATTTCGATTTGCTGCCGGTAGTGCGAATGCACCTCCACCAACACCTCCAGGCCTATGGCGCGTGCGAGCGCCGCGAACTCGTCGACGAAGTCGAAGGTCGAGGGCATCATGAAGCAACTCTCACCCTGCGTCTTGATGGCATAACCGACCGCGTCGAGGCGGATCATCTTCACCCCGTTGGAGGCCAGCACATCCAGGATGGCGCGCAGGTAGGCAATCCCTTGCGGGTGCCGCACGTCGATGTCGATTTGCTTGTGCGTGAACGTGGTCCAGAAAATCCGCTTGTCGCCGTTGGCAAGCGTCGTGCATGTGAATGGCAGGCCCGGGCGCGGGCGGTACACCGCGACCAGATCCTTTTCGGTAGCGCCGTGCGGGAACACCGCGTCGAAGCTCAGGAACAAACCGTCATGGGGCGACGCCGCGGCGCGCCGCGAATAGTCGATGAACTGCGCGGAGTCCGACGACATGTGGTTCACGATCACATCGGCCATCACGTCGACGCTGCGCGACAGTGCCTTGATGTCGGCCCAGTCACCGAGCTGCGGGTCCACCCGCGCGTGGTCGATCGGATCGAACCCGGCGTCCGCGCCGTCGATCGGGTAGAAGAAGGGCAGCAGGTGAACGGCGCCGAAGACACCCGCCAGCGGCCCCGTCAGCAGCGCTTGCAAGTCACGCAAGCCCCCACCGCTCAGCCGGTCGGCATAGGTGATGAGTTGCACTTCGTTTTTCATGGTCGGAGATCGGAGCACGCCGAGGCGCACGCGCGGGCGGCGCCGCAGCGGAGGCCGGGCGCCTCCCCGCGGAGCCGGTCGGGCCGCCTCAGAACTGGTACTTGAGCGTGGCCTTCCAAGTGCGCCCGTTGACCGCGCGCGCTGCGTGGCCGTCGCCTTCGACTTCGGTGTAGCCCAGCTTGTCGAACAGGTTGTTGACCCCCAGCGAGACCACGGTCGCGCTGCCCACTTGGTAGTTCACAAACCCGTTCACCACGGCGAACGCCGGCATGGTGATGGTGTTGTCGTCATCGCCGAAGGATTTGGTGGTGCCGATGATCGCGGCGCCCACCTCGAGCGGGCCGACCACATACGAAGGCGAGACCTGATAGACCAGGTCCGCTTGGCGCCGCGGCTTCTTGCCGATTTGCGCGGCCGAGTTCGCTGCGGTGATCTTCGCCTTGGTGAAGGTGGCGCCGCCCGCGAGCCGGAAGTCGCCCATGTTGAACGACGCCTCCAGTTCGAGCCCGCTGGCCGAGTACTTGTTGTTCGTGAAGGTCTGGGTGGTGACCTCGTAGTTACTTTCCTTGGTCTTCGCATGAAACAGCGTTGCGAAGGTGCTCAGGCCGCCACTGCGCCATTTCACGCCGCCTTCAAACTGGTCGACTTCGTTGATGCTGATCGGCACCGAGCCATCCAGCGGGTTGCCGTACAGCAGCCGGTCAGCGCTGAACGACACACCGTTGCTGATGCGGCCGAACAGCGACAGGTCGCGGCTGGCGGCGAAGTTGCCGCCGATGGAATACGAGGTGTGCGAGACCTTGTAATTGACGTTCTGCTGGGTCGACGGATCCCAGGTGCGCGTGGTCGGGTTGTCTTGCAGGGCAAAGCCGCTGGCCTTTTGAATGTCGTGGCGCAGGCTGGCGTCCAAGTTGAACGGGCCGGACTCCCAGGTGAAGGCGCCGAACGGCGCGAGCTGCGAATACTGCACGTCCCAGCTGCGCGCGCAGCAACCGCCGAAGGTGGTGAAGCCGTCGCCGACAGGGGCGGAAGTCGGCGCGCCGGTGGCGCTCACTACCGCCGCGCCCGTGCCTCGCAGCGTCAGGTTGTAGCGGTTCCAGAACCAGGTTTCAGCCACGTTTTGGAAACCGTTGAACAAGCCGGCGGTCACGGTGGCTTTGCCGTCGCCCAGGTTCAGCGCTTTGGTGAGCTTGACCTCGTTGAACAGGTTGTCGAAATTGTCGAGCGAAGTGTTGAAGAGCACGCCGGTGAAGCTGCCGACCGGGCCGGTGGTGCCGTCGTTGCCGTTGTTGCTCGGGAACAGCCCGATGAAGCGGCCGGAGTTGCTGGACTTGCGGAACTTTTCGTCCAAGGTCCAGCCGTCGGCCAGCGCGAGCGAGGCTTCGACGCCGAACGCCGTGCTCTTGATGTGCAGGCCGTCGCGCGTGCTGCTGGTGGTGAAGCTGCCGTCGCGGTTGAGCCTGCTGTCGCGCTGCAGGCCGGGGGTGATAAAAAACGCGGTGCGCGGGTCGATGCCGGGGATGATGTTGATCTGGCCGTTGCTCACGGTCACCGGCACTGGAAGAAAGGTCGGCGTGCGGTCGTCGAGCCGCTTGAAGCTCAAGCGCACGTAGCCATTGTCGAGCTTTTGCGTGACGTTGGCGCGAAGCTGCCCGCCGTCCTCGGCGTTGAAGCCGCTCGGGCGGCCGCCTTCGCCGACGCGTTGAAAGCCGCCGATATGGAACGTGGTTGCCGGTCCGAGCTTGCCGCCGTAGTCGGCATCCAGCCGCAACTGGCGCGGGTCGGGGCTCACGCTCAGGCCAAACGCGCCGCCGCTGTCGGCGCCGGTCTTGCTGATGAAGTTGATGATGCCGCCCGGCGAATTGCTGGTGAGTGTGGACGCCGAGCCGCCGCGCACAACTTCGAGCCGGTCGATGCTGTAGTCGGCACGCAAGAACTGATCGGCCGTGCCGAAGGCGATGTCGCCGAACATCAGGATCGGCAAGCCGTCTTCCTGGAATTGCGCGTAGCGCGCGCCGCCAGCCGACAGCGGAATGCCGCGCACCGTGAGGTTGGCATTGCCTTCACCGCCCGAAGACTCCGAGCGCAACCCCGGCACGGAGCGCAGCAGTTCGGCGGCACTGGCCGCATTGGTCTTGATCAGCTGTTCGGAATCGAGCGTGCTGACCGAGACGCTCGACTTCATTTTGGAGGTGGCGGTGGACGTGCCGGTGACGACAACCTGGTCGAGCTTGAGGCCGTCATTCGGGTTGGTATCGGCGGGCGCGGCCGCTGCCGTTTGCGCCTGGGCCGCACCAATGTGCAGTGCGGCGATGGCCGCGGCCAGGGCGATGTGGGTCGGCGTCGGGAACCTGTTCATTGCTGTCTCCATGGTGTTGGGTTCTTGTGATGCATCGGTCAAGAGTGCGTTACGGGGCTGCCGCGGCTTGGGCGCGGAAATCGCACAGATCGGCCTTCGGGGCGCCAGCGGATTTTGCTTGCATGCAATCGATTGCATATTGGGGAATACGCGGCAATTAACTCTGCCCCAGTCGCTTTACTCGTTCGCAACGGGTGCAAACGATTGCTTCAGATCAGAACAGGCCGCTGCCAAAGCCGGCAGGCCCCTTCAGGAGCTTTTCAGCCTGGTGCTGGCCCGCACCACAAGTTCGACCGACAGCACGCGTGGCGCCACCGTCGCCCCCTCGATCGTGCGCAGCAGCGCGTCCACCAGTTCGACGCCGGCGGCGCCTACGGGCTGCCGAATGGTGGTCAGCGGCGGATTGGAATGGCTGGCCCATTCGATATCGTCATAGCCCACCACCGCCACGCTGTCGGGCACCGGCCGGCCGAACAAGTGCAAGACCTGCATTGCCGCCGAGGCCATCACGTCGCTACAGGCGAACACGGCGTCAAACGACAAGCCCTGTTCGCACAGGCGGGTGATGCCGGCGCGCGCTTCGTTCGCATCGAAGGGCACGCGCACCAGCAGTTGCGGGTCGGGCTGCAAGCCGTGGGCCGCGAGCGCCTCGACGTAGCCGCGATGGCGATAGGTCACCTCCGGGAGCTGCGGGTCGCCGACGAAAACGATGCGCCGGTAGCCCTGGTCGAGCAGGTGCCCGGTTGCCATCGCGCCGCCGGCCACGTTGTCGCCGCCGACAGTGCAATAGAGCTGCTGCGGAATCTGGGTGCCCCACACCACGATCGGCAGGTTTTGCGCGGCCAGCCGGTTCAGCTGGTCGTGGTGCCGCCATTGGCCGATCAGCACGATGCCGATGGCCATGCCCGAGTTGTACAGGTGTGCCGCAGAGTCGAGGCTGGCGGCGTCGACGCGCGACAGCAGCATGTCGAATCCGCGTTCGGTCAGCGCATCGGCCAGGCTGCCGACCATGGCCAGGAAGAACGGATCGGAAATGTGCTGGCGCGACACCTTGTCGTAGGGGATCACCACCGCGATAGTGCGGTTCTGCTTGAGCCGAAGATTCTTCGCGCCGACGTTGATCGAGTAGTTGAGCGAATGCGCCAGTTCCTCGATGCGCTGGCGGGTTTCCGCGGAAATCAGCGGGCTGCTGTTGAGCGCGCGCGACACGGTGGCGACCGACACGCCGGCAAGCCGTGCGATGTCGGCCATTTGCAGGCGCCGGCCGGCGAGCTCGTCGCTGCCGGGCGAAGTCGGCTTTCTGGAACTTTTTTGCATGCCCGAATTCTGCACGCCGTCGTTTCATCGCCGGCTCGATGCATCAGCGACACTGCGCACCATGAGCGCCGAACTGCCCCGCACCTTCAAGGTCGTCACGCTGTGGCTGCTGTCCGGGCTGGTGGTTTTTCTGGCCATCCAGTGGTGGCAGCACCGCCAGGGGCAGACGCGCTTTCAGCTCGATGGTGACGTGGTCGAAATCCGCCGCGGCAGCGACGGCCACTACCACTGGCCGGGCAGCATCAACGGCCGGGCGGTGGACTTCCTGATCGACACCGGCGCCACCGGCACGGCCATTTCCGCATCGCTGGCGCGCGAGCTGGGGCTCGAATCGATCGGGCCGGTTCAGTCGAGCACCGCCGGTGGTGTGGTCACCGGCCAGCAGGTTCGCGCCGATCTGGTGCTGCAAGGCGGCGTGAGCGTCAAGCGGCTGCGGGTCGTCGCACTGCCCGGACTGGACGGCCGCCCGCTGCTGGGCATGGACGTGCTCGGGCGGCTGCGCTGGCAGCAACGCGACGGCGTGTTGCGCATCGACTTGCGCGGCGCTTCCTGAACCGGCCTCGGCCTCAATTGATCGCCAGCGCGTAGGTGCCCGCCGTGCCGGTGGCGCCGCTGTAGAAGCGCACCCGCACGGTGTAGGTGGCCGCCGCGGCCGTGGCGTTGGTGACGCTGGCAGTGTCAACCAGGCCGGTGCCGCGGATGCTTCGGGCCACTTGGGTGCCGGCGCTGTTGTAGACGTACAGGTCGTAGTCGGACGCGCTGTTCGGCGCCAGCGTGCTGGTCAGCGTGCGGCCGGCCGGCACGCTGAGCTTGAAGTAGTCGCCGTCGCTGGCGCTGGCCATGCTGCCGTTGATGGTGGTGCCCAGTGTCACCGCCTGCGCGGTGGCCAGGCTGTCGTTCGGTTCGACCTCGTTGCCCGAGGGCGGCGGGGGCGGTGGCGGCGTGCCACCCCCCGCGGCGTCGACCGCCGCATTGGCGTTGACGATGCCGGCACCGCACTGCGAGCAGGTGGCCGGGAACGGCCGGGCCGAACTCTTCAGGCGCGCTGCCACCTCGTCGGGCGTGAGGGCGGCGTTCTTGGCCAGCATCAGCGCCACCACGCCGGCCACATGCGGCGTGGCCATCGAGGTGCCCTGGTAGTACGCAAAGCTGTCGGCGCCGGGCGCACCGGCGCCGTTGTTCAGTGTCGACAAGATGCCGTTGGCCGCGCTCGCGCGCATGTCGCCACCTGGCGCCGCCACCGCCACGACCGTGCCGAAGTTGGAGTAGTAGGCCCGGCCGCCACTGCGGTTGGTGGCCGCCACGGTGATGACACCGGCGCAACTGGCCGGTGAGAAGTTGGCCGCGTTGGCGTTCGAGTTGCCCGCCGCCACCACCACCACGGTGCCGCGGCTGCGGGCCGAGTTGATGGCGTCTTGCGACGCGGCGTCGCAGGCGCCGCTGCCACCCAGCGACAGGTTGATGACGCGCGCCGGCGTCGGGTTGGCCGGCACCCCGGGCACGGTTCCACCCGAAGCCCAGACCATGCCGGCCGCGATGTCCGAGGTGTAGCCGCCGCACTTGCCCAGGGCGCGCACCGGCAACAGCTTGGCGCCGAAGGCCACCCCGGCAACGCCCGAACCGTTGTTGGTCAGCGCCGCGATCGTGCCGGCCACGTGGGTGCCGTGCCAGCTGCTGGGCTGGCTCTGCGTCGGCTGGCCACCGCCGCAGGCCCCGGCGCTGACGGCATCGCCGGGATCGAGCGCGCTGCTGTCGCGGCCGTTGCCGTCGTTCGACACGAAGGTGTCGTTGATGAAGTCGTAACCCGGCAGGATGTTGGCCGCCAGATCGGCGTGCGGCCGGTAGCCGGTGTCGATCACCGCCACCACCACGCCGGCGCCGCTCGACTTGTCCCAGGCCGGCGGCAGGTTCAGGCCGCCGGTGGCTTCGAAGTACTGCCATTGCTGGCCGTATTGCGTGTCGTTCGGCGTCAACAGGGCGTGCAGGATGCGGTCGGGCTCGGCATATTCAACCGCCGGGTCGGTGGCCATGATGTCGCGCGCCAGCCGCTGCACCTCGGCATGCGCCATGTGCCGTTCCAGCTTCATCACATGCGCGTCCAGCGCGCCCACGCGCAGCAGTTGCAGGCGCTGCCCCGTGCGCGCGGCGGCGTCCTGGGCGGGGCGGTGCAGCAGGCTGCGGTCCGACGCGCTGGCCGTCGCGACCACGCCAGGCTGCGTGGCGCGGTACTTGATGATCAGGCGATCGGTCGGGGCCGGCTCATCGGCCATGAATCCGCCGCCGCCCACCGCGGGCCCGCCGGCGTGCGCCGGCGGCGCTGCCAGCAACACCGCGGCGAGCGCGCTCACGGCCATGCCGAGTGACCACGGCAGCAGGGGCGTTGCGAAAACAGCCGTTGTTCTTGATTTCATGTCGGTCGCCCCGTGTTGTTCGATCCACCACCCTAGCCGGCGGCGGCGCCGCATTCAACCGCAAAGACAATGTGTTGCTTGCCTTGCAGACACTTGCGCCGAACGGTGCGAATGGGTTCAACGCCGGCCTTGACAGAGTGACTTTCGACAAGCGCGCCGCTTCAGCTTCTTGACACCCCTGGCGGGCGCGCACACACTGATTCGATGGGCCCTCAGCAGATCTTCCTCAGCTACTGCCACCGTGACGACGAGCCCTACGGACCGCAGAACCGACGCTGGGTCGAGGAGTTCGAGAACGCCCTGCGCGAATCGATCGGCCAGCGCATCGGCCCGGGCCGCGTGGAGTTGTGGCGCGACAAGCGCCGCCTCGCCGGCAACGAGATGTTCGACGCCCAGATCGAGTTGCAGCTCGACCGGTCGGCCATCTTCGTCACGGTGCTGTCGCAGCACTACCTGTCGTCGGCCTACTGCCGAAAAGAGTTCCAGACCTACGGCCAGAACCGCCTCGCCAAGGGCGACCTGCAGGTCGACCACCTGAGCCGCATCGTCAAGGTGTACCGCCGCGCCATCGACCGCGCCGAGCTGCGCCGCTTCGTTGACCTGCCGGAGCTGATTCCCGAAGTCGACAGCAACGTCGGCTACGAGTTGTTCTACAAGGACGACGCCGGCATCGACCGCGATGTGCTGCTCGACCCCGACAAGGCCGGCCTGTACTGGCAGCGCGCCGACGACATTGCGCACGCCATCAAGCGCATGCTGGACGCCGAACCGGCGGCGGTGGCGGGCCCGGCGGCGGTGGCCGCCGCGCCGGTGGTGGTCTATCTCGCACGCACGTCCAGCGACATGAAGGAACGGCGCGAGGCGCTGCAGCGCGAACTCGGGGACCGCGGCTACCGCGTGTTGCCCGAGCAGGAGCTGCCCGAAGACGCCGAGGGCTACGCCGCCGCAGTGACGGCGGCGCTGCGGCTGGCCAGCCTGTCGGTGCACCTGATCGGCGCGCGCTACGGCTCGATTCCCGACGGTGCCGACAAGTCCGGCGTGGTGCTGCAGGCCGAGCTGGCGCTGGCGCATCGCGACACGCCGTTGAGAAGCCTGCTGTGGTCGCCGCCCGACCTCGCGCTGGCCAGCCTGGCCGAAGAGCGCCAGCACCAGTTCGTCGAACAGCTCGAACAGGCGGCGTTCGAGCGCCAGCGGGCGGAGTTCGTGCGCTCGTCGATCGAGCAGTTGAAGGCGCTGGTGGTCGAGCGGCTGCGGGCGCCGCCGGTGCCCGCGCCGGCCGCCGCGCCACCGGCGGGCAAGGCGATCTACCTGATGTGCGACCCGGTCGACCGGGTCGACGCCAAGCCGCTGCAGGTGGCGCTGGGCCAATTGGGCTTCGTGGTGGCGCGGCCGTCGCTGGAGGGCACGGCCGAAGAGCTGATCGAAGAGAACAAGGCCAACCTGGTGAGCTGCGACGTGGTGGTGGTGGTGTGGGGCCAGTCGCGCGAGGCCTGGGTGCGCAGCAAGTTGCGCGAGGCGCAGCAGGCGCCGGGTTGGGGCCGCGACCGGCCCTATCAAGGCAAGTTCATCGTCGTGGGCGCGCCCGACAGCCCCGCCAAGCTGGACTTCGACGCCCCACCCGGCGCCGTGGTGCTGCGCGGGCTGGGGTCGACCGAACAGCTGCGCCAGCTGCTGCAATAGCGGCCGCACGGCACCGGCAACACCGTGGGCGCAGCGCTGCACAACCCCTTCCCCGGCCTGCGGCCTTTCGAGGCCGGCGAGACGCACCTGTTCTTCGGCCGCGACGGCCAGTCCAGCGACATCGTCGCGCGGCTCGAAAAGCGCCGCTTCGTCGCGGTGGTCGGCACCTCGGGCAGTGGCAAGTCCTCACTCGTGCGGGCCGGCTTGCTGCCGATGCTGGAGGGCGGCTTCATGGCCAGCGCCGGCTCGTTCTGGCGCTTTGCGGTGATGCGGCCCGGGGTGGACGCCATCCGCAGCCTGGCGGTCGCGCTGGCCGACCCCGCAGTGCTGGGCGGTGAGGCCGTCGACCCCCACCTGCGCACACCGTTGATCGAAGCGGTGTTGCGGCGCAGCGCGCTGGGCCTGATCGACGCCTTCAAGCAGGCCCGCCTGGCGGCCAACGACAACCTGCTGGTCGTGGTCGACCAGTTCGAGGAGCTGTTTCGCTTCCGCCAGACCCAGCGTGCCGGTGATCCGGCCGACGACGGCGCCGCCTTCGTCAACCTGCTGCTCGAAGCCGCGCGCCAGCGCGAGCTGCCGATCCGCGTGGTGCTGACGATGCGATCGGACTTTCTGGGCGATTGCGCGCGCTTCTCGGATCTGCCGGAAATGCTCAACGACGGCCAGTACCTGATCCCGCGCCTGACGCGCGACCAGAAGCGCGCGACCATCGAGGGGCCGATCGCCGTGAGCGGCGCGAGCATCGCACAGCGGCTGACGCAGCGCCTGCTCAACGATGCCGGTGAAGACCCCGACGCGCTGCCCGTGATGCAGCACGCGCTGATGCGCACCTGGGACGCCTGGCGGGCCGCCGGCACGCCCGGGCTGCCGATCGAGCTGGCGCACTACCTGGCCATCGGCGGCATGGCGCAGGGCCTGTCGCTGCATGCCGACCAGGCCTATGCCGGGCTGGCCGCCACACCGGGGGCGCAGGCGGCGGCGCAGAGCCTGTTCCGCGGCCTGTGCGAGCGCGGCGCCGACTACCGCGAGACGCGGCGCCCGAACACGCTGGCCGACCTGTGCGAAGTGGCCGGCGCCGACACCGCCTTGATGACCCAGGTGATCGACGCCTTCCGGCGCGACGGCCGCACCTTCCTCATGCCCGGCTGGCCCGCGCCGCTGCAGCCGGCCACGATGATCGACATCTCGCACGAGTCGCTGATCCGCCAATGGCAGATGTTGCGCGACTGGGTGCAGGCCGAGGCCCGCTCGGCGGCGCTCTACCAGCGGCTGCGCCAGACCGCGCAGCTGTGGCCGCAGAACGCCGCGCTGTGGCGCAACCCCGACCTGGAGCGCGCGCTGCTGTGGGAACGCGAGGAAGCGCCGACGCCGGCCTGGGCGGCGCGCTACGGGACGCGCGCCGAATTCGCCCGCGCGACCGAATTCCTGCGCGCCAGTGAAGCCGCCTGGCGCGACGAAACCGAGCGCTCGGCCCAGGCCACCCGGGTGGCGAACGAGCGTGAACTCGAAATGCGCACCCAGCGTGACCGCGAGGGCCGGCTGCAGGCCGAGGTGCGCGAACTGCAATCGCGCAAGCGCTTGCTGCAGGCCGTGCTGGTGCTGGTGCCGGCGCTGATCGCCGGCATGGCCTGGGCGCTGTACAACCGCAACCAGGTCGCCCGCCAGGCCGACATCGCGCGCGCAGAAACCGCCCGCGCCCTGACCCAGGAGCGTGCCGCCCAGCAAGCCCGGGGCGAAGCGCAGCAGGCCGCCGAACTGGCCCGCACCGAAGCCCGCAAGGCGCAGGAAGCGCGCGACCAGTCGGTGCGCCTGCTCGAACGCCTGACCAATACCAACCGCGTCAAGCAAGCCTTCCTGACGGGCGATGTCGCGGCGATCCAGAGCCTGGCCGAAGCCGCCCCGCCCGGCCCGGCGCTGAACTTCGCCAGCCGCCGCACGGCCATGGGCTGGAAGACGCCCGACGGCAAGCCGATCTACCGCTGGGACTTGTACCCGTCGCCCGAAAGCCTGCGAGGCCCGCTCAAGTCGGCCACCCAGATCAGCTACTACATGAACCACCCGTCGTTCAACGTCAAGCTGCTGTCGGCCGGCGCCGGCACCGGCTTCGCGGCGTCGTACAACGGCTGGGGCTGCCTGAGCATCGTCTACGTGCTGATCGAGTACGCCGACCCGAACGCGCCGCCGCGGCTGACCCAGTACGACCAGTGCGAATCCATGGTGTAGCCGCCGGCCTGCCGGGGGCACAATCAAACTCCCGCTTTTCCGTTCGCCGAGGACCGCCATGACCGATGCCGCCAGTTTCACCAAGCTCGTTCCCGGTTTCGACTTTCTTCAGGGCCTGGTGAAAAACGCCGGCTCGGCGCTGCCCAGCATCGGCCAATGGGTGGCGCCCACGCTCAACCCGGAAGAACTTGAAAAGCGCATCGGCGAGTTGCGCACGGTGCAGTTCTGGCTCGAGCAAAACGCGCGCATGCTCGGCGCCACGATCCAGGCGCTCGAAGTGCAGCGCATGACGCTGTCCACGCTGAAGACCATGAACGTGCAAATGGAAGACCTGCGCGATTCGCTGAAGATTCGCATGCCGGGCCTGCCCGAGGCGGCCGCCGCCGGCGAAGCGGCCGAACCGGCCGGCCAAGGCCCAGCGAAGGCCGGCGCCACACCGCCGCCCCCGGCCGTGGACCCGCTTCAATGGTGGACGGCGTTGACGCAGCAGTTCACCCAGCTCGCCACCACGGCCATGAAAGACAACGCCACCGACGCGACCAGGAACCTGGCCGCCTCGGTGGTCCAGCAAAGTTTCGATGCCGCGGGGCAGACGCTCAAGAAGGCCGCGGACATGCCCGGCCGCGTGGCGCGCAAGGTGGCCGGTGCGCCGGCCAAACCCGCCAAGAGCGCCAAGCGGCCAGCACCGCGCGGCTGATGGGCTGGTCGCCGCAACCATGAAGCTGTTCCTGAACGGCCACGCCAGCCACCCGGACGCGCACATCGCGCTGGCGCTGGCGGCCGCGCAAATTGAAGCGCAGCGCCAGGAGCCGGGCCGCGCCAGCGCCCCCACGCTGGGCTGGGTCTACCTGACCGACCACCACGCCGGGCGCGCCGAGGCCGTGCTGGCCGAACTGCACCAGCGCTGGCCGGGCGTGGCCTGGGTCGGCGCGGTGGGCGTGGGCATCGCGGCCAACGGCGTCGAGTACTTCGACGAACCGGCGCTGTCGCTGATGCTGGCCGAATTGCCGCACGATCAGTTCCAGGTTTTTTCAGGCGCGCGGCCGCTGGGCGACTTCGCGGCGCACACCGCCCAGGTGCACGCCGACCCGGCCACGCCCGACCTGGGCGAGCTGATTGCCGACATGAGCCGCCGCACCAGCGCAGGCTATCTGTTCGGCGGGCTGGCGTCGGCCCGCACCCGGGCGCTGCACATCGCCGAAGGCGTGTTGCGGGGCGGGCTGTCGGGGGTGGCGTTCGGGCGCGGCATCAAGCTCGTGTCGCGCGTGACCCAGGGCTGCCAGCCGGTGGGCCCGCTGCGCAGCGTCACGGCGGCCGATCGCAACGTGGTCGAAACGCTGGACGGCCAACCCGCCCTCAATTGCCTGCTGCGCGACTTGCAGATCGAGGAAATGGCCGAACCGCGCGACGCGCTGCCGCGGCTGCGCCAAACCCTGGTGGGGCTGAGCGACGCTCCAGGCGCAACACCGCCCGCCCGCTCCGGCTTCGACACCCCGGCGCGGCGCGGTGCGTTCGGCTCGGACACGCGGGTTCGCCACATGATCGGCCTGGACCCGGCGCGCCGCGCCATCGCCATCGGCGAGGCCGTCGAGCGCGGCATGCAACTCGCGTTCTGCACCCGCGGCACCGAGGCGGCGCGGCGCGACCTGATGCGCATCTGCGCCGAGATTCGCGAAGAGGTCGAGCCCGAGACGCTGCCACTCGCGCAGGCGCTGGCGCGCCAGGGCGCCGACCCTGTTGATGCGGCGCCGAGCGGCATCGCCGGCGCCATCTACGTCAGTTGCGCCGGCCGCGGCGGGCCGCACTTCGGCGCGCCTTCGGCCGAGTTGGCCATCGTGCGCCATGCGCTGGGCGACGTGCCCCTGGTCGGCTTCTTCGCCGCCGGCGAAATTGCGCGCCACCACCTGTACGGCTACACCGGCGTGTTGACCGTGTTTCCCGGCGCCGCCTGAGCGGCGCGAAATCCACACCACGCTTCGCACCGCCCTGATAGGCATGCACCGGGCCTGGCGCTACAGTGCTCCTTGACCCCCACCACCTCCGATCCGGGAACCCGCCCATGAATGCAGCCTTGCCACGCGGCACCGCCGACCCCGACGCCGCGGCCCAAGCCGAGCAGCGCGCTCAGCGCCAGGCCGATGTCGTCAACGCACTGGCGGCGCTGCTGCCGGCTCACGCGCTGCTGTGGCACCGCGAAGACACCGTGCCGTACGAATGCGACGGCCTCACTGCGTACCGCGAGACACCGATGGTGGTGGCCTTGCCCGAAACCGAAGACCAGGTCAGCGCCGTTCTGCGCACCTGCCACCAGCTGAACGTGCCGGTGGTGGCGCGCGGCGCCGGCACCGGCTTGAGCGGTGGCGCGCTGCCGCATGCGCGCGGCGTGACGCTCAGCCTGGCCAAGTTCAACCGAATCGTCAAGGTCGACGCGCTGGCCCGCACCGCCACCGTGCAATGCGGTGTGCGCAACCTGGCCATCAGCGAAGCCGCCGCGCCGCTCGGGCTGTACTACGCGCCCGACCCGAGCAGCCAGATCGCCTGCACCATCGGCGGCAACGTGGCTGAGAACTCCGGCGGCGTGCATTGCCTGAAGTACGGGCTGACCCTGCACAACGTGCTGCGGGTGCGCGGCTTCACGGTCGAAGGCGAGCCGGTGGAGTTCGGCTCCGAGGCGCTCGACGCCGCCGGGCTGGACTTGATGACGGTGCTGGTGGGCAGCGAAGGCATGCTGGCCGTGACGCTCGAAGTCACCGTCAAGCTGCTGCCCAGGCCGCAACTGGCGCGCTGCATCATGGCCAGCTTCGACGACATCCGCAAGGCCGGCGCCGCGGTGGCCAACGTGATCGCCGCCGGCATCATTCCGGCCGGTCTGGAGATGCTCGACAAGCCGCTGACCGCGGCGGTCGAAGACTATGTTCACGCCGGCTACGACCTCAGCGCCGAGGCGATTCTGCTGTGCGAAAGCGACGGCACGCCCGAAGAGGTGGAAGAAGAGATCGCGCGCATGGAACTGGTGCTGCGCGCCAGCGGCGCCACCCGCATCGAGGTGAGCCAAAACGAGGCCCAGCGGCTCAGGTTCTGGAGTGGGCGCAAGAACGCCTTCCCGGCCAGCGGGCGCATCAGCCCGGACTACATGTGCATGGACTCGACCATCCCGCGCAAGCGCCTGGCCGACATCCTGCTGGCGATCCAGCAGATGGAAAAGAAATACCAGCTGCGCTGCGCCAACGTGTTCCATGCCGGCGACGGCAACCTGCACCCGCTGATCCTGTTCGATGCCAACGACCCCGACCAGTTGCGCCGCTGCGAACTGTTCGGCGCCGACATCCTGGAGACCAGCGTCGCGATGGGCGGCACGGTGACCGGCGAGCACGGCGTCGGCGTTGAAAAGCTCAGCTCGATGTGCGTGCAGTTTTCGCCCGCCGAGCGCGAGCAGATGCTGGCGCTCAAACGCGCCTTCGACCCGAAGGAGTTGCTCAACCCGGGCAAGGTGATCCCCAGCCTGTCGCGCTGTGCCGAGTACGGCAAGATGCATGTGCGGCGCGGGTTGCTGCCATTCGCCGACATCCCGCGGTTTTGAGCCATGAACACCAACGACCCTGCGCTGCAGGTTTTGATCGATCGTGTGCAAAGCGCTCTGTCCGCCGGTGTGCAGCTCGACATCCGCGGCGGCGGCACCAAGGCGTTCTATGGCGAAACACCGCAAGGCGAAGCGCTGGACACGCGCGTGCTCGAAGGCATCTCCAGCTACGAGCCCACCGAGCTGGTGGTGACCAGCCGCTGCGGCACTTTGCTGTCCGAGCTTGAAGACGTGCTGGCCCAGCAAGGCCAGTGCCTGCCGTTCGAAGCGCCGCATTTCAGCGCCGGGGCGACGGTCGGCGGCATGGTCGCGGCCGGCCTGGCCGGCCCGTCGCGCGCCGCGGTGGGTTCGGTGCGCGACTACGTGCTCGGCGCCACGCTGCTGAACGGCCGCAACGAGGTGCTGAGCTTCGGTGGCCAGGTGATCAAGAACGTGGCCGGCTACGATGTGTCGCGCCTGCTGGCGGGCTCGATGGGCACGCTGGGCGTGATCCTGGAGGTGTCGCTGAAGGTGCTGCCGATCGCCCCGGCCACCGCCACGCTGCGGCTGCACATGGAGCAGGCGCAGGCACTCGACCAGTTGAACCGCTGGGGCGGCCAGCCCTTGCCGCTGAACGCCAGCGCCTGGTGGGACGGCTCGTTGATCGTTCGGCTGCGCGGCGCGGCGGCTGCGGTGCAGGCGGCCAAGGCGCGCATCGGCGGCGAGCTGGTCGAACCGGACTTTGCCGCCGCCTTCTGGCGCGGCCTGCGCAACCACGGTGACGAGTTTTTCAGCAGCGCGCGCGCTGCCGTCAACGGCGGTGCGTCGTTGTGGCGGCTGTCCGTGCCGCAGACCGCGCCACCGCTGGCCCTGGCGGGCGAGCAACTGATCGAATGGGGCGGCGCGCAGCGCTGGCTCTGCGGCGCCACGCCGGCGGCGGCGGTGCGCGACGCGGCGGCCAGGGTCGGTGGGCACGCCACCTTGTTCCGCGGCCTGGACAAGTCGGCCGGTGCATTCGCGCCGCTCAAGTCGCCACTCGACCGGATTCACCGCAACTTGAAAAAAGCGCTCGACCCGTCGGGCCTGTTCAACCCCGGCCGCCTGTACCCGGGCCTGTGACCTGCGCATGCTGGTGGCGATCGTTCCTTCCACGCTCGTCGCAGGTGCGCGGTTACGCGCTGGGCACCGCCTCGCATGGCATCGGCGCCGCCCGGGCGCTGCAGGTCAACCCGGAGGCCGGTGCCTACGCGGCGCTGGCGCTGGGCGTGCAGGCGTTGCTGGCCTCGCTGTGGATGCCGATGCTTGCCAAATTTTTCTGACCTCACCGACCGAGACGCCTCCCCCATGCAAACCACACTTGCGCCCGAGTTCCAGAACACGCCCGACGGCAAGGCGGCCGAAGCCATCCTGCGCAAGTGCGTGCACTGCGGCTTCTGCACCGCCACCTGCCCGACCTACCAGTTGCTGGGCGATGAACTCGACGGCCCACGCGGCCGCATCTATCTCATCAAGCAAGTGCTCGAAGGGGCGCCGGTGACGCGCAAGACCCAGACCCACCTGGATCGCTGCCTGACCTGCCGCAACTGCGAAACCACCTGCCCGTCGGGAGTGCAGTACGGCCACCTGGTCGACATCGGCCGCAAGATCGTCGAACAGCGCGTCGAACGCCCCGCCGGTGAAAGGGCGCTGCGCTGGCTGCTCAAGGAAGGCCTCACGTCGCCGCTGTTCGCCCCGGCGATGCGGGTCGGGCAACTGATGCGCCCGCTGATGCCCGCCGGGTTGAAGAACAAATTGCCGGCCAGCACTGGGGCGCGCGCGCACCGCTGGCCCGCGCGCCAGCACGCCCGCAAGGTGCTGATGCTGATGGGCTGCGTGCAGCCGGCGATGATGCCCAACATCAACAGCGCGACCGCGCGTGTGCTCGACGCCGCCGGCATCCAGACCCTGGTGGCCGATTCGGCCGGCTGCTGTGGCGCGATCCGCTCGCACCTGAGCGACATCGAGGGCGGCCTGGCCGACATGCGCCGCAACATCGACGCGTGGTGGCCGCTGGTGGCCGGGCTGGGCGGCCAGGGGCAAGTCGAAGCGATCGTGATGAATGCATCGGGCTGCGGTGTCACCGTGAAGGAGTACGGCCACGCGCTGGCGCACGACCCCGACTACGCCGACAAGGCCCGGCGTGTCAGCGCGCTGACGCGCGACATCTCGGAGCTGCTGCCCGAGCTGGTGCCCGCACTGAAGCCGCGGCTCGGCGCCTTGAAAGCCACCCGGCTGGTCTTTCATCCACCTTGCACGCTGCAGCATGGCCAGCAACTGCGCGGCGGCGTCGAGACGTATTTGAATGCGCTGGGGTTCGACGTGAAGCTGGCGCTGGCCGAACCGCACCTGTGCTGCGGCTCGGCCGGCACCTACTCGGTGCTGCAGCCCAGGCTGGCCTACCAGTTGCGTGATCGCAAGCTCGCCAACCTGGCGCCGCTGGAGCCGCAGGTGATCGTGTCGGCCAACATCGGCTGCATCCAGCACCTGCAGAGCGGCACGACGACGCCGGTGAAACACTGGGTCGAGGTGCTGGACGACGCGCTCGCCTGACGCGCGCCACGCGCTGGGTTCAGCGCGTGCCTCAGATGCAGCGCCCGCCGTCCACTTCCATCGCCACGCCGGTGACCATGCTGGCCTCGTCGCTGCACAGAAAACACGCCGCGTTGGCCAGGTCTTCGGGTGTGGAAAAGCGCCCGATCGGGATGGTGGCGAGGAACTTGGCGCGCATCTCGGGCGTGTCTTCGCCCATGAAGGTTTTCAGCAGCGGTGTTTCGCCGGCCACCGGGTTGAGCGCGACCACACGAATGCCGAACGGCGCCAGTTCGACCGCCATCGCGCGCGTGGCCGTGATGACCCAGCCCTTGCTCGCGTTGTACCAGGCCAGCCGCGGGCGCGGGCTCACGCCGGCGGTACTGGCCATGTTGAGGATGACGCCCTTCTTCTGCGCCTTGAAGCGCGGCACGACCTCCCGGGCCGCCAGATAGATCGCCTTCATGTTGACGGCAAAGATGCGGTCGAATTCGTCTTCGGGCAGGCCTTCGAGCGGCTGCGGCAAGTGGCCGATGCCGGCGTTGTTGATCAGCACGTTCAAGCCGCCGAAATGGTCTTGCGCGGCGTCCATCATCACCTTCACGTCAGTGGCCTTCGACACGTCGACGCACAGGCTGCGCGCGTTCGCGCCCAATGCATGGGCGACACGCTCGCCACCGGCGGCGTCGCGGTCGGCGATCAGCACCCTGGCGCCTTCCTTGACGAACTTGGTCGCGATGCCTTCACCGAAGCCCGAGCCGCCGCCGGTGACGATGGCAATTTTTCCTTCGAGTCGCATGGTGGGGCTCCTAGCTCAGCAGGTTGTGAAACGGCTGGCGGTTCTTCCAGCGATAGGTTGAAAAGTCGCGCTCGTCGGTGGACAGGATGTGGCCATGGCCCAGGTGCTCGGCCAGCAGCACCAGCGACGCGTCGGCCAGGTCCATCGGCAGCCTGGCGTATTTGCGCATCAGTGGCGCGATGCGGCCGAGCTGCGGCTCGGAGGGCTCCCACAGCATGATGCCGCCGGCGGCCACGTCGTCCATCAGCGCGCAGGCGAATTGCGGGCCGAGCCAGCGCGTCATCAAGTGCGTGGCCTCGGTGAGCACCGGCCAGGTGGTGACCCAGCCGTCGGCGGCGCTGGGTGCCATCGCCTTGGCCCGCTCGTGCCAGGCATCGTTGCGGTCGACCAGCGCGTAGAGGAACCCGGTGTCGACCGCGATCATGCGCGCCGGCCGGCCCGTTTGGCGCCGGTCGGCACGCCGTGCTTGGCCGACAAGGCGTCGGCCACATGGCGCTTGGCGTCCGAGGCGATATCGCTGCGCCCGCTCTGCCCCTTGCCCACCAGCGCCAACAAATGTTTGGCTCCGGTCGCGCTGGCCCGCGCCTGGCGGTAATACAGGGCCACGCTTTCGCGCAAGACCTGGCTCACGCCCATGCCGGTGGCGGCCGTGAGGTAGTCGATCTGCTGCTTCGATTCATCGTCGAGGCGGGCATTGACGCGCATGGCGGGCTCCTTGAATCTCAGGCTCCGGCGCTCATCATCCGCCGGTTGTCATCCATTGTATGACATCAACCATGGTGGATCGCCACCGTCTTCAGGCTCGAAAAGCCATACAACGCCTCGAACCCTTTTTCGCGCCCGTGGCCCGAATGCTTGACGCCGCCGAACGGCAGCTCCACGCCGCCGCCGGCGCCATAGTTGTTGATGAACACCTGGCCGCATTTCAAGCCGCGCGCCATGCGCATCTGGCGCCCGCCGTCGCGTGTCCACACCCCGGCGACCAGGCCGTACGCGGTGCCGTTGGCGATCTGCAGCGCCTGCGCCTCGCCGTCGAACGCGATCAGCACCTGCACCGGGCCGAAGATTTCTTCCTGCGCCAGCGCGTGGGCTGCGGGCACGTCGTCGAACAGCGTCGGCCGCACGTAGTGGCCGCCCGCCGGCGCACCGGGCGCCAGCGCGCCCTGGGCCGCCACGCGCAGGCCGCTGTCGTGGGCCAGCGCCAGATAACGCTCGACGATCTTGCGCTGGCGCGCCGAGATCACCGGCCCCAGGTCCAGGTCCAGCGTCGCCGGGCCGACGCGCAGCGCCGCATAGCGCTCGGCCATGCGCG
>JANORB010000085.1:0-44800 GCA_031415135.1 Methylibium sp.
GACGCACTCGTCCCGCCACCGGGCTGATCGAAAGCAGGTTTTCGCAGGGTATTGACGCTTCCCTCACCGGCGCAAATCCGAACTGATGCGGAACCAATGCTCGCTGCGGCGGCGACGTGCGCTGCGGTCAGTTTCGGCGACTTCTGTAGGGCGGAGAGAAAACGGAGAACGCAGGCTCAAGCCGTATGTTCGCGATCAGTTCGGTTCCGCTCGACTTCAAGAAGTCTCACCGAATCCAACTCGCAACCGGGGGTCGAGACGGGGATCGGCCAAGAAAAATGCCGCCCAGTGGCGGCTTTTTCTTTTCAAATCAACAACTTAGAGAAAATTGTTGGCGGAGTGGACGGGGCTCGAACCCGCGACCCCCGGCGTGACAGGCCGGTATTCTAACCAACTGAACTACCACTCCTGAACTGACCCACTTTCCAGTCAAGCCTGCAAACAATGCAGCCAGACTGGCGTCCCCTAGGGGATTCGAACCCCTGTAATCACCGTGAAAGGGTGGTGTCCTAGGCCTCTAGACGAAGGGGACATGAAACTCATCGATCCCTCTTGAACTGCGCTGTGCTGAACGACATTCTGGTGGAGGTAAGCGGGATCGAACCGCTGACCTCTTGCATGCCATGCAAGCGCTCTCCCAGCTGAGCTATACCCCCGTTTTGTCTTGAAGACCGCCTTGACCAATGCCCCGGCAGAACCCCAAACGTTGATCAGCAACCGCAGATTCAAGCGAGATTTCGATTATAGCCAGCTTTTCAAGGCCGCCGCAATCGCGCCAGCACCGTGTCACGGGGGAACAGCTCGAGCACCAGGTCGAGCGACGGTGTCTGCGCACGACCGCACACCAGCACACGAACGGCGTGGGCGAGTTGCGGCATTTTCAAGCCGTGTGCGGCGAGTGTCTGCTTGATGGCGGCGGCGATCGATGCCCTGTTCCATTCGGCGGTGACGAGACCTTGCCGCAGGGATTCGATCGCCGGCCGAACCGCCTCGGTGAGATGAGCGGCGAGGTCTTTTTCGGACGGGGACACATCGACAAAGTACATCGCAATCCAGTCGGCCAACTCGACCGTCGTGGCGCAGCGATCCTTGAACAGCGCGCACATGCGGGCCAGCATGTCTGTCGGTTCAACGTCAATCCCGCGGCGTTTCAACTGCCCCCGGACGAGCGCCGCCAACGACGGATCGTCGGCCTGCTTGATGTAGCTGGCGTTGACCCAGGCCAGCTTGGCCGGATCCCATTGCGCCGGGCTTCTGGAGAGATGTTGGCCGTCAAACCATTTCACCAGTTGCGCTCGGCTGAAGATTTCGTCGTCACCATGACTCCAGCCCAGCCGCGCCAAATAGTTGACCAAGGCTTCAGGCAAAAATCCCGCCTCCTGGTACGCCGTGACACTCACCGCACCGCGCCGCTTCGAGAGCTTGTGGCCGTCGTCGCCCAGGATGATCGGCACATGGCCGAACAGCGGCAGCGGCGCCCCCAGGGCGTTGAAGATGTTGATCTGCCACGGCGTGTTGTTGACGTGTTCATCACCACGGAAAACATGGGTGACGAACATGTCCCAGTCGTCGACGACAACGCAAAAGTTGTAGGTCGGCACGCCGTCCGCCCGCACGATGACGAGATCGTCGATCTCCCGGTTGTTGATGGTGATGCGGCCTTTGACGAGGTCGTCCCAACTCACGTCGCCCTCAGGCGGGTTGCGAAAGCGCACCACCGGGTCGACACCCACCGGCACCGGCGGCAACCGCTTGCCCGGCGCCGGGCGCCAGCGGCCGTCATAGTGGGCTTTTTCGCCGCGCGCACGCTGCGCCTCGCGCGTCTGTTCGAGTTCGGCCGGCGTGCTGTAGCAGTGATAGGCGGTGCCTTGGGTCAACATCTGGGAGACCACCGCGCGGTAGCGGTCCAGGCGTTGCATCTGGTAGATCGGACCCTCGTCGAAGTCGAGCCCGAGCCATTGCATGGACGCAAGGATTTGATCGACCGAATCTTGCGTCGAGCGGGCGACGTCGGTATCTTCGATGCGAAGAATGAACTCGCCCCCGTGGTGGCGCGCGTAGGCCCAGGAAAACAGCGCCGTGCGCGCCGTGCCCAGGTGCAGGAAGCCGGTGGGCGACGGAGCGATGCGGGTGCGGACTTTGCGGGTCATGCGGCAAGGCTCGTCAGGCCACGCTGAAGATCGGCCTGGATGTCGAGCACGTCGTCGAGACCCATCGCCACGCGAATCATGCCCTGCGTGATGCCCGCCGCCAGCCGCTGCTCTTCGCTCAGCCGCCCGTGCGAGGTGCTGGCGGGGTGGGTGATGGTGGTCTTGGTGTCACCCAGGTTGGCGGTGATGGAGCAGACGCGGGTCTGGTCGATCACGTGAAAGGCATTGCTGCGTGACAGCGTCGCGCCGCCACTGGCCTGCCCCTTGACGATGAAGGAGACGACCGCGCCGCCGTTGCCCGATTGCTGCGCCATCGCCAACTCATGCTGCGGATGCGACTTGAGGCCGGGATAGAACACCCGCTCGACCGGCGCCTGCTGCTCCAGCCAGGTCGCCAGCTTGAGTGCCCGTTCGCTTTGCGCCTGCATGCGAATCGACAGCGTTTCCAGGCCCTTCAACACGACCCAGGCGTTGAAGGGCGACAGGCTCATGCCGGCACTGCGCATGACGGGAACAAATTTTTCATTGATCAGTTGCTCGCTCGCGCACAGGGCGCCGGCAATCACGCGGCCCTGCCCGTCCAGGTATTTGGTGCCCGAATGGACCACGAGGTCGGCACCGTAGTCGACCGGCCGCTGCAATACAGGCGTGCAAAAGCAGTTGTCCACGGCCAACCAGGCGCCGGCCTGTTTGGCAATGACGGCCAGCGCACGGATGTCGCACACCTCGGTCAGCGGATTGGTGGGTGATTCGGCAAACAGCAGCCGCGTGTTGGGTTGGATCGCACGCCGCCACTGGTCCGGGTCGGTCTGCGAGACGAAGGTGGACTCGACACCGAACTTCGCGAACTCGCGGCTGAACAGCATGATGGTCGAGCCGAACACACTTTGCGAACACACCACATGGTCGCCGGCTTTGAGCAAGCCCATGCCCAGCAGCAGGATGGCGCTCATGCCGCTGCTGGTGCCGATGCAGGCCTGCGTGCCTTCGAGCGCGGCCAGGCGGCGCTCGAACATCGTGACCGTCGGGTTGGAAAAGCGCGAATAGACGAACGCCTCTTCCTCGTTGGCAAAGCGCGCCGCAGCGGTGGCGGCGTCGGGCTGCACGAAACTGCTGGTCAGGAACAGGGCCTCGGAGTTCTCGCCCCACTGGCTGGGCGGCAGGCCCTGGCGCACGGCCAGGGTGTCCAGGCGCACGTCGGCGGGCAGGTCGAGGCGGGGGATCTTCTTGCTCGTCATCAACTTTGCTCCGTTGCGCTCTGCAGGGCCAGGCGTGAACGGTCGCCGCCCTCTTCCTCGTCGCCTTGGGCACCACGCTGTGCGGCCATGGTCCGGAAGTCTTCGGCGGTCACATCACCGGTGACGTAGACGCCGTCGAAGCACGAGGCCTCGAAGCCCTTGATCGCCGGGTTCAATGCATTGACCACGCGCTTCATCGCCGCCACGTCCTGGTAGATCAGCGCATCGGCGCCGATGAACTGGCGGATCTCCTCGATGCTGCGGTTGTGGGCAATGAGTTCTTCGCTGGTCGGCATGTCGATGCCGTAGACGTTCGGGAACCGCACCGGCGGCGCGGCCGAGGCCATGTAGACCTTGCGGGCGCCGGCGTCGCGCGCCATCTGGACGATCTCTTTGGAGGTGGTGCCGCGGACGATGGAATCGTCGACCAGCAACACATTGCGGCCCTTGAATTCCACCGCGATCGCATTCAGCTTTTGCCGCACCGACTTCTTGCGCACGCCCTGCCCCGGCATGATAAAAGTGCGCCCGACATAGCGGTTCTTGACGAAGCCCTCGCGGTACGGCTTGCCGATCTTCTGCGCCAGTTGCATCGCCGAGGGGCGGCTCGATTCGGGGATGGGGATCACCACGTCAATGTCGCTCGGCGGCATGGTGGATATCAGCCGCTGGGCCAGCGTCTCGCCCAGGTTCAAACGCGCCTGGTAGACCGAGATGCCATCCATGATCGAGTCGGGCCGCGCCAGGTACACGTATTCGAACATGCAGGGGTTCAGGCTCGGGTTGTCGGCGCATTGCTGTGTGTGCAGCGCACCGGCCATGTCGACGAAGATGGCCTCGCCGGGTGCCACGTCGCGCATGACCTTGTGGCCCGTGCCCTCGATGGCCACCGACTCGCTGGCCACGATCAGGTTGCGGCCCGCGTCGCCAACGCCGGCGCCGAAGCACAGCGGACGGATGCCGAACGGATCACGAAACGCGAGCAGGCCGTGCCCGGCGATCAGCGCCACCACCGCGTACGACCCCCGGATGCGCTTGTGCACCGCGCGCACCGCATTGAACACCGCTTGGGGCGAGAGCGGCAGATCGCGCGCGGCAAGCTCCAGTTCGTGCGCCAGCACGTTGATCAGCACCTCGGTGTCGCTCTGGGTGTTGATGTGGCGGCGGTCGACGTCGAACAGCTCCTTCTTCAAGGCCTGCGCATTGGTCAGGTTGCCGTTGTGCACCAGCACGATGCCGAACGGCGCATTGACGTAGAACGGCTGCGCTTCTTCTTCGCTGTAGGCGTTGCCCGCAGTCGGGTAGCGCACCTGGCCCAGGCCCACGTTGCCCGGCAGACCGCGCATGTTGCGGGTGCGAAAAACATCGCGCACCATGCCGCGCGCCTTGTGCATGAAGCACTTGGTGTCCTGCATGGTCACGATGCCGGCGGCATCCTGCCCGCGGTGCTGCAACAGCAGCAGCGCGTCGTAGATCAACTGGTTGACCGGCCCTTGAGAGATGACGCCGACGATGCCGCACATGGATGAACCCTGGGTTGAACGCTGCCGGCCGTCAAGCGGGCAAATGCTTTGAGATGTCGGGCGGCAGCACGGGCTTGAGGCCGCGCAACACCGACTGCAACCAGACCGCGCCGATCGATTGCTGCCAGGCCGCGGACTTCATCAGTGGCGTGAACGCGACCACGGTGGCCAGTGCCAGCAGCACGATCATGCCCCGGGCGATGCCGAAGCCGGCTCCGAGCAGCCGATCGAGCAGGCTCAACGGCGTGGCGCGAATCAACATGCGCAGCAATCGCGCCGCCAGGCCCCAGACGATCAAGGCCGCGATGAACGCGCTGGCAAATGCGGCGCCGTGGTTCAAGCCCGACCCGGGCTCCCCCACCGGGATGTGCGGCGCCAGCGTCGGCGTGACCCATTGCGCCGCGAAATAGGCGGCGATCCAACCGACGGCGGAAAGCATCTCGAACACCAGGCCGCGCACCAGGCCCACGATGACCGACAGGATCAGCACGCCCAGCAGCACCGCATCGACCCAACCCATGGACATGGTGGTGCCGCCCATCACAGTGTCAACACCACAGCGTTGACACCCGCGGCCTTGGCCCGGGCCAGCGCTCGCTCGGCTTCTTCTCGCGTGGCGAACGGGCCGACGCGCACCCGGATGCGGTTGCCGGCCGCGGTTTCGGTCACCTGGGTGTAGGTTTTCAATCCCAGTTTCTCGACCTTGGCGCGGGTCTCCTGCACAGCCGTCGCATCGGCAAACGCGCCGACCTGCACAACGAATCGCGCACCCTCATTGGCGGCCGCCGCCTTGCCCTCCAGCAACGCCTTCGCGCGAGCCGCGTCAGCAACCGGCGCCGGCACCGGCGCAGAAGCCGCCACCGGCACGGGCGCCGACGGCTTCTTCGGGGCTTCGGTGGCCTCTGGCGCAGCGGGCCTGGGCGCCGAGGGCTTCGCAATCGGCTTGGGCTCGGCGGCTTCGGGCGCTGCCGCTGCAACCGCGCGGGAGGCGGCCTCACGCGCACCTGGCGCCGCCGGTGCCGCTGTCGCATCGGCGGCGGTCGGCGGAGCCGGCGCCACGCCAGGCTCAGCGCTGGGCGCCACCGCTCGAGCGGGCGGCATGACCAGGGCCGGTGCGCCGTCCTTGCGTGGAATCTCGATCGGAATGTCCACCGGAATCGGGCGCGGCTGAGACTCGAACAGCAGCGGAAAGGCAATGACTCCGATCACCACGAGCACCACCGCGCCCACCAGGCGCTGGCGGGCGCGGGCGCGTGTCTGCTGCACGCTGCCGGGGGATGGGCTGGCTGCCGTCGCGCCGGGCTTGGCGTCGCTGTTGCGCTTGAAAATGGAGAGCAGGCCCATGCTGTGCAAGTTCCAGGAGTTCCGCAGCATTGCGCGGATGAAAGCCGCGGAACGCGGGGCACCCAGGCCCAACCGGGCAGGGTTGTCAACCCAGATGTCGACCCGTGAGCCGAGGCGGCCCGTCTTTCAACACACCGCCCACTGTGGAGAAGGATCCGAAGACAACGATTCTATCAGCCGGGTCCGAGGCCTCCAGCGCAGCCTGCAAGGCCTGGGCCGGGTGCTCGTGGCACGAAACGCTGATCGGTCCGGGGCCCTTGACGCCGAGGCGGCCGTGGACCTGGGCCAGCTCCGAGGCCTTGGCGGCGCGGGCGGTCGGCAGATCGGTGAAGTGCCAGTCGTCCACCAGCGGCGCCATGCGGGTGAGCATCGACTCGATGTCCTTGTCACGCATCGCCCCGAACACCGCATGGGTGCGCGGGTAAAAACCCATCTGGTCCAGATTCTGGAGCAGGGTCGCCACCGCATGCGGGTTGTGCGCCACGTCGAGCACCAGGGTGGGTTGCCCGGCCACGATCTGAAAGCGCCCGGGCAGTTCCACCAGCGCCAGCCCGCTGCGCACCGCCTGCGCGCTGACAGGCAGCCGCTCGCGCATCGATTCGAAGGCCGCCAGCGCGCCGGACGCGTTGAGCAACTGGTTGGCGCCGCGCAATGCGGGGTACGCCATGCCGTGCAAGCGCTTGGAACGGCCGGCCCAGCTCCATTGCTGCTTGTCGCCCGAACAATTGAAGTCGCGCCCGCACAACCACAGGTCGGCGCCCACCCGCTCGGCATGTTCGATCACGCTGCGCGGCGGCACCGGGTCGCTGACGATGGCCGGTTTGCCGGCCCGCATGATGCCGGCCTTCTCGAACCCGATGGCTTCGCGCGTGGAGCCCAGATACTCGGTGTGGTCGATGTCGATGCTGGTGATGAGGGCACAGTCGGTGTCGATGGCGTTGACCGCGTCGAGCCGGCCGCCCAAGCCGACTTCCAGGATCACCATGTCCAGCGCGGCCAAGGACATCAGCCGCGCAATGGCCAAGGTGGTGAATTCGAAGTAGGTCAGGCTCACGTCGCCACGCGCCTGTTCGACGGCTTCGAAGTGGGGCAGCAACTCCGTGGCCGCCACCATCTTGCCGTTGATGCGGCAACGTTCCTCGAAATGCACCAGGTGCGGCTTGATGTACAGGCCGACGCGATAGCCCGCCTGCAGCGCAATCGCCTCCAGCATGGCGCAGGAGGAGCCCTTGCCGTTGGTGCCGGCCACGGTGAACACGGGAACATCGAAGCGCAGCGCCATGCGCTCCTTGACCTGGAGCACGCGATCCAGCGTGAGGTCCATTTCCTTCGGATGCAGCCGCTCGCAGCGGGCGAGCCATTCGTCAAGGGTGTTGGGCAAGGACATGGGCAGCCATGGTAAGCAGGCATCGCGCCGGGTGGTGCCGGCAACAAGCAAGGCGGCCGCAGCCGCCTTCATCGCTCATCACGCCGGTCGTCGCGTTGGCTGTCGCGTTGATTGACGTGCTGGACAACGCCGCGTCAGGCCACCGCGTCAGAGCTGAGTTTTTGCAGCATCGCGATCGCGCGCGCAACGGTCTGGCGCAACTCGCGCCGGTCGACGATCATGTCGATGGCGCCGGTGCCCAGCAGGAACTCGGCGCGCTGAAAACCTTCCGGCAGCTTTTCGCGCACGGTGTTTTCGATCACCCTCGGACCGGCAAACCCGATCAGGGCCCGGGGCTCGGCAATCACGACATCGCCCACAAACGCAAAGCTGGCCGAGACACCGCCCATCGTCGGGTCGGTCAGCACACTGATGTAGGGCAGCCTGGCCTTGGCCAGCCGCGTCAGCGAGGCGTTGGTCTTGGCCATCTGCATCAGGCTGAGCAGCCCCTCTTGCATGCGGGCGCCGCCCGTGGCGGTGAAGCTGACGAAGGGTGTTTTTTGCTCGACCGCCACTTCCACCCCGCGCACAAATCGTTCGCCGACCACCGAGCCCATGGAGCCGCCCATGAACTCGAATTCAAAGCAGGCCGCAACAATGGGCACACTCATCACCGAGCCTCCCATCACGACCAGCGCATCGGTTTCGCCGGTGTTCTCCAGCGCGTCCTTCAGGCGCTCGGTGTACTTCTTGCTGTCCTTGAATTTCAGCGCGTCCACGGGCAGCACCTCCTGACCGATCTCGTAGCGGCCTTCAGCATCGAGGAATTTGTCGAGGCGGGCGCGCGCGCCGATGCGATGGTGGTGGCTGCACTTGGGGCAGACATAGACGTTCTGCTCCAGGTCGGTCTTGTAGAGCACGGTTTCGCACGAGGGACACTTGATCCACAGGCCTTCGGGCACAGTGCGGCGCTCGGCGAGGTCGCCTTGCTGCATCTTGGTGGGCAGTAGTTTTTCGAGCCAGCTCATGCGAGTTGTCCTTTCAAGAATCGATGGCCTGGCGGATCGCGCCGATAAAACGCCCCGCCTGTGCCGCCACGTCGGCACGGCTGCAGGTCTGCAGCAACTGCACGAGCGCGGTGCCGATCACCACAGCGTCCGCCACTGCGGCCACGGCCTGGGCGGTGGCCGCGTCCCGAATGCCGAAGCCGACCCCGACCGGAACGCTGACATGGGCGCGGATGCGCGGCACCATCGCGGCCACGGCGGCGGTGTCCAGGTGGCCGGCGCCGGTCACGCCCTTGAGCGACACATAGTAGACGTAGCCGCTGGCGATGCGCCCGACATGCCGCATGCGCTCGTCGGTTGACGTCGGGGCGAGCAGAAAGATCGGGTCCAGCCCCTGCGAGCGCAGCGTCAACGCGAACGGCTCGCACTCTTCGGGCGGATAGTCGACGATCAGCACGCCATCGACGCCGGCGCTGACGGCGTCGTCGACGAAGCGCGGGATTCCGTAACGCTCCACCGGATTGGCATAACCCATCAGCACCACCGGCGTGGTGTTGTTGTGGGCCCGGAACCCGCGCACAAACGCCAGCACCTGCGTCAGGCCGATGCCCCGCCCGAGTGCCCGTTCGGACGCCTTCTGAATCACCGGCCCGTCGGCCATGGGGTCGGAGAACGGCACGCCGAGTTCGATCACGTCGGCGCCCGCACCTGCCATCGCCAGCATGATGTCCACCGTCGCATCGGCGTACGGATCGCCGGCCGTGACGTAGGGAATCAGCGCCTTGCGGCCCTGCGCCTTGAGCGCTGCAAAGGTGGCGGCAATGCGGCTCATCCCTGCCCCTTCACGCTCTGGCCACGGCACGACGGGCGGCAAAAGAACTCCGCGCCGGACAGGTCGGCCACGGTGCCGATGTCCTTGTCACCACGGCCGGACAGGTTGACCAGCAAATGTTGGTCGGAGCGCATGGCGGGCGCCATCTTGATGGCGTGCGCCACCGCATGGGCAGACTCCAGCGCAGGGATGATGCCTTCGATGCGGCACAGCCGATGAAACGCCTGCAGCGCTTCGGCATCGGTGATGCCGACGTACTCGGCGCGGCCGATGTCTTTCAGGTACGCGTGCTCCGGGCCGACGCCGGGATAGTCCAGGCCGGCCGAGATCGAATGGGTCTCGGTGATCTGGCCGTTGGCGTCCTGCAGCAAGTAGGTGCGGTTGCCGTGCAGCACGCCGGGCGAGCCCGCGCTCAGCGAGGCTGCGTGTTTGCCGGAATCCAGACCCTGCCCCGCAGCCTCAACGCCGATGAGGCGCGTGCCTTCGAGTTCGATGTACGGATAGAACATGCCCATCGCGTTGCTGCCGCCGCCGACACAGGCAATCACCGCGTCGGGCTGGCGGCCGGTCAGCTCCGGCATCTGGACTCGGCATTCATCGCCGATGACGCGCTGGAAGTCACGCACCATCGTCGGATAGGGATGCGGGCCGGCCACGGTGCCGATGATGTAGAACGTGTTCTCGACGTTGGTCACCCAGTCGCGCAAGGCTTCGTTCAGCGCGTCTTTCAAGGTCTTGGAGCCACTCTCCACCGGCACCACGGTCGCACCCAGCAAATGCATGCGGTACACGTTGGGCGACTGGCGCAACATGTCTTCGCTGCCCATGTACACCACGCACTCCAGACCGTAGCGCGCACAGATGGTGGCAGTGGCCACGCCATGCTGGCCCGCGCCGGTTTCGGCAATCACGCGCGGCTTGCCCATGCGCCGCGCCAGCATCGCCTGGCCGATGGTGTTGTTGACCTTGTGCGCGCCGGTGTGGTTGAGGTCCTCGCGCTTGAGGTAGATCTGCGCACCGCCCAGCTCTCGGCTCAAGCGCGCCGCGTGGTATATCGGGCTGGGCCGGCCGACGAAGTGCTTGAGTTCGGAGCGGAATTCGGCCATGAAGGCCGGGTCGGCTTGAACTTCGGCATAAGCGCGCTTGAGCTCGTCGAGCGCATGGATCAAGGTCTCGGCGACAAAGGTGCCGCCGTAGGGTCCGAAATGCCCGCTGGCATCGGGTTGCTGGTAGTTCAACATGGGTGGGATTGGATTCTTCAGGTGGCAGAGGCCGCGCGCAACGCATCGGCCTCTCTCACAGCCTCGCAAAACCGGCGCATCTCCGCAGCATCCTTGATGCCCTTGGAAGACTCGACGCCGGAACTCACGTCAACGGCCCAGGGCCGCACCCGTCGAATGCCTTCGATCACATTTTCGACATGCAACCCACCAGACAAAACGACTGGAAGGGGCACGCTTTGGGGGACGAGCGACCAATCAAATACCTTTCCGCCACCACCAAAGCCTTCGACATGGGCGTCAAGAAGGATGGCCTGGGCATCGGAGAACTGTTGAATGAAGTCTAACAAATCAAAACCCGGCGCCATTCGAGCGGCCCGCATGAAAGGCCGGCCAGGTTGGCGGCAATCGTGTGGGGATTCATCGCCGTGAAACTGCAGCAGCATCTGCGGGAGGGCCCGCAATGCGTCGCTCACGTCGGCGACGCTGGCGTTCACGAACAACCCGACCGGCATCACGAATGCAGGCAGCCTTCGCGCCAACTGGACGGCACGGCTCAGGCTGACCCGGCGCGGGCTCTTTTCGTACAGGACGAAGCCGATCGCGTCGGCGCCGGCTTGCACCGCAGCGTCAACATCGGCCTCGCGGGTCAAACCGCAGATCTTGATGCGGGTTCGCTGATTCATGAGAGAACGAAGGCTTCAAGGCAACCAGTCCATGGCGGACGTTCGGACCGGGATGTCCAGGCAAGCATCGTAGTACGGTCCGACAAAGTACAGGCCGGCGGGTGAAAAGGTGGGCGCGGCCAGCTCTCGGCGCTTTGAAACCAGCACGCCCCCCAACCACGAGGGTGGGCGGGCGCCCGTGCCCACCGCGACAAGACAACCCATGACGTTGCGCACCATGTGGTGCAAGAACGCGCTGGCGTCGAACTCGAACCGCCAGTAGGCGCCGCGCCGCGAAATGACGATCGAGCGCAGCGTCTTCACCGGTGATGCGGCCTGGCACTGCGCCGACCTGAATGCGCTGAAGTCGTGCTCGCCGATCAGCTGCGAAGCGGCGTCCTGCATCGCTTCTCGATCGAGCGCCCTGAAACTCCAGCCGACAGCGCCGGCCTCCAGCGCAGGGCGCGTCGGCGACTCCAGCAGCACGTAGACATAGCGTCTTCCCCGAGCGCTGTAGCGGGCGTGAAATTCGGCTGGCACGGGCTTGCACCACTGCACCGCGATGTCGGCCGGCAGAAACCGATTGCTGCCGCGCACCCACGAGGCGTTTTCCCGCTCCACGACAACATCGGCATGAATCACTTGGTTGAGCGCATGCACCCCGCTGTCGGTGCGCCCCGCGCACACCGTGCGCACCGGTGTTGCCGCGAAACTCGACAGCGCGGACTCGACCCGGTCCTGCAGCGTGTTGCCACCGGCCTGGCTTTGCCATCCCTGGTAAGCCAGGCCGCGATAGCTGATGCCCAGCGCCAGCCGAATCGAGGGCGGAGCAGGCAAGGCCCGCTCGCTCAAGACAGCACTCGTCAGGCCAGATCGGCCAGCATGGCGCGTGCCTTGGCCTTCATCGCGCCATCGGAACCGGTGATCACCTCATTCAGCAACTCGCGCGCGCCCTCGACGTCGCCGATCTGGCTGAACGCTTCGGCCAATTCGAGCTTGCGCGCAAGCGGATCGGCAGCGCCATCGCCATCGGGCAGGCTGAGGTCCAGGTCGGCAAAACCGGACTCGGAGTCCAAGCCCGGGTCGGACGCGGGTTCGGCCGGCCGATCGAGATCGAGTGAAATGCCCGACAGGTCAAACTCCATCGGCTTTGACATGGTCGAGGCCTGTTCCGCTTCCGGCGGGAGGGTGATGTCCGGATCGGCGAGGCGCCGCAGCACCACCGGTTCGTCCACGCCGAATTCAGGCTCGATCACATGGATTGCAGACAGCGGCGCAGCGGACGGGGCGCCGGGAGGCCGCTCGGTCATGTCGGTGAAGTCAAGGTCGAGATCCACCGACGAGCTGTCGACATACGGTGCCGCACCCGCCAGGCTTCCGAATTGCGATGGCGACGGCAAAACCGACTGGGGCATGGTCGTGGCGCCCAGAGGTTCGACGATCTTCCCTGAACTGCCATGGGCCAGAACCGGGGCGCCACCGGGTTGGTAGAGCGCATTTTCCGGATCGATCTGGAGGCCGATCTCCTGCGCCTTGGCCCAGTCCTCGCCCTCGCCGCGAGTCAATGCATACAGCTGGGTGGCCAGCAACTCGAACCCCTTGGTGTCGCGTCGTTTGGCGTAGACCTCCAACAGCTTGGAGCGGATTGCCATGCGATCCGGGTTACTGCGCATCGCCTCCTTGAGGATTTCTTCGGCCTGAAGGTCGCGGCCGTAAGCCAGGTAGACGTCGGCTTCGGCGACAGGATCCACATCGCCGATGGCATCGAGTTGACTCAACGAGTAACTCATCGACGACGACGACGCCGCACCCGCGTCCCGCGTGTCGATGCGCTGCCCCCCGCTGGCACCGAAGAACGAGTCGGGCTGCAGCCGGCTTTCGAGGAACGAGGTCTCGCCGCTGTCCTTCTTCGGGCGGGTGAACCGGTACAGGCCGAAGCCGGCCAACAGCGCAATCAGCCCGGCGCCTCCAGCCAGAGCCCACGGGTTGTCTTCCATCAGCGAAGTCAGCAGCCCGGGCTCCTCAGCTGCGGAAACAACGGCCGACGCGGCAGGGCCGGCGACCTTGCTCGCGCCGACGTCAGGCTTCGCGGCCGACGCCGGTGGGGCAACAGCGACAACCGGTGCCGGTGCCGGTGCCGGTGCCGGTGCCGGTGGCGGTGGCGGTGGTGGTGGTGGCGGTGGCGGTGGCGGTGGCGGTGGCGGTGGCGGTGGCGGTGGCGGTGGCGGTGGCGGTGGCGGTGGTGGTGGTGGCGGTGGCGGTGGCGGGGCTGGCGCCGGTGGCGGCGGTGACGCTGGCGGTTTTGCCGGCACCACCGGCGTGGGTGCGGGCACGGGCACAGTGACCCCCGCCGCCTTGGATGCGGCGGCCGCAGCGGCGGCCGCGCCAGAGAGTTGGGTCAAGTCCCTGACGTTCTTGGACAGCTCGGCAACCCGGGTGGCGGCGTCCTTCTTTTCGCGTTCCTTTGAAATCCGATCTTCTGCGGCAGAGGCTTTGCCCGAAGCCGCCCCCTTGCTCAGCGTCAGCTTGTCAGGCGCAGGCGCCGCAGCCTGCTTTCGGTCTTCGACCGATGCCTTGACCTTGCCACTGGCCTGGCGTGCGCTGCCCTCGGTCCTGGCGGCCGGCGCGGCGCCGGCCAGGCGTTGCCGGTAAGCGCCAAAGTCAGCGCTCTGGGCTCGGATTTCCTGGCGCGCTTCGCCGGGCGTGACGCTCTTGGCCACGTCGGCGCTGGGCACGGCCAGCACCACGCCGGCTTTCAGGCGATTCATGTTGTTGTCGAGGAACGCTTGCGAATTGCCGCGGAACAGCGACACCAGCATCTGATCCAGCGACACACCCGGACGCTGCGTGCGCGATGCAATGCTGGTCAGCGTGTCGCCCGACTTGACCCGGTACTCGTCTGCCCCTGAAGAAGCAGGTCTGGCAGCCGTGCGCGGCGCGGCCGGCGGCGCCGGCTCAGAGGCTGCCGGCCGCGCAGGCGCGGGCGCGCGCTCGCTGGCCCTGGGAGCTGAGGGCTGCGGCACGGGCGCTTCGGCGGGCGCAGCAGCGATCACGGGTGGCGTGGCCGGTGCTGCCGGGCTCGCTGCGCGAGCGGTCGCGGGAGGATCGAGCAGCAGTGTGTATTCGCGAACCAGGCGGCCCGTGGCCCACGACAGTTCGAGAATGACGTCGACAAAAGGCTCCTGGACCGAACGGTCGCTGCTGAGCCGAAGGTAAGGCCTGCCGTCGGCACGCCGCTGCAACACCACGGTGGTGCCGGGCAGCACGGCGTTGTAGTCGACGCCTGCCGCGCGATACGACTCGGGTGGCGCCACCCTGACGCGCAAATTGGCCGCTTCTTCAGCAGTCAGGCTGGTGACATCGATTTCAGCGCGCAGCGTCTCGCCCAGCGCCGATTGAACCGCAAGCTTGCCCAGACCGAGGGCCCAGACCGCCTGCGCGGGCATCCACAATGCCGCCGCGGCGATGCTGGTCAAGGCGAAGCGCCCAGAGAAATTCATGCTCTTTTTCAAGGCGTCTCCCAAAATTGATCAAACGGGTGTTCCTGCCCACCCGCCGTCGCCGACAACGTCACCGACACCATGCCAACAATTCCTCAGCGCGAGAATAGAAAACACAATAGCATCAATGAGATACGCTGACAAGCTCAAGGAATGGCTGACATTCGGACCTGTTTCACGATCCGCGCCGCTTCGAGCGCGGGATTGTGCACCACAGCAAACGCAGATCACCCCCCTAGGCCGGACCCGGATCAAGCCTCGAGAAGGATGCGCAACATGCGTCGAAGCGGCTCCGCAGCGCCCCACAGCAATTGATCGCCGATGGTGAATGCACCCAGGTAGTGCGGGCCCATCGCCATCTTGCGCAGCCGACCCACCGGGATGTCCATGGTCCCCGTCACGGCCACGGGCGTCAGCTGCTGCATCGTCGCTTCACGGTTGTTGGGCACCAGCTTGACCCAGGCGTTGTCGTTGGCGATCAACCCTTCCACGTCGTGCAGCGGGACGTCCTTGTTCAGCTTGAACAGCAGCGCCTGGCTGTGGCAGCGCATCGCCCCGACCCTGACGCAAAAACCGTCGACCGGGATCGGCATTGCACCCCCCGCATCACCCAGACCCAGGATCTTGTGGGTCTCGGCGCCGCCCTTCCACTCCTCGCGGCTGCTGCCATTGCCCATGTCCTTGTCGATCCAGGGAATCAGGCTGCCACCCAGTGGCACGCCGAAGCTGGCCGTTTCCGCCTCGCTCAGCCCGCGCTGCTTGACGATGGTCCGGCGGTCGATCTCCAGGATTGCACTTTTCGGGTCGTCGAGCAGGCTCTTGACCTCGGCGTGCAGCGTGCCGTACTGGCTCAGCAGTTCGCGCATGTGCGCGGCGCCTCCCCCCGAGGCGGCCTGGTAGGTCATGGTGCTCATCCACTCGACCAGGCCGGCCTTGTACAGCGCGCCCACCCCCATCAGCATGCAACTGACGGTGCAATTGCCGCCGATCCAGTTGCGCCCGCCGCGCGCCAGAGAGCGTTGGATCACCGGCAGGTTCACCGGGTCCAGAATGATCACCGCGTCGTCCTTCATGCGCAGCGTGGACGCCGCATCGATCCAATGGCCCTTCCAGCCCGCCGCGCGCAGCTTGGGAAACACCGCGCTGGTGTAGTCGCCGCCCTGCGCAGTGATGATGATGTCGCAGCGCTTGAGCGCGTCGAGGTCGAACGCATCCTTCAGGACCGTCTCGTTCTTTGCCATCGCCGGCGCCGCGCCACCGGCATTGCTGGTGCTGAAGAACATCGGCTCGATCAGGTCGAAGTCGCGCTCCGCCTGCATGCGATCCATCAGCACGGAGCCGACCATTCCGCGCCATCCAACCAATCCTGTCAGTCTCATCGTGTTGCCCTTTCAGAAAGTTGTTGAAACCTCTTTTGCCCCGGCTCGATCCGCCAGGGTTGGGCGAGACGAACCGGAGCTTTGCTAGCTCTTGGTGATGATCTTCTTGGTGGTGTTGCCGGTGCCAACGGCAAGCACCGCGGCAACCACGGCGTCACCCATTTGGCGCGTTCCCACTTTCGTGGTGCCGGGCGACCAGATGTCGGCTGTGCGCAGGCCCGAGCCGAGCACGCGCTGAACCGCAGACTCGATTCGGTCCGCAGCGTCGGGCTGGTGGAGTGAGAAGCGCAGCATCATGGCAACCGACAGGATTGTAGCCAGCGGATTGGCCAGGTCTTTGCCAGCAATGTCGGGCGCGCTGCCATGGCTGGGCTCGTACAGCCCCTTGCCGTTCGCGTCGAGCGAAGCGGAAGGCAGCATGCCGATCGAGCCGGTCAGCATGGCCGCCTCGTCAGAGAGGATGTCGCCGAACATGTTGCCGGTCACGACCACATCAAACCGCTTCGGCGCCTTGACCAATTGCATTGCAGCGTTGTCGACGTACATGTGGTCGAGCGCCACGTCGGGGTACTGGGCATGCACTTCGGTGACCACGTCCTTCCAGAACTGGAAGGTCTCCAGCACGTTGGCCTTGTCGACACTGGTGAGCCGTTTGCTGCGCTTGCGCGCCGCCTGGAATGCGACGTGCGCGATGCGCTCGATCTCGGGGCGGGCATAGCGCATGGTGTCGAACGCCTCTTCGGCACCGGCGAATCCGCCATCCGGCGACTTGCGCCGGCCCCTGGGCTGGCCGAAGTAGATGTCGCCGGTCAACTCTCGAATGATCAGGATGTCCAGCCCGGCCACCAATTCAGGCTTCAGGCTGGACGCATGGGTCAGTTGCTCGTAGCAGATGGCGGGGCGAAAGTTGGCGAACAGCCCCAGGTGCTTGCGCAAACCCAGGATGGCCTGCTCGGGGCGCAAGGCGCGCTCGAGTTGATCGTACTTCCAGTCTCCCACCGCCCCGAACAGCACCGCGTCGGCTGCCTTTGCAAGCTTCAGTGTGGCATCGGGCAGCGGGTGCCCGTGGGCTTCGTAGGCGGCGCCACCCACCAAGCCATGCTCGGTCTCGAAGTTCAAGTCAAGAACCTCAAGAACCCGGACCGCCTGGGCCACGATTTCGGTGCCGATGCCATCACCCGGCAGGATTGCGATCTTCACGAATCAGCCCCTGTATTGTTCGATCTCAGATCCGGTGCGCCAACCAAGGCTTCTTCAACAGCCGCTCGGCTTCGAAGGCGCGAATCTTGTCGGCATGGCGCAAGGTCAGGCCGATGTCGTCGAAGCCTCCCAGCAGGCAAAACTTGCGGAACGGTTCCACGTCGAAATGCAGTTCCGTGCCATCGGGTTTGCTCACCACCTGCCGTTCCAGGTCGATCGTGAGGCCATGACCCACAAACGCGAACACCTCATCGAACAGCTTCGCGACTTCGTGCTCCGCAAGCTGAATCGGCAGCAGTCCGTTCTTGAAGCAGTTGTTGTAGAAGATGTCGGCGTAGCTCGGTGCGATCAAGGCCCGGAATCCGTACTGTTCGATCGCCCAGGGCGCGTGCTCGCGCGACGAACCGCAACCAAAATTCTTGCGCGCCAGCAGCACCGAGGCGCCCTTGTAGCGGGGCTGGTTCAACACGAAGTCCGGATTGGGCTGGCGCGAGGCCGGGTCCTGCCCCGGGAATCCCGCATCGAGGTAGCGCCATTGATCGAACAGATTCTGGCCGAAGCCCGACTTCTTGATCGACTTCAGGAACTGCTTGGGGATGATTGCGTCGGTGTCGACGTTCTCACGGTCCATCGGGGCCACCCGCCCGGTGTGAATTCGAAATGGCTGCATGTCTTGCGCTTTCTTCGGTGGGATCAAAAGTCGATGCGGATGCGGGCGGGTTCAACCCAGTCGCCGCACGTCGACAAAGTGGCCCTCGATGGCCGCCGCTGCCGCCATGGCCGGGCTGACCAGGTGGGTCCGCCCGCCGGCACCCTGGCGCCCCTCGAAGTTGCGATTCGAGGTCGAGGCACACCGTTCACCCGGCTCCAGCCGGTCGGCGTTCATCGCCAGGCACATCGAACAGCCCGGCTCACGCCACTCGAACCCGGCCGCCTTGAACACCGCGTCGAGCCCCTCGCGCTCGGCCTGCTGCTTGACCAGGCCCGATCCCGGCACGACCATCGCCAGCTTGACGTTGGCGGCGACTCTGCGCCCCATGCGCTGCACCACCGCAGCCGCCTCGCGCAGGTCTTCGATGCGCGAGTTGGTGCACGAGCCGATGAAGACCTTGTCGATCATGATGTCGGCGATCGGCTTGTTCGGCGCCAGCGCCATGTAGTGCAACGCGCGCTCCATCGCACTTCGTTTGTTGGCGTCCTTCTCGCGTTCGGGGTCGGGCACGCGGTCGTCGATCGACAGCACCATCTCGGGCGACGTGCCCCAGGTCACCTGCGGTCGGATCTGCGCCGCACCGACCTCGATGGTGGCGTCCCAGTGCGCGCCAGGGTCCGAATGCAGCGTGCGCCAATAGGTCACCGCCTGCTCCCACTCCAGGCCGGTGGGCGTGAAGGGCCGGCCCTTCACGTAGGCGATGGTGGTTTCGTCCACACCGATCAGGCCGGCGCGCGCTCCGGCTTCGATGGCCATGTTGCACACCGTCATGCGCCCTTCCATGCTGAGCGCACGAACCGCGGCGCCGGCAAACTCAATCGTGAACCCGGTGCCGCCGGCGGTGCCGATCCTGCCGATGACGGCCAGCACCAGGTCCTTGGCGCCGCAACCCCGCGCGAGCGCCCCTTCGACCCGAACCAGCATGTTCTTCGCTTTTCGGGCGAGCAGCGTTTGGGTTGCCAGCACATGCTCGACCTCGCTGGTGCCGATGCCATGCGCCAGCGCGCCGAATGCACCGTGCGTCGACGTGTGTGAATCGCCACACACCACCGTCATGCCCGGCAAGGTGGCGCCTTGCTCGGGGCCGATGACGTGCACGATGCCCTGGCGCAGGTCGTTCATCTTGAATTGCGTCAGGCCATGGCGGTCGCAGTTGGCATCGAGCGTGTCGACCTGCAGCCTGGAGATGGGATCGGCGATGCCCTGCGAACGGTCGGTGGTGGGCACGTTGTGGTCGCTCACCGCGAGGTTGGCCGACAAGCGCCAGACCTTTCGCCCGGCCAGGTCGAGCCCCTCGAACGCCTGTGGGCTGGTCACCTCGTGCACCAGATGGCGGTCGATGTAGAGCACGGTGGTGCCGTCTTCTTCGGTGTGGACGACGTGCTCGTCCCAGAGCTTGTCGTAAAGCGTTCGAGCCGGGGTCATGGGAAATCCTGTCTTCGGGTCGATCAGCCGCGCAGCGCCAAGGGCTTGACGTCGCGTGCGATCGCGCCGTTGAACAGCTGGCGCGGGCGGCCGATCTTGTATTCCGGGTCACCGATCATCTCGTTGAGCTGCGCGATCCAGCCCACCGTGCGCGCGAGCGCGAAGATCGCCGTGAACAGACTCACCGGAATGCCGATGGCGCGCTGCACGATGCCGGAGTAGAAGTCGACATTCGGGTACAGCTTGCGCGAGACGAAATACTCGTCTTCGAGCGCGATCTTCTCGAGCGCCATCGCCAGCTTCAGGATCGGGTCGTTGTGCAGGCCCAGCGCGTCGAGCACCTCGTGGCAGGTCTCGCGCATCAGCTTGGCGCGCGGGTCGTAATTCTTGTACACGCGGTGGCCGAAGCCCATCAGCTTGACGTTGGAGTTCTTGTCCTTGACCTGCCTGATGAATTCGCCGATGCGTTCGACGCCGCCCATCTTCTGGACGTCCTCCAGCATGTTCAGTGCCGCTTCGTTCGCGCCACCATGCGCCGGGCCCCACAGGCAGGCCACCCCGGCTGCGATGGCCGCAAATGGGTTGGTGCCGGACGAGCCGCACAAGCGCACGGTGGAGGTGGAGGCGTTCTGCTCGTGATCGGCATGCAGGATGAAGATGCGATCCATCGCGCGCACCAGCACGTCGTTGGGCACGTACTCCTCGCACGGCGTGGCGAACATCATGCGCATGAAGTTGCTGGCATACGAGAGGTCGTTTTTCGGATAGATGTAGGGCTGGCCGACGGTGTACTTGTAGGCCATGGCCACCAGCGTGGGCATCTTGGCGATCAGGCGGATCGCGGAGATGTCGCGATGCTGGGCGTTGTGAATGTCGGTGCTGTCGTGATAGAAGGCCGACAGCGCGCCCACCAGCCCGGTCATGATGGCCATCGGATGCGCGTCGCGGCGGAAACCGCGCAAGAAAAACTGCATCTGCTCGTTGACCATCGTGTGGTTGGTCACCAGCTTTGTGAACTGGGTTTTCTGCCCCGCATTGGGCAACTCGCCCTTGAGCAGCAGGTAGCAGGTTTCAAGGTAGTCGCAGTTCGTCGCCAGTTGCTCGATCGGGTAGCCGCGGTACAGCAGCTCGCCCTTGTCGCCGTCGATGTAGGTGATGGTCGAGTTGCACGCCGCCGTCGACAAGAAGCCCGGGTCGTAGGTGAATTTGCCGGTCTGCGCATAGAGCTTGCGAATGTCGATCACCTCGGGGCCCACCGTGCCCTTGTAGATCGGCAACTCCATGCTCGGGCTGCCATCGGAAAACGTCAGGGTGGCTTTCACATCGGACGGGGTCATGCTCGTTCCTTGGAGTGGTCGAAATCTCGGAAGTGGGCTTTGTCCAGCGGCGCCGTTCGCATCAGTTGCAGCACCTCGCGCACGTCGGCCCGATCCAGCAACGCATCGGGCTCGGTGCGGGCCAGCAGCAGATCCAGCAAGTCGTTGTCACCCAGATCCATCAGCGCGCGCAAGCCTTCGGCGTGATGGTTCGTGAGGGTTTTCTCATGCCGCGCAAAAAAGCGTTCGATGAACAAGTCGTTCTCCAGCAGGCCGCGGCGGCAACGCCATTTCAGCTTGCTCAACGACCGGGCATCGATCAATGTCTGCATCCCGGTCTCACACGGCCCGCCGCACCATCAGTTCCTTGATCTTGCCGATCGCCTTGGTCGGGTTCAGGCCCTTCGGGCACACGTCGACGCAGTTCATGATGGTGTGGCAGCGGAACAGGCGATAAGGATCTTCCAGATTGTCCAGCCGACCGGCGGTGTCGTGATCGCGGCTGTCGGCAATGAAACGGTAGGCCTGCAGCAGGCCCGCCGGGCCGACGAACTTGTCGGGGTTCCACCAGAAGCTCGGGCACGCGGTGGAGCAACTCGCGCACAGAATGCACTCGTACAGGCCGTTCAGTTCGTCGCGTTCCTCGGGCGACTGCTTCCGCTCCTTCTCGGGCGGCATCTCGTCGTTGACGAGGTAGGGCTTGATCGAGTGGTACTGCTTGAAGAACTGCGTCATGTCCACGACCAGGTCGCGGATCACCGGCAGCCCGGGCAGCGGCTTGAGCACGATCGGGTCTTTCAGCGTGAGCATGTTGGTCAGGCACGCCAGGCCATTCTTGCCGTTGATGTTCATCGCATCCGAACCGCAGACGCCTTCGCGGCACGAGCGCCGAAAACTGAGCGTTGGATCGACCGCCTTGAGCTTGCCCAGCGCGTCGAGCAGCATGCGCTCGCTGCCATCGAGTTCGACCTCCAGCGTCTGCATGCGCGGCCTCGCGTCCGAGTCGGGGTCGTAGCGGTAGATCTGGAAAACGCGTTGGGTCATGGTGGTACTTCGAATCTTCGGTCAGAAGGTGCGAACCTTGGGTGGGATCGACTCGGCCGTGATCGGCTGGAGGTTGACCGGCTTGTAGTCGAGCCGGTCACCGGCCGAGTACCACAGTGTGTGTTTCAGCCACTCCTCGTCATTGCGCCCGTTCGGATGCTCGGGCGAATCGGGATAGTCGTTGACGGTGTGCGCGCCGCGGCTCTCGTGCCGCGCCGCGGCCGACACCATCGTCGCCCGCGCGGCCTCGATCAGGTTCTCGACCTCCAGCGCCTCGACCCGCGCGGTGTTGAACACCTTGGACTTGTCGGCCAGGTGGATGCCCTTGACACGTTCGGCCAGCGCGGCGATCTTGCTCACGCCCTCATCCATCGAGGCCTGGGTGCGGAACACACTGGCGTGCCACTGCATCGCCGCGCGGATGTCATTCGCCACGTCCTGCGCATACTCGCCGCCGCTGCTGCCATCGAGCCGGGCCAGCCGCGCCAACGTGGCGTCCGCAGCATCCGCAGGCAAGGGTTTGTGGCTCCGGTTCTTGAGCCCCGAGTCGACGATGTGGTTGCCGGCCGCGCGGCCGAACACCAGCAGGTCGAGCAGCGAATTGGTGCCGAGCCGGTTTGCGCCGTGCACGCTGACGCAAGAACATTCACCGACCGCATACAGCCCGCCCACCACCGCATTCGGGACGCCGTCTTTGGGGACCACAACCTGGCCGTGGATGTTGGTCGGGATGCCGCCCATCTGGTAGTGGATTGTCGGCACCACCGGAATCGGCTCCTTGGTCACATCGACATTGGCAAAGTTGTGGCCGATCTCGAACACGCTGGGCAGGCGCTTCATGATGGTGTCGGCGCCCAGGTGCGTCATGTCGAGCACCACATAGTCCTTGTCCGGGCCGCAGCCACGCCCTTCCTTGATCTCCTGGTCCATGCAGCGCGACACGAAGTCGCGCGGCGCCAGGTCTTTCAACGTGGGGGCGTAGCGCTCCATGAAGCGTTCGCCATTGCTGTTGCGAAGAATCGCCCCTTCGCCGCGGCAGCCTTCGGTCAGCAACACCCCCGCGCCAGCCACCGCCGTGGGGTGGAACTGCCAGAACTCCATGTCTTCGAGCGGAATGCCCGCGCGTGCGGCCATGCCCAGGCCGTCGCCGGTGTTGATGAAGGCGTTGGTCGACGCCGCGAAGATGCGGCCCGCACCGCCGGTGGCCAGCAGCACCGTCTTGGCTTCGAGGATTTGCAGCTCGCCGGTTTCCATTTCCATCGCGGTCACGCCGACCACGTCGCCGTCGGTGTCACGAATCAGGTCCAGCGCCATCCACTCGACAAAGAAGTTGGTGCGCGCCTTGACGTTTTGCTGGTACAGCGTGTGCAGCATCGCGTGGCCGGTGCGGTCGGCCGCGGCGCAGGCGCGCTGCACCGGTTTCTCGCCGTAGTTGGCGGTGTGGCCGCCGAACGGCCGCTGGTAGATCGTGCCGTCGGGGTTGCGGTCGAACGGCATGCCCAGGTGTTCGAGTTCGTACACCACCTTGGGCGCCTCGCGGCACATGAACTCGATCGCGTCCTGGTCGCCCAGCCAATCGGAGCCCTTGATGGTGTCGTAGAAATGGAAGTGCCAGTTGTCCTCGGACATGTTGCCCAGCGACGCGCCGATGCCGCCCTGCGCCGCCACCGTGTGCGAGCGGGTCGGGAACACCTTGGACAGCACCGCCACATTGAGCCCGGCGCGCGCCAGTTGCAGCGACGCGCGCATGCCCGAACCACCGGCGCCGACGATGACCACGTCGAACCTGCGCCTGACGACTGACGATCCAACCGACGATCCCACCGCTGATCCAGCTTGCATCAGAGCCTCCACAGAACCTGGATCGCCCAGCCGGCGCAAGCCGCCAGCCAGACGAGGGCGAACACCTGCAGCGCCAGCCGCAACACCATCGGCTTCACGTAGTCCATCAGGATGTCGCGCATGCCCACCCACGCGTGCACCAGCAGCGACACGATGACCACGAAAGTCAGCGCCTTCATCCACTGGCGCGAGAAGATGCCGGCCCATTTGTCGTAGCCCATCTCGGCGCCGAACAGCACCTGGACGATGAGGGCCAGCGTGAACAACGCCATCAGCACCGCCGTCACCCGCTGCGAGAGCCAGTCGCGCAGTCCGTAGTGGGCGCCGACGACGATGCGGCGGGATCCGAAGTTGTCAGCCATGAATCGCGTACCTCAGAAGAACAGCTTGAAACCGAGCACCAGCGTCAACAGCCCGCTCATCACCAGCGTCACAACCGCCGACCGGCGCCCGAATTCCTTGGTCACCGCGTGCGTGGCATCCATCCACAGGTGACGCACGCCGGCGATGAAATGGTGCAGGTAGGCCCAGATCAGCGCCAACGCGACCAGTTTGACAAACCAGCCGGCAAACCAGCCCGCTCCGGCGGTGAACACGGACACGAACTGGCCATAGGAGATTTCAGACGTGAGGCTGGTGTCGAACATCCACACGATGAACGGCATCAGCATGAACAACAACAACCCGCTGGCGCGGTGCAGGATGGACACGACGCCAGCCAGCGGAAGGCGGTACTGCAGCGCGTCGACCAGACGCATGGTTCCGGGTCGCTGTTTGAGGGCTTCAGGCATACCGTACCTTGTTGTGACACCGGGCAAGAAACCCGACGCCATTGTGGTTCTGATTATTGCATTGCAGCAAAGTCGCGCCGAACTCCCAGCCGGGCATTTTGCGCAGGGCTCAGTTCAGCTCATTGCGATAGTGGTGGGTCGCCGTGTTGTAAAGGCCGCGCCGCAATTCCACCGGCCTGTCGCCGTAGGTCAGCGACAGCCGCTCCACGCCCAGCAGCGGCGCGCCGACGGGCAGCTCCAGCAGCTCGGCGGCTGAAGGCTCAGCGGCGACCGCGCGGATTTTTTCTTCGGCGCGAATCATGCGCACGCCGAACTCGGCCTCGAACAGGCCGTACATCGGGCCGCGATAGCCGCTCAGGCGCTCGGCGGTGAGCCCCTTGAACAAGGCGCCCGGCAGCCAGATGTCGTCCAGCACCACCGGGCTGCCGCGAAACGACAGCAGCCTGCGCACCTGAACCACCGCCTCGCCAGGCTGCATCGCAAGCGCGCGGGCCACGTCGGCGGGCGCGCGCATGCGCCGGCAATCGATGAACCGCCGGTCCATGCGGCCCGGGTCGCCATCGTCGGGCTTGAGGCGCAGGAAGCGGAACTGGACCTTCTCTTCCGCATGCGTTGCAACGAAGGTGCCCTTGCCCTGCCGGCGCACCAACAGGTTCTCGGCCGCCAGTTCATCGACCGCCTTGCGCACCGTTCCCTGGCTCACCTTGAAGCGCGCCGCCAACTCCATTTCGCTGGGGATCGCCTCGCCGGGGCGCCACTCGCCGGCTTGCAAACCGCGCGTCATCGACGCCTTGACCTGCTGGTACAGCGGGCTGAACGAGGGCGCATCATCGTCCGGCCCACGCGGCGGCGAGATCCAGGAGGCGGATGAAGGGGGGTTGGCAGACATGTTCCACATTGCAGCACAGCCCACGCGTCGCGTCCATGACGGCTGATTGATGTCTTGTATAAGACCAATGAATGCGTGCCAATGGCGCGGTTGGCGAGCCCATGATCGAGCCCGGGCCGGCTTGCGATTGGCCTACACTTTGGGCCCTCGCGGCGCCTTGCGGCACCCCCGACGCGTCACCCCGCCCGAACCTTTCACCCCCTTCCCCCGGAGATCCGCCATGAGCAAAAAACCCGTTCGAGTCGCCGTGACCGGCGCCGCCGGCCAGATCGGCTACGCCTTGTTGTTCCGAATTGCCTCGGGCGAGATGCTGGGGCGTGACCAACCCGTCATCCTGCAATTGCTGGAGATTCCCGACGAGAAGGCGCAAAAGGCACTCAAGGGCGTGATGATGGAACTGGACGACTGTGCTTTCCCGCTGCTGGCCGGCATGCAAGCGCACGGCGACGCGATGACCGCCTTCAAGGACACCGACTACGCGCTGCTGGTGGGTGCCCGGCCGCGCGGCCCCGGCATGGAACGCAAGGACCTGCTGGCCGCCAACGCGCAGATCTTCACCTCGCAAGGCAAGGCCTTGAACGCGGTGGCCAGCCGCGATGTGCGGGTGCTGGTGGTGGGCAACCCGGCCAACACCAATGCCTACATCGCGATGAAAAGCGCGCCCGACCTGGCGCGCAAGAATTTCACCGCCATGCTGCGCCTGGACCACAACCGCGCCGCATCGCAAATTGCCGCCAAGACCGGCAAGCCGGTGTCGAGCATCGAGAAGCTCGCGGTGTGGGGCAACCACTCACCCACCATGTATGCCGACTACCGCTTTGCGACCATCGACGGCCAGAACGTGAAGTCCATGATCAACGACGATGCGTGGAACAAGGACGTCGTCCTGCCCACGGTGGGCACGCGCGGTGCTGCGATCATCGAAGCGCGCGGCTTGTCGTCGGCCGCGTCGGCCGCCAACGCGGCGATCGACCACATGCGCGACTGGGCGCTGGGCAGCCATGGCAAATGGGTCACGATGGGGATAGCGTCGAACGGCGACTACGGCATCCCCAAGGACGTGATGTTCGGCTACCCGGTCACGACCGCCGCGGGCGAATACACGCTCGTCGAAGGGCTGCCGATCGACGCCTTCAGCCAGGAGCGGATCAACCTGACGCTGAAGGAATTGCTCGAAGAGCAAGAAGGCGTGAAGCACTTGCTCTGAGCCCGCTCGCGGGGCGGCGCCTGAGCGCCGACCCGTGGCTGGCGCACGCCAGGGCCGCTCCCAAGGCGAATAGCGCAGTGCGCAGCACGGAGGTTGCCTGATGAGCCGCACCCGGATCCACCCTCGCGACGCCTTGTTCGAGGCCGAGGATTTGTTGCCCGCCCTGCCGGTGTGCGACCACTATTGCGGCGTCGAGGCGCGCATGCGCAAGAGCCTGGCACTGCAGGCCGAACTCGGGCCGGTGTTCGATGTGACGCTCGATTGCGAAGACGGTGCGCCCATGGGCGGCGAGTCCGAGCACGCGCTGCTGGTGGCCGAGATCCTGATGTCCGGCCTGAACCATCACGGCCGCGTCGGCGCACGGGTGCACCCGGTGGGCCACCCCTCGTTCGAGCAAGACCTGGACACGCTGATCGGCCGCGCCGGTGGCCGACTGGCCTACCTGATGATCCCCAAGCCGCTCGGCGCGGACGACGTGCGGCTCGCCTGCGATGTGGTCGATCACCTGACGCATGTGCATGGCCACACCCGCTCGATCCCCGTGCACGTGCTGGTCGAGACCCACGGTGCGCTGCGCGAGGTGGCGCAGATCGCGGCCCACCCGCGGGTCGAATCGATTTCCTTCGGCCTGATGGACTTCGTCTCGGCGCATCGCGGCGCCATCCCCGCGTCCGCGATGAGCGCGGCCGGCCAGTTCAGCCACCCGCTGGTGCTGCGGGCCAAACTCGAGATCGCGGCCGCTTGCCATGCTTTTGGCAAGACCCCGTCGCACAGCGTGGTGACCGAGTTCACCGACCGCCACGCCCTTGCCGACGCCGCCGGCAAAGCCTGCCGTGAACTGGGCTTCACCCGCATGTGGAGCATTCACCCGAACCAGATTCGACCCATCGTCGAGGCATTTGCGCCGAGCGCCGCCGAAGTCGACCAGGCCATCGAGATCATCCACGCGGCCCAGGCTGCCGACTGGGCGCCCACGCGCCAGCGCGACACGCTGCACGACCGCGCCAGCTACCGCTATTTTTGGCGCGTGCTCGAACGCGCCAGGCGCACCGGCGCGCCGCTTCCCGCCGAGGTCGAGCAGGACTTCTTTCCTCCAACGCCCGGGTAATCCGCCTGGATTTCAACGAATCGGCCCGGGGCGTGCGGCAATTCCGCCGCGCTGCGGATTGTTTCATTTGAGGCGGCATCTGTAACCGGGCGGCCCTTCACAATCGGGCCCCGTGTTTTACCGAGAGTACCCCCCATGACCAAGATCTCCCATCTCGCGCTCGCCGCCGCGTTGACACTCAGCCTGGTTCACCTGCAGGCCAGCGCCCAGGCGACCACCCCGGCCAAACCGGCGGCCCAGAAACCGGCCCAGAAACCGGCCAATGCGCCGGCCAAATCAAAGGCCAAGGCCGCAGCGCCCGCTGACCAACCGCTGGCAGCCGCCGACCAAACTCAGCTCGATGCGGCGGAACGCACCTACTTCGGCAAGTACGCCTGTGAACTGGACCAGTCCATCGACGTCGGCATGAACCCGAAAACACCCGGATACGTCGACGTGACGTTCAAAAACAAGACGGCCACGATGAAGCCCATCGTCTCGTCGACCGGCGCGCTGCGCCTTGAAGACGTGAAGGGCGGCATGCTGCTGATTCAGATCGCCAACAAGTCCATGATGATGGACACGAAGGTGGGCCAGCGTGTGGTCGACGGTTGTGTTCACGAAAAGCAGCGCGCCGCTGCCGCACTGGCCGGCAAGTCCTGAGTCGCTGGACCGGCTGACCTGGCCGGCGGCCGCATCACCAGTTGGCCTCACGCTCCGGCGTGGCGCCGATGCGGTGGATGGACAGGTCGGCGCCGTCGAATTCCTCTTCCAGCGTCAGCCGCAACGGTGTCACGAGCTTGATGCCGCCGTAGACCATCAGCCCGGCGACCAGCGCCCAGCCGATGCCCATCAGCGTGCCGACGAGTTGCGCGCCGACGCTGACGCCGCCCATGCCCCCGAGTGCTTGCGCGCCGAAGATGCCGCAGGCGATGCCGCCCCACGCGCCGCACAGGCCGTGCAGCGGCCAGACACCGAGCACGTCGTCGATCTTCCAGCGGTTCTGCGTCAGCGTGAACATCGAGACGAAGATCGCGCTCGCCACACCGCCCACCACCAGCGCGCCGGCCGGGTGCATCACATCGGACCCCGCGCACACCGCCACCAGCCCGGCCAGCGGGCCGTTGTGGACGAAGCCCGGGTCATTGCGGCCCAGCAGCGTGGCCACCAGCGTGCCGCCGGCCATCGCCATCAGCGAATTGACCGCCACCAGGCCGGAGATCTTGTCGATCGTCTGCGCGCTCATCACGTTGAAGCCGAACCAGCCGACCGCCAGCACCCAGGCGCCCAGCGCCAGGAACGGAATGCTCGACGGCGGGTGCGCGCTGATGCCACCGTCCTTGCGGTAGCGGTTGCTGCGCGCGCCGAGCAAGACCACCGCGACCAGGCCGACCCAGCCTCCGAAGGTGTGCACCACCACGCTGCCGGCGAAGTCGTGGAACTCGGCACCCGTCAGGTCCTTGATCCAGCCCTGCACGCCGAACCGGGCGCCCCACACGGCGCCTTCGAGCAGCGGATACGCCAGCCCGACGAGCACGGCGGTGGCCACCAGTTGCGGCCCGAAACGCGCACGCTCGGCGATGCCGCCCGAGACGATGGCGGGAATAGCCGCCGCAAAGGTCAGCAGGAAGAAGAACTTGACCAGCTCGTAGCCGTTTTTCTGCGCCAGTGACTCGGCGCCGGTTAGGAACCCGACGCCATAGGCCACGGTGAAGCCGATGAAGAAGTACGCGATCGTCGAGACCGAAAAGTCGACCATGATCTTGACGAGCGCATTGACCTGGTTCTTCTTGCGCACCGTGCCGAGTTCGAGGAATGCAAAACCGGCGTGCATCGCCAGCACCATGATGGCGCCCAACAAAATGAACAGGGCGTCCGTGCCCTGTTTGACTTGATCCATGCTTGTCTCCGCTTTGTTCTTGTTTGGCGCCTCTTGCACCATGCAAGACTGCCATCGCACCACAACGCTGATTATTGCGCCTCGTTTGCTGCGCTGAAGGCGGGGCTCCGATCAGTCGTGGTCCGGCACAATCTCGGTCGCGTAGTCCACCAGCGCTCCCAGGATCTCCTGCCCGCGCTCGTCGGCCGTTTCGCCGAGTTGATCGATCTGCTCGAAATAGGCCGCCAGCGTCTGGCCGCCACCGGCGCCTTCGTGCAAGCGGTGCACGCGGTGTTGTTCCCACTGGGCCCGCTCGGGCCCGCTCAGCGTGGCGGGAAAGTTGCGCGCGCGGTAGCGAAACAGCAATTCATCCAGCCGCGGGTCGGCGAACGCGGGGCGCTTGCCCGCCAACGGCTCCGCGCCGAGGCTGCGCAGGCGCTGCAATGTGCGCCGGTCCTCGTTGCCGACGAAGCCGCCGTACAGGTCTTCGTCCACGTCGGGGGCCTGCTCCGGCGCGGGGCGTTCGAACACCGCCGGCCACAGGCCCGACAGGGTGGCGCCATGGCGCGCGGCGAGTTCGGCATGCCGGAGCGCGCGATCCAGGTCCAGCCCCCACTTCGCAGCCATGGCCGGGCTCAGTGTCTTGAGCTTGCCGATCACCACCGGTGACTTGTTGATGTGGATCGTCTTGATGGGCAGGCGCGTCTGGCCCTCGGGCAGCGCGTCGGCCTTGCTGAACAGGCGCCGCCGAATCGCGTCGACGCCCAGCGTGAACAGCTCCGACGGGTCGTGCGACAGGTCCCAGACGATGACCTCGTTCTTGTTGGTCGGGTGCGGGCTGAGCGGCCACACGATGGCGGTGCAACCCTGCTCCACCGCGTACATGCCGCTGATGTGCAGGAACGGCAGGCCCTGGGCTTGCGCGAGCGCCATCTCCTTCACCACTTCGTCCTTCTTGCGCAGCCGCAGGCAGAAGTCCCACAGCCTGGGTTGGCGCGACTTGACCAGCTTGGCCAGCGCAATGGTGGCGCGCACGTCCGACAACGCGTCGTGCGCCGCTTCATGCGCCAACCCATTGGCCCGGGTCAGATGTTCCAGCTTGAACGACGGGCGGCCATCGTCGTGCCTTGGCCACTCGATGCCTTCAGGTCGCAGCGCCCAGGCGCAGCGCACGACGTCGAGCAAGTCCCAGCGGCCGCACTCGTTCTGCCACTCGCGCGCATAAGGGTCGATCAGGCAGCGCCAGAACAGGTGGCGCGTCACTTCGTCGTCGAAGCGGATCGAGTTGTAGCCCACGCCCACCGTGCCCGGCCGGGCCAGTTGCTGCTCCACCAGCGCGGCGAAAGCGTGCTCCGGCACGCCCTGCGCCAGGCAGGTCTGCGGCAGGATGCCGGTGAGCAGGCAGGCCTCGGGGTCGGGCAGGAAGTCGGGTGCCGGCTGGCAATAGTGCATCACCGGGGCATCGACCTCGTTCAGCTCGGCATCGGTGCGCACACCGGCGAACTGCGCCGGCCGGTCACGCCGCGGCACGCGGCCGAAGGTTTCGTAGTCGTGCCAGAAAAAGCTGAAATCGTTCATGCGCGCAAGATACCCGAAGCGGCGCGCTGCGGGCCGCGCATCGGCTAAGCTGGCACCCCGGTGGCTCACCCGGCGCAGCGCACCCCTCATTTTCAGCGGAGACGTTTCATGACACGTGTTTTCAACTTCAGCGCCGGCCCGGCCGCGCTGCCCGAGTCGGTGCTGCGCACGGCGGCCGACGAAATGCTCGACTGGCATGGCTCGGGCATGTCGGTGATGGAAATGAGCCACCGCGGCAAGGAGTTCATCGCCGTCCACGCCGAGGCCGAGAGCCTGCTGCGAGAGCTGTTGCAGGTGCCGGCGAACTACAAGGTGCTGTTCCTTCAGGGCGGCGCCATCGGCGAGAACGCCATCGTGCCGATGAACATGCTGCGCGGGCGCACCAGCGCCGACTACATCAATACCGGCGAATGGTCCAAGAAGTCGATCAAGGAAGCCAAGAAATATTGCTCCGTCAACGTGGCGGCGAGCGCCGAAGCCGGCAACTTCACCAGCGTGCCCAAGCAGAAAGATTGGAAGCTCGACCCGAACGCCGCCTACGTGCACATCTGCTCGAACGAGACCATCGGCGGGGTCGAGTACCACTGGACGCCCGACACCGGCGCCGTGCCGCTGGTGGCCGACATGTCGTCCAGCATCATGTCGCGGCCGGTCGACGTGAGCCGCTATGGGTTGATCTACGGCGGCGCGCAAAAGAACATCGGCCCGGCCGGCGCCACCATCGTCATCGTGCGCGACGACCTGATCGGCCAGGCGCTGCCGATCACGCCGTCGGCGTTCGACTACAAGCAGCAGGCCGACAACGACTCGATGTTCAACACCCCGGCCACCTACTCGATCTACATCGCCGGCCTGGTGTTCAACTGGATCAAGTCGCGCGGAGGCCTCGTGGCGATGGAACAGCACAACCGGCGCAAGGCCGCGATCCTGTACGACTGCCTGGACGCCACCGGGTTCTACGCCAACCCGGTGGTGCGCGAGGACCGCTCGCTGATGAACGTGCCCTTCAAGCTGCATGACGACAAGCTTGACGACGCCTTCTTGAAAGGCGCGCAGGCGCGCGGCATGGTGCAGTTGAAGGGCCACCGCTCGGTCGGCGGCATGCGCGCATCGATCTACAACGCGATGCCGATCGAGGGCGTGCAGGCGCTGGTGGCCTACATGAAGGAATTCGAGGCCAGCCATGCGTAACGGCCTGGCCGCCGGCCGCTTCGAGGTGCTGGTGCTGAACCCGATTTCAGCCGGCGGCCTCAAGCGCCTGCCGGCGGAGCGCTACACGATCGGCAAGAACGTGGCGCAACCGGTCGCGGTGCTGGTGCGCTCGGCCGACATGCACGCCATGGACATCCCGGCCAGCGTGCGCGCCATCGGCCGCGCCGGTGCGGGCACCAACAACATCCCGGTCGATGCGATGAGCGCGCGCGGCGTGCCGGTCTTCAACGCCCCCGGCGCGAATGCGAATGCGGTGAAGGAACTGGTGCTGGCCGGCATGCTGCTGGCCGCGCGCAACATAGCGCCGGCGCTGCGCTTCGTCGCCGCGCTCGACCCCGGCCTGCCCGACATGGACAAGGCGGTTGAAGACGGCAAGAAGGCATTCGCCGGGTTCGAGCTGGCGGGCCACACGCTGGGCATCGTCGGCCTGGGAAAAATCGGCTGCCTGGTGGCCGATGCCGCCATCAAGCTCGGCATGGACGTGCTGGGCTTCGACCCGCACATCACCGTAGACGCGGCGTGGAGCCTGCCGGCGCAGGTCCGCAAAGCCGCCAGCGTAGCCGACGTGCTCAAGGCGGCTGACTTCGTCACGCTGCATGTGCCGCTGATCGAGGCCACCCGCGACCTCGTCAACGTCGCCAACCTCGGCCACATGAAGGCCGGCGCGGTGCTGATGAACTTCTCGCGCGAGGGCATCGTCAACGAGCCCGCCGTGCTCGCCGCGCTGGTGGCCGGGCGGCTGGCCAGCTACGTGTGCGATTTCCCCAGCCCCGCGCTGAACCACCACGAACGCGTGATCGCGCTGCCGCACCTGGGCGCCTCCACCCGCGAGGCCGAAGAGAACTGCGCCATCATGGTGGCCGACCAGTTGCGCGACTACCTGGAGCACGGCAACGTGGCGAACGCGGTGAACTTCCCCGCCGTGAGCATGGCGCGCGAATCGAGCTTCCGCGTCGCCATTGCGAATGCCAACGTGCCCAACATGCTGGGGCAAATTTCCACCGCCATGGCCAACGCCGGGCTGAACATCCACAACATGGTCAACAAATCGCGCGGCGACATGGCCTACACGCTGGTCGACGTGGACAGTCCGATCGACAGCCGGGTGCTCGACGCCATCCGGTCCATCGCCGGCGTGCTGTCGGTGCGCTACCTGCCCGAGCACGCGCAGGCCTGATGCGGCTGCGACACGCCAATCGGGGCGGCGCCGCAGTCGCGGGGTGTGACACCGATGAAGCCTCAGGTCTGCGTTCCTCACGGCCAGCGAAACCGCCCGCTGACGCTCTGGCTGGGCGCCGTGGTCTGGACCTGCGTGCTGGCAGCACTTGCCGCCACGTTGATGCAGTGGCGATTGAACAGCTACCGGGAACATGAATACGTCACCGCCGGCGTGCGGCTGCGGGCCGTCAACGACACCTTGTCGCTGAGCCTGCGTCAGTTGGCGGCGCTGCCGCGCAACCTGGCGAACCGACCCTCGGTGCCGCGGTTTCTGGACAGCGCGGCCAAGCCGCAGCTGGACGAACTGAGCGAGCCCGAAGCGTTGCGGCGCTTCGGCGCCTACCTCGGCGAGCCCGCGTCACTCGGCATGAGCGAGATGCTGGACCGCATCGAAGAGGACTTCGGCGTGCCGCTGGTGGGCCTGATCGACCCCGAAGGCGATCTGGTGGCCAGCAATGGCCCGCGCCGCCCGCCGCCCGACCGGGCCTCGATCAGCCTGCGCGACCGCGACTACTTCACGTCGGCGATGGCGCGCGGTTCGGCCATGCAGTTCCTGACCGGCCGCGTCACCAAGGTCCCCGGCCTGTACTTCTCGCACCGGGTCGAGCGCAATGGCAAGCTGATCGGCGTGGCGGTGGTCAAGCAGGATGCCGAGACGCTGAACCGGCTGCTCGGCGCCGCCGACAACAAGCTGCTGATGGTGTCCGACGCCAACGGCGTGGTCATGCTCAGCAACCGCGCCGGATTGCTGCTGCAGCGCCTGCCCACGGCGCCCGAGCGCACCGAGTCGATGTGGCAGGCGGTCTATCAGCGCACGCCCGAGGTGCTGCCCTGGCGCGCGTCTTCCATGCGGATCGGCCAGCGCCAGCTCGATGTGACCGAGGTGAACGGCGATCGCCACCTGACGCTGTCGGCGCCATTGGGTTCGCTCCCATTCACGGTCTGGGTGCTGGGCCCGCTCGGCGAAGAAGCCGACATTCGTGCCAGCACCTGGGGCGTGGCCGCGGCCGCGTGGCTGCTGGGCTGCGGCCTGCTGTGGCTGTGGTGGTGGCGCGCCCAGCGCCTGGATGCGGCCATGCGGTCGCGGCGCGAACTGCTCGACATGGCGCAGGCCTTGCCGCTCACGGTGTTTCGCTACTTTCATCCGGTGCGCGGGCCGTCGCGCTTCACGTTCCTCGGCCAGGGTGTCCGCAGGCTGTTCGGTGTGGACGAAAAGACGCTCGAGAAAGACCCGCTGCTGCCCTGGCGGCTGGCCGGCAACGGCACCTCCGTGCCGCCGACCGAACCGCACGAGTTCGAGCTGAAAAGCGGTTCGCGCGCGGCCTGGGTGCTGGCGCACAGCACGCCGCACGCCGACGAGCAGGGCAACATCACCTACAACGGCTACTGGCTCGACGTCACCGCGCAGCACGAGGCCCAGGCCCGCTTTGCCGCTGTGTTCGAGCATGGGCTGAACGGCTACCTGTTCTTCAACGCGACGCAAGGCATCCAGCAGTGCAACCCCGCCACGCTCAGGCTGTTCGGCGCCAGCGATGCGCAGGCGCTGCTCGGCCGCGTGCCGTGGTTTGCGCCGCTCTCCCCCGACGTGCAGGCCGATGGCCAGACCAGCCGCGCCAGCGCGCTGGCCCTGATGCGGCTGCACACGGAAAGCCGCGAGCGCGTGCAGAACTGCGAATGGCGCTTCCGCCGGCTCGACGGCACGCCGGTCGACACCGCCGTCAGCGTGATCGCACTGCAGTGGGACGGTGAACCCCAGTTCTGCGCGGTGATCCAGGACGTCACGCTGCGCAAGCAGGCGCAGGCCGCTCTGCGGCAGGCGCGCGACGCGGCCGAAGCGGCCAGCCAGACCAAGTCGAGCTTCCTCGCCAACATGTCACACGAGTTGCGCACGCCGATGAACGCCATCATCGGCATGACCCACCTGGCGCTCGACGACGGCCTGCCGCCGCGCCAGCGCGACTACATCGAAAAGGCCAACGCCTCGGCCCAAAACCTGCTTCAGATCCTGAACGACATCCTCGACGTTTCCAAGATCGAAGCGGGCCAGCTGGAACTGGAGCGCATCACGTTCGGCGTCGATGACGTGATCAACGACATGGCCGACGTTCTGGGGCTGAAGGCCGACGAAAAAGGCCTGGAGTTGCTGTTCGATGCGTCGCCCGACCTGCCGCGCCAGTGGGTCGGCGACCCGACACGGCTGCGCCAGGTGCTGGTCAACCTGGGCAGCAACGCCATCAAGTTCACCGACCGCGGCGAGGTCACGGTCGGCATGGAAGTCACGGCCGAGCACAGCGACGGCATCGAGCTGCACGCCTGGGTGAGCGACACCGGTGTCGGGATTCACCCGCACGAGCAGGCGCGCCTGTTCCAACCCTTCATGCAAGCCGACAGTTCGACCACACGGCGTTTTGGCGGCACCGGCCTGGGACTGGTCATTTGCCGGCAACTGGTCGAACGCATGGGGGGCCGGATGTGGCTGGACAGCGAGCCCGGCCACGGATCGACGTTTCACTTCAGTGCCCGCTTCGGGCGTGGCGCCGCCGGGCCGGAGCGGGCCGGGGCCGGCGCCGAACTGCGCGGCAAGCGCGCCTTGCTGGTCGACGACAACAGCGCGGCGCTGGACGTGCTGGGCGGCATGCTCCAGGCGTTTGGCGTGGACGTGGCGCGCGCCGGCAGCGGGCTCCAGGCGCTTGAATTGATTGCCGCCAGCCCGAGCGCGTTCACCTGGATCCTGCTCGACTGGAAAATGCCCGGCATGGACGGCGTCGCGTGCGCGCGCCGGATTCTGCAGCAGCAGCCCGAGGTGCATCCGTGCATCCTGCTGGTCACCGCGTTCGCGCGCGACGACGCGCTGCGCGCCAGCACCGGCCTGCCGCTGGCGGGCGTCCTGCAAAAGCCGGTGACCCCGTCGAGCCTGCACGACGGCCTGCTGAAGGCGGTTGCCGCGCAAGCGCCATCGAGCGCGCCCGCCGCGATGCGCGCGCGTCAGCGAATGCCGCTGGCGCCGAACCTGCGTGAGCGGCTCAGCGGCGCGCGCATCCTGCTGGTGGAAGACCATCCGCTGAATCAGGAGCTGGCCAGCGAACTGCTGCGCCGCGCCGGCATGACGGTGCAGCTGGCCGAAAACGGCGAACAGGCGCTCAGCGCGCTGGAACGCTGCGCCCCGTTCGACGCGGTGTTGATGGACTGCCAGATGCCGGTGATGGATGGCTACACCGCGACCCGGCTGCTGCGCGCCCGGCCCGAATGGCAACATCTGCCGGTGATCGCGATGACCGCCAGCGCGCTCGCCGAAGACCGGGAGCGCGCGCGGGCCAGCGGCATGAATGCCCACATCACCAAGCCGATCGACGTCGGCTTGATGATGCGAACCCTGGCCGAGTGGATCGACACCCGGGTGGCGCCCACCGTCGCGGTGGCGCCGGCGGCCGGCCCCTCGCCCGCGGCCATGGCCGCGGGTGTGGCCATCGACACCGCCGACGGGCTGAATCGCTGCCTCGGCAAGGTCGACCTCTATCAACGCGTGCTGCGCGGCTTTCGAGAGGCTGAGCACTCATTCGCCACCGACACCGAAAACGCGCTGGGCGGCGCCCGCTGGGACGATGCACTGCGCCGCACGCATGACCTCAAGGGCCTGGCCGGCACCATCGGTGCGCACCATCTGCACGGCTTGGCAGCCTCGCTGCATGCGGCGCTGGCGGCCCGTTCCGCGCCGGACGCCCAAGCCGGGTTGGCACGCACCCGCGCCGAGCTCGACCGCGTGCTCCAGGAGATCGAAACGCTGCTGCCTGCGGCGCCTGCGGCACCTGTGGTCAGGGGCTGACACAATGCCCACACCATTTAGCGCCCGTCACTCCGGAAGGTAGCCACCATGCTGAAAACAACCCCCACCCACGTGTTTGCCAAGACCCTGAAAACGTTCAAGACCGCAGCCGGAAAGGAGGGCAGCTTCTACTCCTTGCCGGAGCTGGCCAAGACCTACCCGAACGTGAACCGGCTGCCGGTGTCGATCCGCATCGTGCTGGAGTCGGTGCTGCGCAACTGCGACGGCAAGAAGGTGACGCCCGAACATGTGGCGCAACTGGCCAACTGGAAGCCGCGTGCCGAGCGCAGCGACGAGATCCCGTTCGTCGTCGCCCGCGTGGTGCTGCAAGACTTCACCGGCGTGCCGCTGCTGGCCGACCTGGCCGCCATGCGCAACGTGGCCGCGGCCATGGGCAAGGACCCGAAGACGATCGAGCCGCTGGTGCCGGTGGACCTGGTGGTCGACCACTCGATCATGGTCGACCACTACGGCAGCAAGAAGGCGCTCGACCTCAACATGAAGCTGGAATTCCAGCGCAACCAGGAGCGCTACCAGTTCATGAAGTGGGGCATGCAGGCCTTCGACACCTTCGGCGTGGTGCCGCCCGGCTTCGGCATCGTGCACCAGGTGAACCTGGAATACCTGGCGCGCGGGGTGCACAAGACCAAGGCCAAGGTCTACTACCCCGACTCGCTGGTCGGCACCGACAGCCACACGACGATGATCAACGGCATCGGCGTGGTCGGCTGGGGCGTCGGCGGCATCGAAGCCGAGGCCGGCATGCTGGGCCAGCCGGTGTACTTTTTGACACCCGACGTGGTGGGCTTCGAATTCACCGGCCGGCTGCGCGAAGGCGTGACCGCCACCGACCTGGTGCTGACCGTGACCGAAATCCTGCGCAAGGAAAAGGTCGTCGGCAAGTTCGTCGAGTTCTTCGGCGAGGGCACCAGCGGCCTGGCACTGCCCGACCGCGCCACCATCGGCAACATGGCGCCCGAGTACGGCGCGACGATGGGCTTCTTCCCGGTCGACGACAAGACGATCGACTACTTCAAGGGCACCGGCCGCACCAAGAGCGAAATCGAAGCCTTCGAAGCCTACTTCAAGGCGCAAGGCCTGTTCGGCGCTCCGCGCGCCGGCGCGGTCGACTATTCGCAGGTCGTGACGCTCGATCTCGGCACCGTCACGCCCAGCCTGGCCGGCCCGAAGCGGCCGCAGGACCGCATCGAACTCGGCAGCGTGAAGGCACAGTTCACTTCGTTGTTCAGCAAGCCGCCGACAGAGAACGGCTTCAACCAGCCGGCCGCGCTGTTGCACACCCGCCACCTGGTGCGCGCGCAGGACGTGGCGGACAAGACCCCTGCCGCAACACCCGCCGCAATACCCGCCGCCGCCCCCGGCGCGCCGCGCCAGGTGGTCGAGATGACCGCCAACCGCCCCACGCTCGAAGCCGCGCAGTCTGAGGCCGCGTCGGTGCAACCGAAGGTGGGCGACCTGTCGCTGGGCAACGGCGACGTGCTGATCGCCGCCATCACCTCGTGCACCAACACCTCCAACCCGAGCGTGCTGCTGGCCGCCGGCCTGCTGGCAAAGAAGGCCGTGCAGGCGGGCTTGAAGGTGCAGCCGCACATCAAGACCTCGCTGGCGCCCGGCTCGCGCATCGTCACCGAATACCTTGAGAAGGCCGGCCTGCTGCCCTACCTCGAAAAGCTCGGCTTCAACGTCGCGGCCTATGGTTGCACCACCTGCATCGGCAACGCCGGCGACCTGCGGCCCGAGTTCAACGAGGCCATCACCAAGAACGACCTGGTGTGTGCGGCGGTGCTGTCGGGCAACCGCAACTTCGAGGCGCGCATCCACCCGAACCTGAAAGCCAACTTCCTGTGCAGCCCGCCGCTGGTGGTGGCGTATGCGATTGCCGGCACGATGCTCAAGGACGTGATGACCGAGCCGCTCGGCAAGGGCAAGGGCGGGCGCGACGTGTACCTGGGCGACATCTGGCCCAGCAGCGATGAAATCTACGCGCTGATGAAGTACGCGATGAACGGCAAGGCGTTCAAGCAGAACTACGACAAGGTGGCAACCAAACCCGGCAAGCTGTGGGAGAACATCAAGGGCGTGAAAGGCCAGGTCTACAACTGGCCGGACTCGACCTACATTGCCCGGCCGCCGTTTTTTGACGGCTTCACGATGACGCCCGGCGCGGCCGCCGCCGGCATCACCGGCGCGCGCGCGATGGCGCTGTTCGGCGACTCGATCACGACCGACCACATTTCTCCGGCCGGCGCCATCAAGGAGGCCTCACCCGCCGGCGCGTGGCTGAAGGACAACGGCGTGCAAAAAGCCGACTTCAACTCCTACGGCTCGCGCCGCGGCAACCACGACGTGATGGTGCGCGGCACCTTCGCCAACGTGCGTGTCAAGAACCTGATGATCCCGGCCGGCCCCGACGGCTCGCGCGAAGAAGGCGGCGTGACGCTGTTCCAGCCCGGCGGGGACAAGATGTTCATCTTCGACGCCGCGATGAAGTACATGGCCGCGGGCACGCCCACCATCGTCTTCGGCGGCGAGGAATACGGCACCGGCTCGAGCCGCGACTGGGCCGCCAAGGGCACCCAGCTGCTGGGCATCAAGGCGGTGATCGCGCGCAGCTTCGAGCGCATCCACCGCAGCAATCTGGTCGGCATGGGCGTGCTGCCGCTGCAGTTCAAGGGCAGTGACTCATGGGAGTCGCTGGGCATCCGCGGCGACGAGTTGTTCGATGTGCAACTCGCCCGCGAGATCAAGCCGCAGCAGGACGCCACGCTGGTGATCACCTCCGCCAACGGCGAGCGCCAATCGGTGCCGCTGATCCTGCGCATCGACACCGCCATCGAGGTCGACTACTACAAACATGGCGGCATCCTGCCGTTCGTGCTGCGCCAGTTGCTGGCGGCTTGAAGGCTGAGCGCGGGCCGTGGCCGAGCCGTTCAAGAACCTGCTGAACGAGACCACGGTGCGCGCCGCGGCGCGCCACCTGCGGCGCGCCTGGCCCGAATTCGACACGAAGGCGTTCGAGCGCCAGGCTTTGGCGGGCCTGCACGCGCTGGAGATGAAGGCGCGCGCGATGCACATCGCCAGCGCGCTCGAATCGACGCTGCCGGCCGACTTCGAGCGCGCCGCCGAAGTGATCGAAGCGAGCCTGGCGCCGCCGCTCACACATGCGTCGGGCATCGCGTCGGCCGCTGGCGAGCATGGCCTGGTGGGCTGGGTGCTGTGGCCGGTGGGCGAGTTCGTCGTGCGCCGCGGCATGGCAACACCGCAGCGTGCGCTGGCCACCTTGCACGCGCTGACGCAGCGCTTCACGGCCGAATGGGCGATCCGCCCGTTCATCAACCAACACCCGCCGTTGTGCTGGGCCACGCTGGCCGCCTGGGCTCACGACCCCAGCCCGCACGTGCGCCGCCTGGTCAGCGAAGGCAGCCGCCCGCGCCTGCCGTGGGGCATGCAGCTCAAGACGCTGATCAAGGACCCTTCCCCCACGCTGCCCTTGCTGCGGGCCTTGCAAGACGACACCAGCGACTACGTTCGCCGCAGCGTCGCCAACCACCTGAACGACATCGCCAAAGACCACCCGGCCCTGGTCGCCGCCTGGGTCGAGCAGCACCTGCCCGGCGCGTCGCCGCAGCGCCTGGCGCTGCTGAAGCAGGCCAGCCGCACCCTGGTCAAGGCAGGCGACACGCGCATCCTCACCGCCTGGGGCCTGGGCCGGCGGCTGCGCGGCGAGGCCACGCTGGTGGTGTCGCCCGAGAGGGTGTCGGTGGGCGATAACCTGAGCCTGTCGGTGAGCTTGCGGTCCAGCGCCGCGCGCGCGCAAAAGCTCGTGATCGACTACGCGGTGCACCATGTCAAGGCCAGCGGCGAGACCTCGGCCAAGGTGTTCAAGGGCTGGGTGCTGGCGCTGGCGGCGCATGAAGAGAGACTGCTGACCAAACGCCACTCGATGCGGCCCATCACCACGCGGCGCTACCACGCCGGCCGGCACGCGGTCGACCTGCGCATCAACGGCGCCGTCGTGGCGAGCGCGGTCTTCGATCTGCGGCTTTGAGTGTGGGGCGCGGCGCTCAGCCGCCGCGCCCCACTCACCGCTGGGTCGGCCTGCGGGGCCTCTCAGGTTCGATCGGCATGGTCCTTGGGCTCGCACGCCGGGTCGGGGTAGTAGCCGGTGTCGGCCACGCGGCCGGCGGCGTCGATGCCGACCTGAAACCAGCGGCAGAACAGGGTGTCGAAACGATAGGACCACACCGTCTGGCGCTGCCAGCTCAGCGTGGACTGCGCAGACGGGCGGCCCAGCGCCAGCAGCACATCTTCTTTGGGCGTGCCTTTCAGCACCGCATTGAAACGCGCCTCGGTCAGCACCTGCGCCCAGCCGATTAAGCGGCCCTGGGCGTCGAAGTCGAGCATGTAGGTGTGCTTGCCATAAGGACCACGCGCAAACTCCAGCCGCCTGGCGCCGCCTGGCAGCGCGTAGTCGCCGGTCGGCGCCCCGAGCGCGCGGGTGGCGTCGGTCACCGAGGCGCCCGCCGTCAACGAAGGCGGGCCGTAGGTGGCGCAGCCCGGGCCGATCAAGGCGACCACGACGCCGGCGACCGTGCGCAGTTGATTCAACAAGCTCGCTTGCATCACATCTCCTTGGGCCGCGCTGTGGGGAGGTCGCTGGCTGGATGGTCCATAGAATGCCCGGATCATTCTCCGATTGCCCGCCATGCGCACGCCACCGCCGTTTGTCCAGGTCATCGAGCATGGCATCCACGTCATCGACACCGGGTTTCAGCGTCCGATGTTCGATGCCGCCTACCTGGTGGTCGAGGCGGGGCGCGCCGCCTTTGTCGACACCGGTACCAACCATTCGGTTCCGCGCCTGCTCGCCGCGCTGGCGGCGGCCGGCCTGCCGGTCGACGCGGTGGACTACGTCATCGCCACCCATGTGCACCTGGACCATGCCGGCGGCGCGGGCCTGTTGATGCGGCACCTGCCCGGCGCCCGGCTGGTGGTGCACCCGCGCGGCGCGCCGCACCTGATCGACCCGCAGCGGCTGGCCGATGGCGCGCGCGCCGTGTAGGGCGACGCCGAGTGCGAGCGCTCCTACGGCGACGTGATCGGCGTCGCCGCCGACCGCATGCTGCAGACCACCGACGGCATGCTGCTGACGCTGGCGGGGCGCGCCCTGAGCTTCATCGACACCCCCGGCCACGCGCGCCACCACCATTGCATCTGGGACGAGCGCAGCCGCGGCTTTTTCACCGGCGACACCTTCGGTCTGTCGTATCGCGAGTTCGACACCGAACGCGGCGCCTGGCTGCTGCCGACCACGACGCCGGTGCAGTTCGATCCCGAGGCGCTGCGCGCATCGGTGCGGCGCCTGCTGGCGTTTGAGCCCGAGCGCATGTACCTCACGCACTACGGGCCGGTGGGCGACGTGCAACGGCTCGGTGCCGACTTTCTGCTGCAACTGGATCAGATCGTGGCGCTGGGCGAATCGGTTCGCGCGCAGGCGGACCGGCACGCTGCGCTAAAAAAAGGTCTGCTGGAAATCTGCGTGGCCGGTGCCCAGCGCAACGCCTGCCGCCTGGCGCGCGCCGAGGTGGAGGCGCTGCTCGCGCTCGACATCGAACTCAATGCGCAGGGCCTGGGCATCTGGCTCGACCGGACCGCCGCATGACCGCAGTGCAGTTTCACCTCGAAGGGCAAGTGGCCGTGGTCACCGGTGCGGCTCAGGGCATCGGCGCGGCCTGCGCCGAGCGGCTCGCCCGCGACGGGGCGTCGGTGGCCTTGTGGGACATCGATTCCATGGCCGGCGAGGCGCTCGCGTCTGCGCTGCGCGGGCGTGGTCACCGTGCCGCTTTCATGCACTGCAACGTCGCCGACAAATCCGCGGTCGATGCGGCGCTGGCCGCGACGCTGCAGACCTTCGGGCGCGTCGACGCGCTGATCAACAACGCCGGCATCTTCAGGGCCGCCGACTTTCTGGACATCACCGAGGCCGACTGGGACGCGGTGATCGGCGTCAACCTGAAAGGCGCGTTCCTGGTCGGCCAGGCGGTCGCGCGCGCGATGGTCCCAACCGGCGGCGGGGCCATCGTCAACATGAGCTCGGTCAACGCGGTGATGGCCATTCCCGGCATCGCCAGCTACAACGCCAGCAAGGGCGGTGTGAACCAGCTGACGCGGGTGATGGCGCTGGCGCTGGCCGGGCACGGGATTCGCGTCAACGCCGTCGCGCCGGGCACCATCGCCACCGAACTGGCGCGCCAGGCGGTGCTGGGCAGCGACGAGGCGAAGGCGCGCATCCTGAGCCGCACCCCGATGCAGCGGCTCGGAACGCCGGAAGAAGTGGCCGACGTGTGCGCGTTCCTGGTCAGCAGCGCGTCGAGCTACATGACCGGCGAGATCGTCTACGTCGATGGCGGACGGCTGGCGTTGAACTACACGGTGGCGCCTTGACACGCGGCGCCGGCACGGCCCGAACCCTGGATCGAACGCCTGATGTTCGAAGTGCTGTGTGTTTCGACGGGCGTGGTCTTCATCGGCGAGATGGGCGACAAGACGCAGCTGCTGGCGCTGCTGCTGGCGGCGCGCTTTCGCAAGCCGCTGCCCATCATCCTGGGCATCCTGGTGGCCACGCTGGCCAACCACGCCGGTGCCGCGGCGCTGGGTGCGTGGTTGACACAGTTGCTCGACCCGCAATGGCTGCGCTGGGGGCTGGGGCTGTCGTTCCTTGCCGTGGCGGCATGGATGCTGGTGCCCGTCGAGGCCGAGGACACCAGCGCCTCCTCCCACCAGCGCTGGGGCGTGTTCGGCATCACCGTGGTGGCGTTCTTCCTGGCCGAGATGGGCGACAAGACGCAGATCGCCACCGTGATGCTGGCCGCGAAGTACCACTCGCTGGGTTGGGTCACCGCCGGCACCACGCTGGGCATGATGCTGGCCAATGTGCCGGTGGTACTGTTCGGCGACCGGGTCGTGAAGTGGGTGCCGCTGGTCTGGGTGCGCCGCGTGGCGGCGCTGGTGTTCGCCGTGATGGGTTGCTGGTGTTGCTGGGTGTGGGCGGGTGACGCGGGGTCAGGCTGCCCCAAGATTCCGCGATGCATGGAGGAGTTGTCTGTGAGGCTGATGTTTGTTGGTCTGGCCGCGCTGCTTGCTGGCCTGACCGGATGCTCGATCGCGCCCACCCATCCGTCGTTGACCACGGCGACGGCAAATTTGGCGCCGCTGATTCCGGTGCGCGATTTCGTTGCCGACCGCCAGGCCAGCGGCGGGCACCAGGTCTCGCCGGACGGCAAGAAACTGGCGTGGATGGGAGCGAACGGAATCCGACCCGCCGTCTGGGTC
>JANORB010000086.1:0-21337 GCA_031415135.1 Methylibium sp.
AAATACCACGATCATCGACGGCTCGGGCGCTTCCGGCGACATCGAAGCCCGCGTCAAGCAAGTGCGCGTGCAGATCGAAGAAGCCACCTCCGACTACGACCGCGAAAAGCTCCAGGAACGTGTGGCCAAGCTGGCCGGCGGTGTGGCGCTGATCAAGGTCGGTGCCGCCACCGAAGTCGAGATGAAAGAGAAGAAGGCGCGTGTCGAAGACGCGCTGCACGCCACGCGCGCCGCGGTGGAAGAAGGCATCGTCGCCGGTGGTGGCGTGGCGTTCCTGCGCGCCAAGCAATCGGCCGGTGCGATCAAGGGCGACAACGCCGACCAGGACGCCGGCATCAAGCTGATCCTGCGCGCGATCGAAGAGCCGATCCGCATCATCGTGCAAAACGCCGGTGACGAGCCGAGCGTGGTGGTCAACGCGGTGTTGGCCGGCAAGGGCAACTACGGCTACAACGCCCAGAACGGCCAGTACGGCGACATGATCGAAATGGGCATCCTGGACCCGACCAAGGTGACGCGCACCGCCCTGCAAAACGCGGCATCGGTCGCCAGCCTGATGCTCACGACCGAGGCCATGGTCTCCGAAGCGCCGAAGGACGAAGCCGGCGCCGGCGGCGGTGGCGGCATGGGTGGGATGGGCGGCATGGGTGGCATGGGCGGCATGGACATGTGATGTTCGCCTGAGCATTTCCGCTCAACAGGAAAAGGGCTGCAGCGATGCAGCCCTTTTTTTTGCTTGATGAACGCTCGGTTGCCCGCCCGGACGCGCGCCAACCTCGCGACTCAGACGAGATCGATATCGAAGCGTCTGGTCAACGCAGCAGCGAGTGCCGCAGCCGCTCGTAAGCCAGCTCTTCCCTGCGCCAGGTCACCAGGCGTTGGAGGTCTGCGGGGAGTTTTTCGTAGGACCCGTCGTTCAGGCGCAGCGGCGGCTGTTTGCCATAGTTCTTGAAGTCGCGGAACCACGGCCGGTTGAAGATCAGTGTGAGGATGGGCCGCACCTGGTTCGAGCGATTGCCGCGCCCCCGATGGGCACATCGATAGTCGTTCAACAGGCACGACCCGAGCGGCACGACGGGGTCCTGCGCCCCGGTCTCTTCGGCACGCTCGGTCGGAATGAGATGCGTGCCCTTGTAAAAGCGGGTCGTCCCCGTCGTGTCGTCGAGCGGTATCAGCGGAATGATGATCTGGGCCGCGAAGCAGGGCAGCTTGAAATGCCATTCGGTGTCGGGGAACAGCGCCGGGTGATCCTTGTGCAGGCGCTGGTCTTCGCTGCCGGGCAATGAAATCACGGCCGTATAGGCTCCCAGCACGCAGTCGTCGCCGAGCACCTTCCGGATGATCGGCAGGACCATTGGCGCACCGATCAGCAGGGGGTCGTCGAAGGGCGACTCGAGATCGACGGTCAACATGTAGCGCTTGTCGCCCAGGCGCAATGCGTCCGGATGGTTGTCTTCCCGGAAGTAGGCCGAGTAGCGCTTCATGAAGGCATCGTGCAGGTTTGCGACCACCTCGACCGGAATCGCGTTGTCGATCTGCATCGTGCCGTAGGTCTGGAACATCGAGAGCCCGAGCGCCAGCATCTCAGGCCTGACCAGCCCCGCGGCCATGTCTTCGGCGCTGTAGATCAATGTGGGCATCCGCTCCGGCAGCAGCGCCCGTTGCTGCATGTTCTCGAGCGCCTGAATCCGATCCATGGTCTGCCGCGCCCTGGACATGCCGGGATCGAGATCGAGCGCCTGGCGCAGCTGCGCGCGTGCCGCCTCGATGTCCAACCGCTCCATCAGCACAGCGCCCAGGTCGACGCGCAACGAGGCATCAAGCGGGGCGAGTTCGATGGCACTGCCATAGGCCTCGGCCGCCGTTTCCAGGTCGCCGCGCCTTCTCAGCAGCGCGCCCAGCCGCGCCAGCACGTCGACATCCTCGGGATGGCGCGCCGAGTAGTCCTGCAACAAATTCTCGGCGCGCTGCAGCTGGTCGTGCTCCAGGTAGTCTTGCGCGAGCTCGAGCGCGAGCGGAGGATCCTTCGATGCCAGCCAATCGCACAGATCGAGCAGGCCATCGAGTCGGCGTTGCAGCGTGCCGCCCACCCCGGCGCGCCCCTTTTCGCCGGGGAACCTTGCAAAGTTGAGCATGAACTGGATCAAGCCGGCACACATCGAAGCCGGCAGGCAGCGATTGAGGGTCTCGCGGTCGGCGTAGCCGGCCTCGGCCAGCGTATCGACGTAGCGTCGGATCAACACCCCGTCGGGCGTTTCGGCTGCGGCCTGCGCCGCAGCGCTGCCCGACAACAAGACCGTCGGCAGGGTGCAGCCGCTGAACAGCCCGTGCAGCGACATGCCCGCGGGCCCGACGACGGCATCGTCCCAGTCCAGGATCACGCACATCCCCTCGGCGGAGATCGCCGCATTGGGCGGCCGCAGGTCGCCGTGATTGACCGTCGGCGGCAGATCGGCGGCCGTCGCCAAGTGCCGTTGCAGCAAGGGCGCGCGCCGCTGCAGTGTGCGGTGGTAGCGCGCCGCCTCGATCGGCCCCAGAAAGTAGCCCGCAGCCACGACGGAAGGCGTCTCAGCCGCTGTGCCTTGGGCCGGACTCAGGAAGTCCAGCAGCCGCCCGAGCAATTCGGTGACCGCCGGCTTCGGCAGCCCGGCAAACAATGCGGGCTGGCTGGCCGCCTCGGCCTGCAGCCCGGCATAAGCTTTGGCCAACGCAAGAATGTCCTCGCTCGCCGCCTCATAGTCGAGCGTCCGACCGCCATGCTGTGCCGACATGAGCCAGCCGCGCCGATCGTCGTACCCGAGCACCTTCGGGATCCGGACTGGAAAGTGCCGAGCCAGCGCCGCCACGGGCGCCAGAACATGCGCCTGATGCGGCGGAAGAACTTTCAAGTAGGCGACTTCATCGCCTCGGCTCAATCGATACGACGTTGCCCAGGGCGCGTCACTGACGAGTTCGATGTTGTCGAAGGCGACAAAGCCTCGTGCCCATTCGCGCGCCGCCGCGTCGATGACGATTGCCTGCTCGTGGATGCCCATGAATTCTCCTGCGTGGTCGTTTTTCGGAGGCGGCAACGGCGCGGCGTGGCCAACTTGTAACGATTGTATGGATCACGAATGTGCGAGCAATCCCCATGAACAGAGGGTGGGGCCTCAGATCGCCAGCTGCCGGCTTTCGAACTTGAACCGCACGCGAACCTGGCGTTGCAAGCGCGCCGACGTGAGCGCGCAAGCAAGGTCGGGCCGGTCGAAGTCGCGCAGCAGCGGCGGGCGCGGCGACTCGTAGTACAGATCGCTGTTGTCGCAGATCTCGCTGCTGGCCGCTTGGCGCAACTCGTCATGGGAAGCGCAGACCTGAATCACGCAGGGCACATGGGTCAGGCCCATCGCACGCAGCGCGTGGGCGCGGTGATGGCCATTGTTGAGCACGACACGGTTGCCGAAGCGAACCACATTCAGGACGTTGGTGCTGAATCCCAGGCTGAGCGCGATCACGGCCTTGGCGTGGCCTTGCACGGTCAACCCCTTGATGTCGGCGGGATCGACCAGCGTGGCGGCAAGAAAACGCATGTCGTGCGCGGCCGAGACAAACACGAACTCGCCTTCGTCCCGGTACGCGAGCCTGCAATCGTCATCGGCGGGCGCGATCGGCAGGCAGATCTCGGCCAGCTGCTTCGGCGTGGGCCGCAAGGCGTGGCGCGCGCGCAAGCGCTCGACGACGGATCGCGTGATGCTGTATTGCGACACGATCATCTTGTCCAGTTCGACCATGCCGAAGGCCACCGGCACGGTATTGAATGTGTTGCGAAATGCGGGCTGCTCCATCAGGCGGGTCACATGCGCCTCGATGGCGCGAGGCAACGGACGGATGGCGGGATCGTCCGCCGCACCGGGCTCGGACAATTCGAGCTGGCGGTAAACCGCCGCGGCGGCACGCCAGAAATCCGCAAGCTCGGCCGGGCCCGGCAGGGCCCCGGCCAGGGCGGACTCCTCGATGAACTTCAAGTGGGTGGACAGTTGGCGCGGGCCCATGAGGCAAAGTTCCTCGGTGGCGCGCGCGCCTGGCGCGGCTGCGGCCATCACAGCGGGAGCTTTCTTGCGTGCGGGCATGCGATGCCTTCGTTGGGTTGGTGGAGAAGAAAGGAACGCTTCCCATGGCCCGGCGAGCCGGGCCGGCTCGCCGGATGCGCCGCGGGGGAAGTTACGCGGATCGGTTCCCGTCGCACGGTGCGACCACTTCAAATGGGGGGGTTGTCCATTCCATTTGTTGACGTTACGATTTTTACGCGAATCTGTCACATGTCTTGATGCAGGGTCAGGCCACACGGCCGCAGAGTGGCCCGAGCGTGGACCGGTTCGTGTCGTTTCAACAAGAATGGAGAATGTGATGCGCAAACTGACACTCGAAGAAATGATCCTGGCTTCAGGCGGCGGCAAGTCGTCTGGCAAAGGCGGCAAGGGCGGTGGCAAGGGCGGCAAGGGCGGCAAGGGCGGTGGCAAAGGCTCCGGCAAGGGCAAGGGCCATGGCGGCGGCAAAGGCTCCGGCAAGGGCGGCTGCGGCTGCTGATCGCTGAATACGCTGCGATGACATGTCGAAGCTCACGACACTGTGCGCTGTAAGCACTCGGTGTTGCGCCCGGTGGTGGGCCGCTGCCATCGCCTGGGAACGTTGGGAAACGTGATCGTCGCGCTTCGACTCAGCGAAGAAGGGGCTCGAAAGAGCCCCTTCTCTTTTTGGGCGCCAGGCCCCGCGCCGATACCATTCGACGGCTTGAAGCACGCAGCGCCCACGCCCGCGCGGCGCCGACCCGCAAGCCTGCCGCAAGGTATCCTTTGATGAAACATGGCGTTGCGCCCGATGACACCTGAAACTCCCGACGACGCGCCAAGCTCCCTGTTCCGGCAAGAAGCGCTGGAGGCCGCCGGCCCGAAGCAGACCGGCGAGATCGTGCTGATCCCCGGCGTGTCGTCGCGCTGGATCGCGCTGGCTGCCCTGATCGTGGTGCTGATCCTGTCTTTGCTGGTAGGGCTGGGCACCTACACACGCCGCTCGACCGTCAGCGGCCAGCTGTACCCCAGCGAGGGCTTGATTCGAATCACCGCGGCCCAGCCCGGCGTCGTGGTCGAGCGCCATGTTCGCGATGGGCAGCTCGTGAAGCAGGGCCATGTGCTGTTTGTGCTGTCGGGCGACCGCGCCGGTCCGGATGCGCTCGCGTATCAACGCGGCATCGCCTCGCAGATCGAGGCCCGGCGGCGTTCGCTGGAAGATGACCTGCGCCGGTCGACCGTGGCGGAACAGCTCGAAGTTGAGCAATTGCGCCGGCGGGTTGTCTCGCTGCGCGCCGAACTCGAACAGGTGGGCCGCCAAGCCAACCAGATCACACTGCGGGTCAAAGGCGCCGAAGACGCTTTTCGGCGCTACGAAGCGCTGTTCAAAAAAGACTACGTGTCGCGCGACGAGCTGCTGGCCAAGGAAGCCGACCTGAACGAATTGCGCGGCCGGCTGCAGGGCAGTCGGCGCGATGCGCTGGTGCTCGATCGGGACCTGGCTGCCGCGCAGCGTGAATTCGAGGCGCTGCCGACGCGCTACGCGAGCCAGCGATCCGAACTCGACCGCGCCATCCTGCTGGCGCAACAGGAGTTCACCGAACTCGAGGCGCGCCGCCGGGTGGTGGTGGCCGCGCCGGCGGACGGACAGGCCACGCTGCTGCAGGCCGAAATCGGCCAAAGTGTGGAAGTCGGGCGCGCGCTGGCCCATCTGGTGCCGGCGTCGACGACGCTCGTGGCCCGGCTGTATGCGCCCAGCCGCGCCGCCGGCTTCATCCGGCCCGGCGAACCGGTGCTGTTGCGATTCGACGCTTTTCCGTACCAGCGTTTCGGCCAGTTCTCCGGCAAGGTCTTGTCGGTGTCGACCGCGGCCGTGACCGGGGTCGACATTTCGGGCTTCGCGCCCGGGCCCGAACTGGCCGGGCAGCCCTTGTTCGAAATCGCGGTGAGCCTGCCTGAACAGTCGATGAGCAACGCCGGGCAGCGCCTGCCCCTGCAATCCGGAATGCGCGTCGAGGCCGACCTGTTGCACGAAACCCGCCGTTTGTATGAGTGGATCCTCGAGCCGCTCTACACCGCCCGCTCCAGAATCACCAACAGCTGATCCGCACCGGAATGCAATTGCTCGATCGACTCCAACTCGGCTGGCGCTCGCGCATTCCGGTCGTGCTCCAGACCGAAGCATCCGAATGCGGCCTGGCTTGCCTGGCGATGCTGCTCGCCCATCACGGCAGCGTCGTCGACCTGCCTTCGATGCGGGGGCGGCACGGGTCGGTGCCGCAGGGCATGACGCTGGCCGACCTGGCCCGCGTGGCCGCGGCCGAACAGCTGACATCGCGGGCGGTGCGCCTCGACCTGCACGAACTCAGGCAGCTGCGGCTGCCCTGCGTCCTGCATTGGGATCTGTCGCACTTCGTGGTGCTGCGCGAAATTCGCGGCGACCGTTATGTGGTGCTCGACCCGGCCCAGGGGGAGCGCAGTTTGTCGGCCGAGGAACTGTCGCCGCGCTTCAGCGGCGTCGCGCTCGAGGCCTGGCCCGGCAGCAGCTTTGCCCCGCGCCAGGAGACCCAGAGCATTTCGATCCGCCACCTGGTCGGTCGCGTCAGCGGGCTGTGGCCGATGCTGTGGCGCGTGCTCTCGGTTTCGCTCGTGCTGGAAGTGCTGGCGCTGGTCAGCCCGCTGTTCATCCAGTGGATCGTCGACAACGTGATCGTCTCGCGCGACCTGGGCTTGCTGACGACCCTGGGGGTGGGCTTCCTGCTGCTGCTGCTGGTGCAGCAGTTGTTCACCGTGCTGCGCTCGTGGATGGTGCTGCGCGTGGGAACCCAGCTGAAGGTTCAATGGCGCTCCAACGTCCTGAGCCACATGCTGAGATTGCCGCTGGAGTATTTTGCGCGCCGGCATCTGGGCGATGTGATGTCGCGCTTCGGCTCCATCAACAACATCCAGCAGGTGCTGACCAGCACGTTTGTCGAGGTCGCGCTCGATGGCCTGATGGTCCTGCTGGCGCTCGGCCTGATGCTGCTCTACAGCCCGTTGCTGACCGGCGTGGCGATCCTCTCCGTGCTGTTGTACACCGGCGTTCGCCTCGCCTGGTACCGGCCGCTGCGGCTCGCCACCGCAGAGCGCATTGTTCGCTCGGCCAACGAATCCAGCCACCTGCTCGAGACCGTGCGCGGCATGCGGACGATCCGCCTGTTCGCCCGCCATGGCGAACGGCTGGGCGCCTGGCAATCGCTGATGGTGGCCGACGTCAACGCCAGCCTGCGGATCCAGAAGCTCGAAATCATCTACCGGTTGATACGCCGCACGCTGTCGGGCACGTTTGCGCTGCTGCTGCTCTGGCTCGGCGCGCGCGCCGTGATCGCCGAAAGCATGAGCGTGGGCATGCTGCTCGCATTTCTGGCCTACCGCGGCCAGTTCGACAACCGGTTCACAGAGCTGGTCAACAAGGCGATCGACCTGCGCATGCTCGGCCTCGACGCCCAGCGGCTGGCCGACATCGTGCTGACCCCCGCCGAACCCGTCTCCGGCGACCGCGCGGCCGCCGCCTCGCCACAGGTGCCGGACATCGAGATCAGCGACCTGCATTTCCGCTACGCCGAAGGCGCGCCCGACATTCTGTCGGGGCTGGATTTGAGGATTCCCGCGGGACAGTCCGTGGCCATCGCCGGTCCCTCCGGTTGCGGCAAGACGACCCTGGTGAACATTCTGCTGGGCGTGTACCGCCCGCAGCGAGGCAGTATCCGAATTGGAGGCGTGGCGATGGAGCAACTGGGTGTGGACAACTGGCGTGCGCAAGTGGGCACCGTGATGCAGGACGATGTGCTGTTCGCCGGCTCGATCGCCGACAACATCGCATTTTTCGACCCCAAGCCCGATCGCGAGTGGATCGAGCAATGTGCCCGGCTGGCCGCCATCCACGCCGACATCGCCCGCATGCCGATGGCCTACCAGACGCTGGTTGGAGACATGGGGACGACCTTGTCGGGCGGCCAAAAACAGCGTGTGCTGCTGGCGCGGGCGATGTATCGGCGGCCGCGGGTCCTGGTTCTCGACGAAGCCACCAGCCACCTCGACACCGCCAGGGAAGCGGAGGTGGGCAGGTCGATTGCGGCCATGGAACTCACCCGTGTCGTCGTGGCCCATCGGGCGCAGACCCTTGCCACGGTCGACCGCGTGGTCGAACTGGAAGGCGGCCGCATCGTTCGCGACGAAACTGCCGCGCAGTTCGCCGCGCGCACGGGCTTGCAATCGGCCGGGGTGCCGGCATGAAGGGCACTGGCATGAAGGGCACTGGCATGAGATTCCTGGCGGTCGGCGCGGCGTCGCTGCTCCTTTGCGGCGCAACCGCTGCGCAGCCATCCGGCGCGGCGGACGAACTCACGCCGCTGCTGGCGCAGCCTCAGCGTTGCGGCGACATGGGCTCGGTGCTGGAGGCCCGGCCGCTTCGCCTCGGGGCGGTGCTTCGCAGCGTGATCTGCAACCACCCCGGGGTGCGCCGAGGCATGGGCCTTGCCACCCAGGCTCAGGCCTCGCTGGACCTGGCGCAGGCGCAGCGCTGGCCGTCGCTCGGCGTTTCCACGGGTGCCGACGCCAACCGCGGCAGCCCCGCCGGTTGGGGCGCTTCGTTGAACCTGCAGTGGGTGCTGTTCGATTTTGGCCGGCGCGACGCGGACTCCGTCCAGGCCAGCCAGGCCCTGGCCGCGGTACTCGACGAGCAACGGGTCGAAGTGCTCAACGCCGTCGGCAACGCGGCCCTGCTGTACGCGGGCGCACAAGCGGCGTTTGGGCGGCTCGACGCCGCGTCGATCAACCTGCGCACCGCCGACGACAGCGCGCGCGTCTCCGAAGCCCGGCATGGTGCCGGCGCCAGCACCTTGAACGAGACGCTGCAGGCAAAGACAGCGCAGGCGCAGGCGCGGCTCGAGCAGGCGCGGGCCATGAGCCAGTGGCTCTCGGCGCGTGGCGCGCTCGCGGTGGCCATGCGCTTGCCGGCGAACGCGCCGCTCGAGTTCGCACCGGCCGAGCTTGCCGACGATCGCGCGCTCGATTCGCCGGTGGCGATAGACGCGCTGGTGGACGAGGCGCGGGCCAACCATCCCCGCGTGAGCGCCGCCCGCGCCCGGCTCGCCCAGGCGCAGGCCCGCGCCACCTCGGTTCGGGCCGAACGCTGGGGACGGGTGTCACTCACGGCCAGCAGCGGACGCAGCCGGCCGTCCTACGGCGCCGACGTCGAGACCACGGGCTCGGCACAGGTCACCTGGTCCGTTCCGCTGTTCGACGGCGGGGCGCTGAATGCGCGCAACAGCGATGCGCAGGGCCAGATCCAGACCGGCCAGGCGACGCTGGACGACGCCCTCAGCCAGGTCGAGTTGCAGGTGTGGCAGCAGTCTCATGCCCTGGTCAGCGAACGAGAGGCGCGCCGAAACAGCAAAGCGGTGCTGGACAGTGCCGAAACCGCGCTGCGCGTGGCCACCGAGCGGTTTCGGCTCGGGGTCGGCAACTTCAGCGACGTGCTGACCGCGCAGAACTCGGCCGCCAACGCACGCTTCCAGTCGGTCGAGTCGCAGGCCAACCTGCGCCGCGAACAACTGCGCCTGGCCGCCGCGGTGGGGCGATTCGGCAGCTTGCTCCGGTTCTGACGGCCACGCGCCTGGCGCGATCGGCGCCAGGCTCCAGCAGCGCGCTGGCATCAAAAAAAAAGATAAGGGGCTGCGGCGACGCAGCCCTTTTTTCATGGCCGCGCCAAAGTGCCCATTTCGTCACGCGCCGCGGCGCCAGCGGGGCGTGGTGGCGCGGGCGGCGAAAAATTGTCACGGCGGCGCTCAAGCCGCCTGCGGCAATGCCGATAAACGGGTTCAAACCCAGCGTGTTCCACGGATCGGCAACGGCGCTCCGGCTTTGTAATGGCTTGGCGTGGTGCAGCAATGCACCGCACCGACTCCCTTCCTGCGACCCGCTCAAACCAGCTCCTCTTGCAATGCTGTCCGCGCCGACCACCCAGCAAGACCAGAAAGCCGCGCCCACCGCGCAGGCCCTGGCCGTCGCCAAGGGCGTTTCACGTTTGAACAGCGGCGCGGCCATGCTGGTGCTGCAATCGCGCGCGCTGGCTCATGATCGTTTTGCCGCCGCGGCGGCGTCGGTGACGGCCGATCTGGCGGTGCTGCTGCGCTGCGAACGGGTCAGCCTGGGCTTGCGGGAACGCCAGCGCGTGCGCGTGGCCACGATGTCCGGCGTGACCGATTTGCGCACCCGGCAGGCCGCCGTGCGCCGCGTCGCACAGGCCATGCAGGAGGCGCTGGAGCAGCGCAGCGCGGTCGTCTACCCCTTGCCGCCCGGCACCGCGCCGAACGCCACGCTGGCCCATGCCGCGCTGGCCAAGGGCAACGGCCGGCTGTCGATCTGCACGCTGCCTATCCTGTGCGGCGAGCGCGCCGCCGGGGTGCTGCTGTTCGAGCGCCGCGACGGTTTTGATGCGCGCGCGTTGCAGCTCGCCAAGGACGCGGCCCTGTTCATCGGCCCGGTGCTGGTGCTGCAGCGCCGCGCCGAACGCTCGCTGCAGGCGCGCATGGAGGCCAGCACCGGCGGCGGCCGCTCACCCTGGCGCCTGGCGGCCCTGGCGGGCGCCATCGCGCTCGGCGTGCTGGGCGCCTGGCCGACCACCTACCGCGTGGTTGCGCCGGCGCGGGTGGAAGGGGCGGTGCAACGGGTCATCGCCGCGCCGGTCGACGGCTTCGTGCGCGCGGTCGCCGCCCGGCCCGGCGAAGCGGTTCGCGCCGACCAGGTGATCGTGCAGCTGGAAGACCAGGACCTGACCCTGGAGCGCGAAAAGTGGGAAAGCGAAATCGCCCAGCTCGACAAACAATACCGCGAGGCACTGTCCAAAGACGAAGCCGCGCAGATCGTGGTGGCGTCGTCCAAGCTCGAACAGGCACGCACCCAACTCGACCTGGCGCAGCGCCAGCTCGATCGCACGCGGCTGAAGGCGCCGTTCGACGGCGTGTTGATCAGCGGCGACCTGAGCCAGTCGATCGGCATGCCGGTCAAGCGCGGCCAGGAGCTGATGACGATTGCCACCGACCGGGCGTTCCGCATCGTGGCCGAAGTCGACGAGCAGGATGTCGCCGCGCTGAGCATCGGGCAGCACGCCCAGGTGCTGTTCGCGGCGCTGCCCGAGCCGGTGGGCTTCAGCGTGGCGCGCATCGCGCCGGTGGCCAACACCGCCGACGGGCGCAACATCTTCGAGGTCGAAGGCAGCGGCGCCGCCGGTGCGCAGACGCTGAGCCCGGGGCTGCGCGGCGTGGCCAAGATCAGCATCGAGCCCAGCTTCGTCGCCGTGGTCTGGTGGCAGCGCGCCAGCCAGTGGCTGCGCCGCACCGTGTGGCGCGTCACCGGCTGATGCCGCCCCCATGATGGAGCCGCTGCTCGCGCCAGACTGGTACCGCGTCGCCCACATGCGACCGCGCCTGCGCCCGGGTGTGCGCGTCTCACAGCAACGCGTGCGCGGGGCGCCCTGGTATTTGCTCACCGACCCGATCTCTGGCCGCCACCACCGCTTCAACGACATCGCCTACCGGCTGATCGCCGACTGCGACGGCGAACGCACGCTCGACGAGGTGTGGGCCGCGCGCGCCGCCGCCGACGGCGACCTGGCGCCGACCCAGGGCGAGGCGGTGCGCGTGTTCGCCCAGGCCTTCGGCGCCAACCTGTTCGTGGGTGACGTGGCGCCGGATGCCGCGGCCATCGTCAAGGCCCAGATGCGCGGCCAGCGCCAGCGCACCCGCGCCGCCGTCAACCCGCTCGCATTCAAGGTGCCGCTGTGGGACCCGGACGCTTTTCTCGGCGCCCACATCGGCCGCCTGCGCTGGCTGTTCACGCCGCTGGCCGGGCGCATCGCGCTGGCCTTCATCGGCCTGGGCGCGGTGCTGCTGGCGCTCAACGCGGCGGCCTACGGCGCGTTCGCCCAGGGCCGGCTGGGCAGCGGCCGCATGCTGCTCGTGTTGTGGCTGGCCTACCCGCTGATCAAGGGCCTGCATGAGCTGGCGCATGCCTTCGCCGTGAAAGCGTTTGGTGGCGAGGTGCACGAGATCGGCGTCACGCTGCTGCTGTTGACGCCGGTGCCGTATGTCGATGCGTCGGCGTCGATGGGGTTTGCCGACAAGCGCCGGCGCATCGCCGTGGCCGGCGCCGGCATCGCCGTCGAGCTGGTGCTCGCCACGCTGGCGCTCGCGCTGTGGCTGGCGCTGGAGCCCGGCCTGCTGAAAGACGTGGCGTTTGCGGTGGTGCTGGTCGGCGGGTTGTCCACGCTGGCGGTGAATGGCAACCCGCTGCTGCGCTTCGACGGTTACCACATGCTGTGCGACGCCTTCGAGCTGCCCAACCTGGCGCGGCGCAGCCAGCAGCTCTGGCAGCACCTCGGCAAGCGCTGGTTGCTGGGCGTGGCCGGCGCCCGATTCGACGGCCATGCGCGCGGCGCGCTGCCCTGGCTGCTGGCCTACGCACCACTGTCCTGGCTGTACCGGGTGGTGCTGATGGCGCTGCTGGCGCTGTGGCTGGCCGACCTGCACAGCCTGCTCGGCCTGGCCGGGGTGGCGCTGGCGCTGTGGCTGCTGCTGCTGCAGCCGCTGCTGCGGGTGCTGCGCTACATGGCCGCCGCCCCCGAACTGCACGGCCAGCGCGCCCGCGCCACGCTGGTGGCGCTGCTCGGCGCCAGCGCGCTGGGAACCTTGATGTTCGGCGCCGAACTGCCCAACCGCACGCGTGCCCCCGGCGTGGTGTGGCTGCAGGACGAAGCGATGGTGCGCCTGGGCACCGACGGCTTCGTCGAGCAGTTCCTGGCCGCCGACGGCGATCCGGTGGCCGCTGGCCAGCCGCTGCTGCGCTTGTCGAACGACGCGCTGCGGGCCGACCTTCAGCGCGTTCTGGCGCAGCTCGCGCGGCTCGAAGTGGAGCGTGCCGCGAGCTTCGACGCCGACGCGCTGCGCGCCGCTGTGGCCGGTGACGAACTCGCGCGCCTGGCGGCCGAACGCGACCGGCTGCGGCGTCGCATCGACCAGCTGGTGGTGCGTGCCGCGGTGGCCGGGCGCGTGGTGATCGCCCCGCGCATCAACATCGTCGGCCAATACCTGCCGCAAGGCCAGACGGTTGCGCATGTGCTGGCGCCCGGCGCCCCGCTGGTGCGCGCGCTGGTGCGCAACGAAGACATTGCGCAGGTGCGCGACGGGGTGCGCGACATCAGCATCGCGCTCGCCCATGCGGGCGGCCTGCAGGCCCGCGCGCGGCTGGTGGCGGCCGTGCCGCAGGCCAGCGTCAACCTGCCCAGTGCGGCCCTGGGCGAAGCGGCGGGCGGCAGCATCGCGCTTGACAGCGCCGACAAGACCGGCCGCACCGCGCTGGAGCCGCGCTTCCAGCTCGACCTGCGGCTCGACGAAGCGGTGGACGCGCGCATCGGCGCGCGCGCGCTCGTCACGTTCCGCCATGCCGACGCCAGCGCCGCCGAGCTGCTGGCCGACTTTGCGCGGCGCTCGTTCCTGAGGCACTTTGAGCGATGAGCGGCTTGACACTTCCCGCCCGCCGCGCCGGCTGGAGCGTTCACCCGGAGCGCCGCCAAGTCACCGAAGGCCATGCGCTGCTGGACGCCCGGCGCTGGCTGCGCGCCGTGCTGGAGCGCTGGGTGCCTCAACACCGTCCGCGCCTGCCGCGTGCGGTGGCGCGCGCCTTGCTCGACACGCAGGCCGCATTGGCGCAGGCCGACACGACCACGCTCAACAACGCCGTGGCCGACCTGCGCGCCACGCTGCGGCGCCATCGCTGCAGTGCCGCCACCACCGGCCGCGCGCTGGGCGTGGTGGGCGCGGTGATGGAGCGCACCGTCGGCAAGACACCGTATGACACTCAATACCTCGCCGCGTGGCTGATCCTGCAGGGCCGGCTGGCCGAGATGGCCACCGGCGAAGGCAAGACCCTGGCCGCCGCGCTGGCCGCCGCCGTGGCCGCGCTGGGCCAGGTGCCGGTGCACCTGCTCACCGCCAACGACTACCTGGTGCGGCGCGACAGCGAGCACCTGGCGCCGTTCTACGCCGCGCTGGGCCTGAGCGTGGGCTGCGTGCTGGCGTCGACCGCGCGCGACGAGCGGGTGCGCGCCTACCGCTGCGACATCACCTTCGTGACCGCCAAGGAGCTGGTGTTCGACTACCTGAAGGACCACCTGCTGCTGAGCGGCGAACACGACCCGCGTGTGCAACGCGCCCGCGCGCTGCAACGCGGCGGCCCCCAGAGCGACACCACCGGCCCGCTGCTGCCCGGCCTGCACATGGCCATCGTCGACGAGGCCGACGCCTGCCTGCTCGACGAAGCCAGCATGCCGCTGATCCTGGCCCAGCCTGGCGCGCCGGTCGACGCCCGCGCCTACGCACGCGCGTTCCAGATCACCACCAAACTGCAGCGCGAGCGCGACTACCGGCTGCTCCCTTCGGCGCGTGCGGCCCGGCTCACCGAGGCGGGCCGGGCGCAGGTCGACCTGGGCGTGCGGGCCTGGGGCGCGGCTGCCGCCGCACTGGCGCCACCGCAGCGCGCGCACGAACTGGTGCAGGCGGCGCTGGCCGCGCGCTGGCTGTTCAAGCGCGACCGCGACTACGCCGTCACCGCCGACGGGGTTCAGTTGATCGACGAGGTGACCGGCCGCATTGCCGACGGCCGCCAGTGGTCGAGCGCCTTGCAGCAGATGGTGGAGCTGAAGGAAGGCGTGGCCCTGAGCCCGCCCGCCACGCCGGCCGCGCAGATCACCTTCCAGCGCTTCTTCCCGCGCTACCTGCACCTGGGCGGCATGAGCGGCACGCTGACCGAGGCGCGCCACGAGCTGCGTTTGCTCTACGGCGTGGGCGTGGCCCGCGTGCCGCTGGCGCGTGCCAGCCGGCGGCGCTGGCTCGGCGAAACCCTGTTCGTCAACGCCGCGGCCAAGTGGGCCGCCGTGCTCGACGCCGTCGCCGCCACGCATCGCAGCGGCCGGCCGGTGCTGGTGGGCACCGACAGCGTGGCCGATTCGGCCCACCTCTCGGGCCTGCTGCGGCAAGCCGGCATTGCGCACCAGGTGCTCAACGCCGTGCAGGATGCGCACGAGGCCGAGTGCGTCGCGCAAGCCGGCCGGCGCGGCGCGGTGACGGTGGCCACCAACATGGCCGGCCGCGGCACCGACATCCGGCTCGACGCCGACGCCGCGGCCGCCGGCGGGCTGCACGTCATCGCCTGCATGCGCAACCGCGCGCGCCGCATCGACCGCCAGTTGATCGGCCGCTGCGCCCGCCATGGCGACCCCGGCTCGGCGCAACGCATGGTGGCCCTGGACGACCTGCTGCCGCAGCGCGCCCTGCCCGCCTGGCTGCGCCGCGCGGCGGCAGCCTGCGCGCGCGGCAACCGCGTGCCGGCCCTGCTTGCCGCGCCGCTGCTGGCCATCGCCCAGCGCAGCGCCGAATGGCACGAAGGCCAGCGCCGCAAGCTGCTGCGCACGGCCGAACGCCAGCTGGGCGACTTGTACGGCTTTGCCGGCATCACTGAATGAAACGGCGGACGACGCTGCACGACATGAAGGAGAAGACCGCAATGAACCCAAACCGAACGTCTCAACTCCCTCGCCCCTCTGGGGAGAGGGTTGGGGTGAGGGGCTGCCCCGACACAACGGCACCGCCGCAGGCCCTGACCCCCACCCTCTCCCAGAGGGAGAGGGGGCAATGCATGCACTTCGCGCGGCCGCTGTTGCTCGCGATGGCGGCCGGGTGGAGTACCGCCTCCCACGCCCAATCGCTCGACTGCATGATCCAGCCGAACCAGATCGTCCTGGTCGGCAGCCCGGTGGCGGGGGTCGTCGAGCGCATCGCGGTGGAGCGCGGCGACCCGGTGGCGCGCGGCCAGGTGCTGGTGCAGCTCAGTGCCGGCGTCGAACGCGCCAACCTGGCGGTGGCGCGCGAGCGCGCCGGGCAGGTTGGCGAGGCGGTGGTGGCCAGCAGCGCGCAGGAACTGGCGCGCAGCGAACTGGCGCGCGCCAACGAGCTGTACGCGCAGAACTTCGTTTCCAAAACTTACCTCGACAAACAACAGGCCGAAGCCAAGGGCGCCGGCGGGCGCAGCGACCAGGCCAGCGAGCGGCGCAAGCTCTCCAGCCGCGAAGTCGAACTGGCGCAGGCGCAGCTGGAGCAGCGCACCATCCGCGCGCCGATCAGCGGCGTGGTGGTCGAACGGCTGGCCGCGCCGGGCGAGTTTGTCGACCAGAAACCGCTGCTGCGCATCGCCAGCATCGACCCGCTGCGGGTCGACGTGCTGGTGCCCGCGGCCGCCTTCGGCCAGGTCGAGCCCGGCCGCCAGGCCAGCGTGGTGCCCGAGCTGTTCAACCGCAGCACCCACGTGGCGGTGGTGAAAACCGTCGACCGTGTGATCGACGCGGCGAGCAACACCTTCCGCGTGCGGCTGGAGCTGCCGAACCCGAACGGCGCCTTGCCGGCCGGCCTGCGCTGCAAGGTCGACCTGGCCTTGAAGCTGCCCGAAGCCACCCGCACCGGCAGCCCACCGGCCGCGGCTGAGCGCCCGGCCGCGGCGCCGCCGGTGCGCAGCTCGAGCACCGGCCCGGCGGTCACCGCCACCTCGGCGCTGCTGCAGCGCTGAGCCGGCACGACGCCACCCACACCATGAGCTCGCTGCTGCGCTCGCTGTTCAAGTTCATCACCGGCGCCGGCCGGCGCGAGCGCCGCCGCGCCGTGGTGGAAGAGTGCGAGCCGCGCATCCTGTACTCCGCCGACCTGAACCCGGCGCTGTGGGGCGATGCCGGCACGCCGGCCGAAGTGCGCCTGGTCGCGCCGGTTGCCGTCGCACCGGCCACTCCGGCGCAAGCGCTGGCGCCCGACCAGGAACAGCGCCGCAGCCACGAAATCGTTTTTGTCGATGCCGCCGTGCCCGACGCGCAGACGCTGATCGATGCCGTGCTCGCCGCGCGCGCCCCCGGCGCGCAAATCGAGATCGTGCACATCAGCGCCGGCGCTGACGGCCTGAGGCAGATCGGCGACGTGCTCGCGGGCGAGCGCGACCTGAGCGCGATCCACATCATTTCGCACGGCAGCGCGGGCCGGTTGCAGTTGGGCAGCGGCGTGGTCGATGGACCGACGCTGAACGCACGGGCCGAAGACCTGGCCGCCTGGCGCGCCAGCCTGACGGCCGACGCCGACATCCTGCTGTACGGCTGCGATGTCGCCGCGGGCGCCGACGGGCAGCAATTCATCGCGCTGCTGGCCAACCTGACCGACGCCGACGTGGCCGCCAGCATCGATGCGACGGGCAGCGCGGCGCGCGGTGCGGACTGGGAGCTGGAACTCAGCACCGGCGCGATCGAAACCCCGCTCGCACTGAACGCGCTGGCGCAACAACAGTGGTCGGGCCTGCTGGCAAGCTACACCGTCACCAACACCAACGATGCCGGCGCAGGGTCGCTGCGCCAGGCGATCATCGACGCCAATGCCCTGGCTGGCGCCGACACGATCACTTTCAGCATCAACGGCGGTGGGCCCGAACGAATCCGGCCGAACTCGGCGCTGCCGACGATCACCGGCACAGTGACCATCGACGGCTCGAGTCAGCCGGGATTCGTCGGGACGCCGCTGATCGAGCTGCGCGGCGACAACGCCGGAGCAGGCGTCGACGGGTTAACGTTCTCCAGCACCAGCGACGGTAGCATCGTGCGCGGGCTGGTGATCTTCGACTACACCCGAGACGGAATCGTGATCCAGTCGGGCGCCGACAACATCACCGTGGTCGGCAACTGGATCGGCACCACCGGCACCGGCACGACAGGCGACGGCAACGGCGACGATGGCATCGAGATCGCGGGCTCCAGCGCGATCATCGGCGGCACCGGGGCCTACGACCGCAACGTCATCACCAACAGCGCCGACGAAGGCATCACGATCGTCGGCACCGGCGTGACCGGCCACTTGATCCAGGGCAACTACATCGGCGTCGACCCGGACGGCGCCACCGGCGGCGGCAACACCGATGTCGGCCTGGCGATCATCAGCGGCACCGGCAACACCATCGGCGGCACCAGCGTGGCGGCGCGCAACGTGATCTCGAAGAACTGGGAAGGCATCGAGCTCAACACCTCGAACAACGTGGTGCAGGGCAACTACATCGGCACCGACGCCAGCGGCACGCTGAACCGCGGCAACCGGATCGGCGACGGCGTGCAGGTGCAGGGCGGCTCGACCAACAACCTGATCGGCGGCGCAGCGGCGGGCGCCGGCAACCTGATTGCATTCAACGCGCTCGACGGCGTCAACATCGTCAACGGCAGCGGCGATGCGGTGCTCGGCAACCTGATCCACTCGAACGCCGGCCTGGGCATCGACCTGGGCACGAGCGGCGTGACCGCCAACGACGCGGGCGACGCCGACAGCGGCGCCAACAACCTGCAGAACTTCCCGGTGCTGACGAGCGCGAACGCGAACAGCGCCGGCACGACGATCGTCGGCTCGGTGAATTCGAACGCCAGCACCACCTTGCGCATCGAATTCTTCGCCAACCGCCCGTCGATCGCGGATGCACCGAACGGCGAAGGCGAGCGCTACCTCGGCTTCATCACCGTCACGACCGACGGCTCGGGCAACGCGACGATCAACACCACGCTGGCCGGCGTCTGGATCAACAGCGGCGACAAGGTCAGCGCGACCGCAACCGTCGACCTCGGCGGTGGCAACCACGGCAGCACCTCGGAGTTCGCCGCCAACGTCACGGCCACGTCGACCGGCATCATCGTCGTCGACACGGTCAGCGACGTGGCCGACGGCACGACCACGTCGATCGCCAACCTCGGCAATGCACGCGGTGCCGACGGGCGCATCAGCCTGCGCGAGGCGATCACCGCGGCCAACAACACGGCAAATGGCGGGACGCCGGACAGAATCGTCTTCAACATCGACGGCGCCGGCCCGCACACGATCAACGTCACCACGAGCGCACTGCCGACGATCACCGGCGCGGTCGTCATCGACGCCACGAGCGAACCCGATTTCGTGGCCGGCGGCAACCCGGTCGTGGTGCTCAACGGCAGCAGCGCAGGCGCAGGCGCCAACGGCCTGGCCATCACGGCCGGCAACAGCACGGTCAAGGGTCTTGCCATCGTTGGCTTCAACGGCTATGCCATTTCCCTGCAAACCGGTGGGGGCAACGTCATCACCGGCAACCATGTCGGCACCAATGCGGCGGGGACGGCCGCCAACGCGAACACCTGGGGCATCGTTCTCAACAACTCCGCGAACAACACGATCGGTGGAACGACTGCCGCTGACCGCAACGTGATCTCCGGAAATACCAATGACGGCATTAATCTCGGCGGCACATCGACAGGCAATGTCATCCAGGGAAACTACATCGGGACCAACGCCGCGGGCACGGCGCCGCTGGGCAACGGCGGTTACGGCATCGGCATCGGTTCGAGCAACAACAGTGTTGGCGGAACGGCAGCGGGCACGGGCAATCTCATTTCCGGCAACGGCGGTGTCGGCATCGGCCTGTCGGCAGGGACCTCCAACCAGGTCCTGGGCAACAGCATTTACGCCAACGCTGGCCTCGGCATCGACCTGGGCACGGCCGGGGTCACTGCCAACGACGCCCTCGACGCCGACAGCGGCGCGAACAACCTGCAGAACTTCCCCGTGCTGAGCAGTGCAGCCACCACTGGCGCACAGATCACCATCACCGGTTCGCTGAATTCGACCGCGAGCAGCTTCTTCCGCATTGAGTTCTTCTCGAACACGGCTGCGGACCCGACTGGCAACGGCGAAGGCCAGACCTACCTCGGTTTCGCCAACGTGGCAACCGACGCCGCGGGCAACGCGACCATTGGCGCTACGCTGTCGGGGGCAGTGCCTGTTGGCGCGGTCATCAGCGCGACCGCGACCAAGTCCAACTCGTCCTACACCACGTTCACCGACACCTCGGAGTTCGCACAGAACGCCGTCGCGGTGGCCGCGAACACGGCGCCGGTGCTCGACAGCGGCAAGAGCCCGGTGCTGGCGGCACAGAACGAGGATTCCGGCGCCCCGGTCGGCGCCGTCGGCACGCTGGTGTCGTCGCTGATCGACTTCGCCGCGCCTGCGGGCCAAGTCGACAACGTCACCGACCCCGACGGCGGCGCACAACTCGGCATCGCCATCACCGCAGCCGACACGGCCAACGGCAGCTGGTGGTATTCCATCAACGGCGGCACGAGCTGGAATGCGCTCGGTGCCGTCGGCGACAGCAACGCGCGGCTGCTCGCGGCTGATGCCAACACCCGTGTGTACTTCCAGCCGACGGCAAACTACAACGGCAGCATCGCGGCGGCGATCACGTTGCGCGCCTGGGACCAGACCAGCGGCAGCAACGGCAGCTTGGCCGATGCTTCAGTCAACGGCGGCACGGCCGCCTTCTCCACCGCGACCGACACGGCAAGCCTGACGGTCACGGCGGTCAATGACGCGCCGACGGCGAGCAACCTGAGCGCCGCCGAAACCTACACCGAAGACACGCCGCTGAACCTGACCGACATCGTCGTCAGCGACGTCGATGGCGGCAGCCTCACCGCGACCTTGACCTTGTCGAACGCCACCGCGGGCAGCCTGAATACGGCCACTTCCGGAGCCGTGACGTCGACCTATAACGCCGGCACTGGCGTGTGGACCGCCAGCGGCGCTATTGCCGATGTCAACACCCTGCTCGCCGGCCTGAGCTTCACGCCGACCGCGAACTTCAACAGCGCCTTCACGATCGCCACCAGCGTCAGCGACGGCGTGGCGGCGCCTGTCACCGGCAGCAAGGCGATGACAGGCACGGCCGTCAACGACGCGCCCACCGCCACCAACCTGAGCGCCGCCGAGACCTACACCGAAGACACCGCGCTGAACCTGACCGACATCGTCATCAGCGACGTGGACAGCGCCAGCGTCACCGCCACGCTGACCTTGTCGAACACCGCAGCCGGCAGCCTGAACACCGGCACCTCGGGCGCGGTGACCTCGACCTACAACGCCGGCACGGGGGTCTGGAGCGCCAGCGGCGCTATTGCCGATGTCAACACCCTGCTCGCCGGCCTGAGCTTCACGCCGACCGCGAACTTCAACAGCGCCTTCACGATCGCCACCAGCGTCAGCGACGGCGTGGCCGCGGCCATCACCGGCAGCAAGGCGATGACCGGCACGGCCGTCAACGACGCGCCCGTGGTGGCCACCACCGGCAGCACCCTGGCCTATACCGAAAACGGCGCCGCCACGGCG
>JANORB010000087.1:0-61302 GCA_031415135.1 Methylibium sp.
GCACCAACTCCGGCGGGTACACGCGCGCCAGAAGGCTGGCGCTGAGGTAGTCGCTCAGCCGGGCGCCGGGGCCCAACTCTGACTTGGTTCGCGCCATAACATGCTCCGTGGTGGCGAGGCTTGGATCATGGCAGAAAAACAACTAAACGAACAGTATTGGGTCAGGTCGAGCCGGAGAAAGCTGGCGCGCCGTGCGCGCCTTGCGTGGAAAAACCGCGCGCGGGCCGGGACAGGACGACAGTGAAGGTGCTGCCCTTGCTCGGCGTGCTGGCGACCGTGATGTCGCCGCCGTGCGCGCGCACGAACGCCAGTGCGAGGCTCAGTCCGAGGCCGATCCCCTGTTGCGAACGGCTGGTGTCGCAGCGGTAGAAGCGCTGGAAGATGCGCGGCAGATCCTCAGCCGCGATGCCGACCCCCGTGTCCTCGATCGTCAACAGCACGCGCTGTGCTTGTTCGCGCAGGGCAATCCTGACCTCGCCGCCCGAGGCGGTGTACTTGAGCGCGTTGTCGATCAGGTTCGCGACCACTCGTTGCAGCCGCTGCCGGTCGCCCTCGATCCAGCACTGCTCGGGAGTGCTGGTCGCGATGCCGATCCGGCGATCTTCAGCCACCGTCTGGAACAACTCGGCCGCGCTCAGCACCATCTCGGCGAGGTCGACTCGATCGAGCTTCAGCTTGGCGGCCCCGGAGTCGGCCTCGGCGATGTCGAGCGTGGTATCGAGCATCTGCAGCAGACGATCGCACTCCTCGATCGTGGCCACAGCCCAAGACTCGCGAGCGCCGTTCGACTCGCCTTGGGCTTCCCCGTTGGCCAGGCTCATCTCCGCGCAGGCCCGAACGCGCGCCAACGGGCTGCGCAGGTCATGTGCGAGGTTGTCGGCCATGTCGCGCATGCCGATGATCAGCGACTGGATGCGGTCTAGCATGGCATTTAAGGTGCGTGCCAACTGGTCGAGTTCGTCGCCGGTGGTGCCGACCGGCACGCGACGGTCGAGCGCGCCACCGGCGATTTCATTCGCGGTGCGCGTCACCTGCTTGACGCCGTTCAGCGCGCGCCGGGCCATGAACCATCCGATCGGGCCACCGAGCAGCAGCACCACGGCCAGGCCCAGCAGGAAGCCGCGCAGGATGTCGCGCTGAAACTCTTCATCGTTCTCCAGCGATTGCCCGATCTCGAGCAAGACGCCCGGTCCGACACTGCCGATGAGCGTGCGCACCGGGGCTTCGTGCGATTCGAGCTTGCGCGTCTCGAGCAACGGTTCATTGCCTGTTTCGGGCAGCGGCCGTTGCGACGCTCGCGCCAACTCGGGCCAAGCCGTCAGGTCGGTCGCCGCGAGTTCGCGCCCATCGCTGCCCCACAAGCGAAAGTAGGACTTGCGCGCGTCCTTGCCCTGCGTGTCGAAGCGCATCTCTTTCGTGACGCGCTCGATCCCTTCCTGGCGCCAGTGAATCGTGTACTCGTCGAGGTCCTGGCGCAGATCTTCATCGGTGCGCTCGGCGATGAAACTCGCGATCAAGGCAAAGACGACCGCGAAGGCGAGCCCCGACGAAACCGCGAAGATCGCCGCGTACCAGATCGTCAAACGCAGCGCGAGAGAGCGGCCGAAACTAGGCAGCTTCGCGAAGAACATAGCCCATCCCGCGCACGGTGTGGATCAACGGGGTGTCGAAACCTTTGTCGATCTTGTCGCGCAGGCGGCAGATGCGCGACTCGACGACGTTGGTCCGTGGGTCAAAGTTGTAGTCCCACACGCGCTCGATGATCATCGTCTTGGAAACCACTCGTCCGGCATTGCGTGCCAGGTATTCGAGTACGCAGAACTCGCGCGGCTGCAGGTCGATCTTCTTGCTCGCACGCGTCACCACCCGGGCGAGCAGGTCGATTGTCAAGTCGCCCACCGTGATGCCAGTCGGCTCGGGCGAATTTGTGGCGCGTCGGATCAGCGCCTGGATGCGCGCCAGCAACTCTGAAAAGGCGAAGGGCTTGGTGAGGTAGTCGTCGCCGCCCGCCTGCAGCCCTTGCACGCGCTCATCGACCGTGCGCTTGGCGCTAACGATGATGACCGGCAGGCGGATTCGTCGGCGCCGCAATTCCTCGATCAGCGCGAGCCCGTCCATGCCGGGCAGCATGATGTCGACGACGGCGGCGTCGAACGATTCGGCCAGCGCCAACTGCAGCCCGCTCAAACCATCCGGAGCATGCGCGACAACGTAGCCGGCCTCCTTCAGGCCCTTGCCGACGAAGGAAACCATCCTCAAGTCGTCTTCGACAAACAGCAGGCGCATGGCAGTTCGTGTAACGGTGCGTCACTTTAAGCGCGTGCGAAGCGGTTTGTCCATGCCGGCGGGCCGACATTGCCGAATGCTCATGTTCAGCGAAACTTCCGGTCAGCTTGGGCCGGTAGCGTCGACCCCATATTCAAGCGATGAAGGTCCGATGAACCCCGCAAAGCATGGCAAGCCGCCGCTGTTCGGCTTTTTGTGTGCGAGCCTGCTGATGCTGACGCCGGTGGTGGGCGAGGCAGGCGATGGCCCGTGGCGCGAGCCCCAGCAGCAGGGACCGCTTCGCGCCGCATCGGATGCCGCAGCCCAGCCGACCCGCCACTTCGTTCGTCTGGCCGCCGGTTCACTCAGCGTGAAGGTGGTCGACGTCGCACTGGTCGAACTGCTGGACGAAGTGTCCCGGCAGGCCGGATTCGCTGTCGCACCCTGCATGGCCTGTGAGCAGAAGATCAGCTTGCAATTCGACCGCCTGCCGCTGGCGCAGGGCCTGTCGACGATTCTGCAGGATCAGAACTTCGTTCTGAGGTGGAAATACGCGGCGGCAGGGAGCCTGGTGCCGCACCGGCTGTGGATCCTGCCGCAGACCGACTCGCGGCAATCGGCTCAGTTGGCGGCGCCTGCGGCCCAGAGCATCGGGCGCAAGCAGGCGGCGATCGAGTCGCAGGCGTCGCGGCTGCGATCGGCACTCAGCATCGGCGCTCCGGACGACAGAGAACAGGCCGCTGCCGCGATGGGCCAGCGCCGTGACCCGCGCGCGGTGGCGCCTTTGGCGCGCGCATTGGCAGACAGCGATGCGCAGGTCCGGCATGCGGCCATCGAGTCGCTGGCCGAAATCGGGGGCTCCAGCGCCACCGACGCCTTGGCGCTTGCCCTTCGCGATGCCCATCCACGCAACCGCGAAGCGGCGGTGAACGCGCTGGGCGACGTCGGTGGACCGAGGGCGATCGCGCTCTTGCGGCAGGCGCAAACCGATCCCACCTCGTTCGTCCGGCAGGCCGCGACGGAAACACTCGAAGGGCTGCAAGGCGCAAGGCGCTGAATGGACATCGAGCGCGTCCGCGGGGGGCGCTGCGGCTTCTGTAACGCCGCGGGCATCTGCGAGAACGGGTCAGTCGCCTTTTATCGCCTGCGCCGCCTGCCAGGTGTCGACCCGGTGGCGGAACCGAGCCACCTTGCCGGCGTCGTTAAAGTGCCATATGTGAATCGTTTCCGGCTCCACCACCTTCTTGCCGGTGGCCTTGATGGTGAACGCCACATCGATCAGGTCGACCACCATGCTGCCCGTCGAAAAAAAGTGCCTGGGCTCGAACTGCGTGATCTCCGTGGCCTGCAGCGCCTCGAAAAAGCGCGCCACGTTGGCGCGGCCCTTGATGGGCTGCAGCCAGGGAATCGGGTTGGGGAAGGTGTTGTATTCCCATTCCACGTCGTCGGCCAGTTCGGCCAGGATGGCGGGCACGTCACCGCGCCCGAAGGCGCCATACATCTGCTGCACTTTTTCGATCGGGGTCATGAAGCACTCCTTGGCGGCGGGCGCCAAACCGTGCGCACCCCACGGCGCGCACGCGACAACGTGGGTTCGCCCCACGCGGCAGGGCTGCACCCTCGCAACCCGTCGGGTATACGGGCGGGGCCGGCGGCCGGATGCAGCTCGCGGCCGCTACTTCACCGGAATCGGCGTGCCTCGATCGACCGCCACGGCGGTCACGCTGTTCTGCGGCGAGCCCTCGATCACGCGGTCGGAATACGTCAGATAAACCAGCGTGTTGCGTTTGACATCGACCATGCGGACGATGCGCAGCTTCTTGAAGATGAGTGAAATGCGCTCGCTGAAAACCTCTTCACGCTGGGCCAGCGGCTTGGCAATCACGATCGGCCCGACCTGCCGGCAGGCGATCGACGCCTCGGACTTGTCTTCGGCCAGGCCGACCGCCCCCTTGATGCCACCGGTCTTGGCGCGCGAGACGTAGCACGTGACGCCTTCGACCTTGGGGTCGTCGTGTGCGTCGACGACTATTTTGTGGTCGGGCCCGATGAACTTGAACACCGTGTCGACCTCACCCACCGGCTCGGCCCGCAACGGCCAGGCCGCCACCATCAACGCCACGGCGACAAGCTTGTTCATGCGCGTTCCTTGGTAAAAGGAGGTGTGGTCACGGCACCGCCACGGTCTTCAGCTCGGGCCGCGCCAGCACCCGCACCTGGGCCGCCAGGTCGGTGACGATGCGGTGGCTCAGGTAGCTGTTCTGGGTGTCGGGCTCAAGGGCCGCGGCCACCAGATTCGCCAGCGGCTGCTCCATCGACACGTAGAAGCTGCCCGCCGGCACGTCGATCAGCGCCTGCACGGTCTGCACCTGCACCCGCAACACCGGGGCGGCGTCGGCGATGGTGCCGCGCACGTCCTGCCGCGCGCCCTCTTCGCGCGAAGTCTCGCTGTAGGTTTCACCGCGCGCCACACCCACCTCCACCACCTTGCGCACCTGCACGCCCAGGCGGCGCAGCCGCGCCACCGCGTCAGTCTGGTCGGCCGCGAGCCAGTAACCGCAGGGGCGCGCGCGGCTCTTGAGGTTGTTCAGCACCAGCGCCGAATCCCAAGCGACGGTGACGGGCTTGTCGGCGCCGCTCTGCGGGTCGAGCATCAGCAAGGTGTATTCGCTGGGCGTGGGGCCGGCCTCGACGACCAGTTCGCCGCGGCAGGCCTGCAGGCTCACGTCGCTGTCGACGAACTGGCGCAGCCGCGCCAGTTCGGCCGCCCGCGTGTGGGCGCTGCGCAGCACGCTGCGCATGGCCGTCACGTGGGTGTGCACGCGCCGCGCCAGGTGCAAGCGGCCGATGCCGACACCGCGGGTTTCGATCAGCATGCTGATGGCGTTTTTCAGGCCGTTGACGTTGCGCCCGGTGTCGGGCTGGGTGCCGCCCATCGAGACCTTCTTGTCCTGCGGGTCGACCGAGGTGGTGTAGTACCACTCCGACGTGAGGCCCTGCTCCTTCAGGCTGGCCAGCAGCGGCTCGCGGAACCATTCTTCCGATGCCTGCGTGATGAAGGGCGGCAGGTTCGCCGTCATCGCGTACTGCACCAGCGCGTCGAAGCGTTGCACGGCGCCGAACTTTTCGAGGTAGCGCCCGACCACGGTGTACTCGTGCGCGTCGATCACCACCATGGGCTGGTAGTCGCGCACCAGCTGCGCCTGCGCCTGCGCCTCGGGCGTCTTGAGCAGCAGGTGGTCGCGGTTGGCGTCGATGCCGTTGGCGGTGACGCGCCGGTGGGCCAGCGCGCCATCCGGGTTGGCGCGCGGCAGCACGATGACGTTGATGCGGTCCAGCACCTGTTGCAGGGAACCCTGCGCCAGCTCTTGCGCGATCACCGCCAGCGCTTCGGCGCCCGCCGGCTCGTCGCCATGCTGCTGGCCCACCAACAGCACGGTCGGCCGCGCGGCACGCTGCGCCGCGCTGGTGGACGCATCGCCCACGCGGCTGAACAACAGCGCTTCGATGGGCACACCGCTTTGCGAACTGCCGAGCGGCAACAGCGTCACGCCGGGCGGCCCGGCGCCTTCGCCCGGTGTCACCAGGCTGCGCAACAGCGCCTGCATTTCGGCGTTGGTGGTGAAGCCGGCGCGGCCATCCTTCAGCGCGGGGGTGTTGTAGCGCACCGCCGGATCAGGGAATCGCGCCGCCACCGCCGCGCTGTAAGGCGCAGCCAGTGGCCCCGGTGTGGCGGCGGGTTCGGCCGCTGGCGGCGTGGGTGCGCTGGTTGAGCCGGGTGCGGCGGGCGCGGTGGCCGACGGCGCGGGCGCCCTCGGCGTGGTCGGCGGCGGCGCGAGCGCAGCGCATCCGCCCAGCCCGATCGCCAGCCAACACAGCATCTGCCGCGTGGCAAACGGTTTCAGAAAACGCATGTCCAATCTCCCGCCCAAGGGCACCGCGCGGATTATGGCGACGCGGTCACAATCCGCCACCGATCGTTGACGGAGATCAGTTCATGGTGATTCTGAAATGGCTGCTGATCGGGCTGGGGCTGCTGGCGCTGCTGGCGGTTCTGGCGGTTCTGGCGGGTCAACTGGGCCTGCTGCAAGGCAGGCCGCCCACCAGCCTGGGTCTGCGCGACGGCCGGCTCAAGCCACCGTCGACGACCCCCAACAGCGTGACCAGCCAGGCCATGCTGCACCCCGACCACCCGATGCGCGAGCAGGCCCGGATCGCGCCGTTGGCCTTGAACGGCGACGGCCCGTCGACGCTGGCCAAAATCCGGCGCATCGTCGAGGCCATGCCCGGCGCGCGGGTGGTCACGAGCGAGCCCGACTACCTTTATGCCCAGTTCACCACGCCGCTGATGAAGTTTGTCGACGACACCGAGTTCTGGTTCGACCCGGCGTCGAGCGTCGTCCAGCTGCGGTCGGCGTCGCGGGTGGGGCACGGCGATCGCGGCCTGAACCGCGCCCGGGTGGAGGCCATCCGCGCGCAACTGGCCACCCCGCCGTGACGGCTGGGGGAGCCTCGCCACGCAGCTCGATGTCGCGCTTGTCTTCCAATGCCACGCGCAGCCCGGGTCGACGAACCCAAGCCTGCACCGGATGCAGGACACCCGCTTGCATCCAAACCGGCCGCGCCTTCGTAAACCCGGCATGAGCCTTGCCTTGACTTGCGCCCCCCTGCCTGCGCGCTTTGCCCCGCTGACCGGGTGGGACGAAGCCGTGCGCGCCCGCCCTGGCGCAGCAGAGGGCGATGTGCTAACTTTTGATTGTTTTGCGTCAGTCCGGCACAAGGCTTCCTTGGACCCGATCCCTATCCTGTCGTCTGAATCGGCCCCCGTGGCGGCTGATGTCTCGGTTGCGGCTGATGCCGAGCGCGGCGAACGCGACACGCTGCTGGCCCGTCTGCTGGCCGAGGCGGCGGCCGGCCAGACCACCTCGTTCGAGCGCTTTTACGACGCCACGATCGGCTACGCGCGGGCGCTGGCGCGCCGCATGGTCAAAAGCGCCGACCTCGAAGACCTGCTGGCAGACGCTTTTTTTCAGGCCTGGCGCGAAGCCGCCCGCTTCGATGCGGCGCGCGGCAGTGCGGTCACCTGGCTGCTGACGCTGGTGCGCAGCCGCGCTCTGGACCTGCTGCGCAAGCAACGCAAGGCGCACGAGGTCGAGCTGGAAACCGACGTGTTGCCGGATGCGGCCAGCGACACCCCCGGCCCCGACGATCTGCTCAGCGGCACGCAGGCTGGAACGCGGCTGCACGCCGCGTTGGCGCAGTTGTCGTCCAACGAACGCTGGATGCTGGGGCTGGCCTACTATTCAGACCTGTCGCACCGGCAGATCGCCGAACAGACCGGGCTGCCGCTGGGCACGGTCAAGTCGCTGATCCTGCGCGCCCAGGGCAAGCTGCGTGAACAACTCGCCACCCTTTGAAATGACATTCGCATGAAAACGCCGGACCCCGCCGCTGACACCCCGGTGATCGACGCCGATCTGATTGACGCGCTGGCCGCCCACCAGGTGGCCGAACCGGTGTCGCCGGCCGTCGCCGCCCGCATCAAGCACCGTGTGCTGGACCGGATTGCCCGCGCCGAGACCGGCCACAAGACCGTGCATCCCGCCGACGACAGCTGGCAAGCGTTCAAGCAAGGGGTGGAGATCAAGGTGCTGCACGAGTCCGGGGGCGTGATGTCGTATCTGCTGCGGCTGGCGCCGGGCGCCGTGGTCGATGCCCACCGGCACCCGATCGACGAGGAATGTGTGGTGCTGGAGGGCACGGTTCGCATTGGCGACGATCTTCTGGTCCATGCCGGCGCCTTCCACATGGCGCAGCGGAACACGCTGCACCCACCGATCACCTCGGAGCGCGGCGCCACGCTGTACTTGCGCGGCGCCTCGCCGCACATGACCGACCTGGTTTGAGTGGCCGGCCCGACCCACCGGGTGTCGGGTTTATCCCTGCGATCGGTTCGCGAGACGCCTGTCCAATAGGCGACCGTTGGCTGCTGCGCCACAGCGCCACCGGGAACCGCCGGCGAGTGCGGGCCCAAAGCCGACCCGCCAGCGTGAAGCCCCAAAGCGTCAAACCAACCGAAGGGAAAAACGTGCGAAAAAAACAAGGGTTCAATCCACTTTCAGGGGCCGCGCTGGCGGTCGCACTGTGTTTGCCGGCCATGTCGGCCATGGTTCAGGCTGCGCCGGGGAATGCCGATGGCAACGCCGACGCCAAAACGAAGTTCGCCAACACCGCCTACATCGTGCAACTGGCCGAGCAGCCGGTGACGGCCTACACCGGCGGCATCCAGGGCTACGGCGCCACCAAGCCCGGCAAGGGCCAGAAGATCAACCCGAACGACCCCAAGGTCTACAGCTACATGGGCTACCTGGCAGCGCGCCAGGACTCGATGCTCAATGGGGTGGGCGGCGGCAAGAAACTCTACAACTACGGTTATGTGTTCAATGGCTTCGCGGCCGAGTTGACCGAGGCGCAGGCGCAAAAGCTGGCGCAGACGCCCGGTGTGCTGGCGGTGAGCAAGGACGAAATCCGCAAGCTCGACACCAGCAGCACGCCGGCCTTTTTAGGCCTGAGCGGCAGCAGCGGCTTCTGGGCCACCAAGGCCAAGGGCGAAAACGTGGTCATCGGCATTGTCGACAGCGGCATCTGGCCCGAGCACCCGAGCTTTTCGGACCGCACCGGGACCAACGGCAACGGCAGCCAGGACGGCAAGCTGGACTACCGCCAGCTCCCCGGCTGGCACGGCAAATGTGTGCCCGGCGACGCGTTCAATGCCAGCCACTGCAACCAGAAGCTGATCGGCGCGCAGTTCTACAACGCGGGCTTCGGCGGCAATGCCGGCATCGCCGCGCTGTTCCCGTATGAATTCAACTCGGCCCGCGATGCCGATGGCCACGGCTCGCACACCGCGTCGACCTCGGGCGGCAACGCCAACGTGGCGGCCACCGGGCCGGCCTCGTTCTTCGGCAGCATCAACGGCATCGCGCCGCGCGCCCGGATCTCGGCCTACAAGGTTTGCTGGGGCAACAACGGCGAGGGTGGCTGTGCCAGCGTCGACAGCGTCGCGGCAATCGACCAGGCCGTCGCCGACGGGGTGGATGTCATCAACTTCTCGATCAGCGGCACCAGCACCAACTTGCGCGACCCGGTCGAGATCGCCTTCCTGTTCGCCGCCGACGCCGGCGTCTTCGTGGCGGCCTCGGCGGGCAACAGCGGGCCGACGAGCAGCACGGTGGCGCACCCGAGCCCGTGGATCACCACCGTGGCAGCCGGCACGCACAACCGTGAAGGCCGGGGTTCGACGACGCTGGGCAATGGCGTCACGTACTCCGGCGCTTCGGTGGCGGCCGCGCTGGCCTCCAAGCCGCTGATCGATTCGACGGCCGCAGGCCTGCCGGGTGCCGATCCGGCGGCGCTGGCCTTGTGCTTCAGCGCGGCCGACAACGCCGGTGTGGCCGTGCTCGACCCGGCCAAGGTGGTCGGCAAGATCGTCGTCTGCGATCGCGGCGTCAACGCGCGTGTCAACAAGAGCCTGGCGGTGCAGCAGGCGGGCGGCCTCGGGGTGATCCTGGTCAACACCAACGTCAACTCGATCAATGCCGAATTCCATGCGGTGCCCACCGTGCACCTGCCAAACACCGATCGCGCCGCGGTCAAGGCCTACGCGGCAACGGCAGGCGCCACCGCGGCCATCAATGCCGCGTCGCTGGTGTTCAACGCCCCCGCGCCGTTCACCGCCGCGTTTTCGTCCCGCGGCCCGCTGCGCGCCGGCAATGGCGACCTGCTCAAGCCCGACCTCATCGCGCCGGGGCAGGACATCCTGGCCGCAGTCTCCCCGGTGGGCTACAACGGCAGGCTGTTCGATCTGCTGAGCGGCACCTCGATGTCCAGCCCGCACGTGGCCGGCCTGGCGGCGTTGCTGAAGGAGCTCAAGCCGGCCTGGTCGCCGATGGCAATCAAGTCTGCGCTGATGACCACCGGCAGTGACGTGCTCGACGGTGGCACACCGGCCCCCAACACCAACCCGGTGCTGATCTTCCGCCAGGGCGCAGGCCACGTGCAGCCGAACTCGGCCGCCGATCCGGGGCTGGTGTTCGACTCGAACTTCAACGACTGGCTGGGCTTCCTGTGCGGCACCCAACTGCCCACGTCGTTCTGCACTTCGGCCGGCGTGCCCGTGCTCGACCCGAGCAACCTGAACCTCGCGTCGATCGCCATTGGTGACCTGGCCGGTGTTCAGACCGTCACCCGCCGCGTCACCAATGTGGGCGGCAACCCGGCCACCTACACGGCGTCGTACACCGGGCTGGCCGGATTCAACGTCATCGTCACGCCCGCGTCGTTGACCTTGGCGGCGGGCGAGAGCAAGTCCTTCACGGTGGCCTTCACGCGCACCTCGGCGGCGCTGAACACCTACACCGGCGGCCAGTTCAGGCTGAGCGATGGCGTGCACACCGTGCGCGTTCCGGTGGTGCTGCGGCCAGTCGCCCTGGCGGCACCGGCGCAGGTGGGTGGCTCGTACAGCGTGACCTTCGGCTACAACGGCGCGTTCACCGCCACGCCGCGCGGGCTGGTGGCCGCCACCAAGGCCACCGGCGCGGTCGCCACCGGCGCCAGCGTTGACATTCCCGTCACGCTGTCGGCTGGCTCCTACGCCCGGTTCTCGCTGTTCGACTCCGAAGTTAGCCAAGCGAGCGATCTCGATCTTGAGGTCTACAACGCCGCGGGAACATTGGTCGGCGCCAGCGGCGGCGCGACGACGGCCGAAGAGGTCAACCTGCTCAACCCGGCGGCGGGCGTGTACACGGTTCGTGTGGTCGGCTTCTCGGTCCCCACAGGCTCGGCCAGCTTCACGCTGTTCAACTGGTCGCTCGGGACCACCGCAGCCGGCAACATGACCGTCACGGCACCCGCCGCGGCCACCATCGGGCAGTCCGGTGGCATCAGCATCGGCACCAGCGGCCTGACGCCGGCAACCAAGTACCTCGGCTCGGTGGTCTACGGCGGCGCGGCCGGTTTGCCCAACCCGACCATCGTCCGCATCGACCAGCCTTGAGGCCGGACCCTGAGCGCTGAGCGGCACCGCTCGGCACAACGCCTCGCGGAGCGATCCGCGAGGCGTTTTTCATGGGCGCCCGCGCGAACCGCGCTGGCCGGGCTACACGCGGCCGTCGCCGGCGGCCGGTTCGACCGAACGGCCTGGCGGGCACAACTGCAGCGATCCGCGAACACTGGCGTGGTAGTCGAACAGGGTGCTGCGCGCGTCGATGCGGATGCGATACCCCGGCACAACGGCCTGGGTGTACAGCCTGCCCGGCTGCGGGCAGCCGAGCGCGCCATCTGGCCAGGTGACGCTTTCGGCCCGCACGAGTTGCAGCGTGGCGATGGCGACCCCGCTGCGGCGCGCGGCATCGGCGAGTGCCGCCTGCGTGGCAGCCTGCAGGTTGGTGAAGGATTTCAAGGGCGCGTTGGCGGGTGCCGGCGACGGCGGGAATTCTCCGGCGCCGGCCGCACACCCAGCCGCCCACCCGGCGATCAGCATCACCGCGCCGCGCGCGCAACGGCGCAACAAGCGCTCCCCGCCGGCACGGGCATGTTGGCGCACGAGGGCAATCGCTCAGGACCAGCCGGCGTCGACCACAAACTCCTGCGCGGTGATCATGCGCGCTGTGTCGGCGGCCAGGAACATCACCATGTGGGCGATGTCGGCGCCAATGATGCGGCCCGGGATGCAGTGGTGCGCGTCCATCTCGCGCTCGCCGGCCTCGTCGAGCCACAGCGACACCTGGCGCTCGGTCATCACCCAGCCCGGCACGACGCAGTTGACGCGGATGTTGTCGCGCCCCACTTCCTTGGCCAGCACCCGGGTGAAGCCCGACATCGCCGACTTGCAGGTGGCGTAGACCGACAGGTCCAGGTTCTTGTTCTTCCAGCTCACCGAACCCAGGTTGACGATGGCGCCGCCGCCGCGGGCGCGCATCGACGGCAGCACCGCCTGCGACGCAAAAAAATGCGGCCTCAGGTTGATGGCGACGCGCTCGTCGAAGTATTCCGGCGTGACCTTGTCGATCGAATGGCGCTGGTCGTTGGCGACGTTGTTCACCAGCACGTCGACCGCGCCGAAACGCTGCGACAGCGCGGCGATGCTGGCCTGCAGCGCTTTCACATCGGTCACGTCGCAGGGCTCGAAAAACACGTTGCGCAGACTGCCGGCCAGCGACTTGCCCGCCGCTTCTTCGCGGTCCAGAAAACCGACCTGGCAGCCCTGGCCGGCAAAGCCGCGCACGATGTCTGCGCCGATGCCGGTGGCCCCGCCGGTGATGACGACGTTCTTGCCGCGCAGGCTGTTGTAGGTGACACCGGCGTAGTCGACCTGCGGAATGGGTTGGATGCTCATCGGTGATTTCTCTTTTCGTGCAGGAGGTGGTGGTTCAGACGGCCCGCAGGCCGACGACGATGGCCGATTCCGGCGGCAGCGGCGGCAGCGGCAGGCCATGGTCGCGAAGCTGGGCGCCGCTGAGCGTCAGGGTGCCAGCGGCCAAGGCCTTGACCGCGTCGGTGCTCGATTGTGAATGCGGCACGCCGGGCAGGTGCAGCGCGTGGAGCCGGTAGCGCCGCGCCGGGTCCAGCCCCTGGAGCCGCGGTGGCGGTGTGTAGCGCGGCATCTCCTCGATGCGGCGATAGAGCCCGAACAAGGCCGCGCTGGCGTCGTGTGCGGTGGCTTGCAGCCAGCTCAGGCCGCCGAGCGCGCCCTGGCGAATGGCACCGGCGTGGCACACGTCGCGCCACGCCTTGTAGGCCGCGATCCAGCGCGCCAGGTCGTGTCGCTCGGCTGGGTTCAACAAGCGCACATCGAACTCCACACCAAGGTGGCCGAACATCGCCACGCTGGCGCGCAAGGCCAGGCTGTGGGTGCGGCCGGTGGTGTGTGAATGGGCCGGGCCGATGTGCGCGCCCATGATCTCGGGCGGCAAAAAGCGCAGGAAGCCGCTCTGGATGCCGATGCGTGTGAGCGCGTCGTTGCAGTCACTGGCCCACACGCGGTGGGTGTGGCGCAGGATGCCGGCGTCGGCCCGCGCGCCACCCGACGAGCAGCTTTCGATCTCGACCCCGGGGTGCGCTTCGCGCACGCGCGCCAGCAGGCGGTACAGCGCCAGGTTGTGCTGCCGATAGGCGGCGCGGCCGTGCGGGTCGGCACCCAGCGCGGCGGTGGCCAGGTCGCGGTTCATGTCCCACTTCAGGTAGGCGATGGGGTGCTCGCGCAGCAGCGTGTCGAGCTTGTCGAACAGGTAGTGCGCCACCTCGTCGCGCGACAGATCGAGCACCAACTGGTTGCGGCCGACGACCCGCGCGCGGCCCGCCATCTGCAGTGCCCAGCCCGGGTGGGCCCGGTACAGATCGCTGTCGGGGTTGACCATCTCCGGCTCGACCCACAGGCCGAACTGCAAGCCCAGGCCCCGCACGTGGGCGATCAGCGGCGCCAGCCCGTGTGGGTACTTGTGCGCGTCGGGCCACCAGTCGCCCAGCGCCGCGCTGTCGTCGTGGCGGCGGTGGAACCAGCCGTCGTCGAGCACAAAACGTTCGACGCCGACCTCGGCGCCGGCGCTGGCCAGGGCCTTCAAGCCTTCGAGGTCGTGGTTGAAATACACCGCTTCCCAGCTGTTCAGGTGCACCGGCCGCGGCGCCATGCGGCCGCCCGGCCAGCACAGCACCGCGCTGCGAATGAAGCGGTGGAAGTTGGCGCTCATGCCGTTCAGGCCGGCGGCGCTGAACGTGAGGTGCGCATCGGGTGTGCGGTAGGTTTCGCCGCTCGCCAGCACCACCTCGCCAGGCGCGAACCATTCGCCGAGTTGAAGCTGGCGCCGGCCGTCGGTGAGCGGCTCGATCAGCATCGTGTGGTTGCCGCTCCAGGCCAGGTGCGCGCCCCAGACCGGGCCCGCGTCGTCGGCCAGATCGGTGCCGACGATCACGCCGGGAAAGGTGTCGTGCGCGTTGCGGCCACGCCGGCTGTCGCGCCGCCAGGTGGCCACACCCAGTGCTTCGCGCGACTGCTGGAACTCCAGCGTCCAGCGGCCGGCAAACCCGATGGCCTGGTCGGCTTCGGGCGGCAGCGGCACGGTGGCCGCGGCCAGCCAGTCGAGCCGGAACGGCGTGGCGCCGAGGTTTTCGATCTCGGCCGACAGGGTGAACACGTCACTGCCCACGTCGACCGCATAGCGCAGCGTGACCGCCAGCGCCGCCACCGCGTCGCGCAGGCGCAGGCTCAGGGTCGTTTCGGTGCGATCGACACCGACCAGCTCGAACTGCTGCGCCCAGGCGTCGCCGTCGGTTCGGCCGCCGAGCAGCGCGGGCTGCGCAAACCAGCCGAACCCGTGGGTGGGCAGTGCGCTCAGCGCCGGGTCGCCATCGAGTGTGTTCGGCGGCAACGGCCGCGCTCCGGCCAGCGGCCAGGCGCCGTTCGTTGCATCGATCAGCGCGCCGGCGTGGCGCCACAGCGGCACCGCGCCAGCGACAGGCTCCAGCGCGATGGCACTCGCCCGCCCCGACAACACCATCAACGCGGCGTCAGGCATCTGTAGGGCCTGTCAACATTAACCCTTGGTCGCACCCATCGTGAGCCCGGCGATGAAGTGCTTTTGCATCAGGAAAAAGATCAGCACCGGCGGCAGCGCGGCGACGATGGAGCCGGCCGAGACCAGCTGCCATTGCGCGACCCACTGGCCGTTCAGTGTCTTCAACCCACCGGTCACCGGCATCGCGTGGTCGCCCTGGATCAGCACGGTGGCCCAGAAGTAGTCGTTCCAGATGAAGGTGAAGATCAGCACCGCCAGCGCGGCAATCGCCGGGCGCACCAGCGGCAGCACGACGCGCCAGAAAATCTGGAACTCGGTGGCCCCTTCGACACGCGCCGCGTCGATCAATTCCGACGGCAGTTCGCGAATGAAGTTGCGCATGAAGAAGGTGCAGAAGCCGGTCTGGAACGCGACATGGAACAGCACCAGGCCGGTGACCGTGTCGTACAGGCCCAGGTGCAGGCTGAGGTCGCGCACCGGCACCATCAAAATCTGGAACGGCACGAAGTTGCCGCCGACGAAGATGAAGAACACCAGCAGGTTGAGCTTGAAGCGGTACACGCCGAGCGCAAAACCGGCCAGGCAACTTAAGCCCACCGCGCCGATCACGGTGGGAATGGTCACCAGGAAGCTGTTGCCGATGTAGTGCAGGATCGGCGTGTTGGTGAACACTGCGGCGTAGTTCTCGGCGATCCGCCACTGGGTCGGAATGCCCCAGTAATTGCCGGCGGTCAGGTCGCCCTGCCCCCGGATCGACGTCAGCGCCACCGCGATGATGGGCGCCAGCCAGACCAGCAGCGCCAGCGGCAGCACGGCCTTGTAGAGCCACTGCACCGGCGCGGAAGCCTTTTCGATCGGAGTCGGAAACATCACATTTCCTTTTCTTGGCGCCAGATGCGATACAGCACGAAGCTGATGTAGACCAGCATGATCAGGAACAGCACCGTGGCAATCGCCGTGCCATAACCCATGCGGTAGCCGAATTCACTCAGCGCCTGCTCGTACATGTAGTACGCCAGCACGCGCGAGGAGCCGTAGGGCCCGCCCTGGGTCATGATCGAAATCATGTCGAAGCTGCGCAGCGAGCCGACCACCGTGACCACCACCGCGATGAAGGTGGCCGGCCGCAACTGCGGCAGCACCACATGCCACAGCAGGCTCCAGCCCTTGGCGCCTTCCAGGCGCGCGGCCTCGATCAGGTCGGGCCGCACATTGTTCAGGCCGGTCAGGTACAGGATCATGCAGTAGGCAATTTGCGGGTACAGGCCGGCCGCCACGATGCCGTAGGTGACCAGCTTTTCGTTCGCCAGCACCGCCACCGGGGGCACGCCGAAGAAGTTCAGCGCATGGAACAGCAGCCCGTTGCTCGGGTCGTAGAACCAGCTGAACACCAGGCCCACCACCACCTGCGAGATGACGAACGGGAAGAAGAACATCGACTTGACCAGCCGGATGCCGAACACCGTCTGGTTCAGGAACAGCGCCAGCGCCAGGCCCAGCGGGATGGCGAGCAAGAAGCCCACCAGCCAGATCACGTTGTTGACCAGCGCGGTGCGGAAGTCGGGGTCGTGCGCCAACTCGGCGTAATTGGCCAGGCCGATGTACCTGGCCTCGCGCAGGCCGTCCCACTCGGTGAAGCTGATCGCAATCGACTGGAAGATCGGCGCGATCACGTACAACAAGAACGCCAGCATCGCCGGCGCGAGAAACAACCACGGCGCCAGCGCGCGCTGGTGGCGCGCCCACCAGCCGGCCGGGGCGATGGGTTGCTGCGGTGAAAGCGCAAGCGTGGGATCGGCAGCGGACATGGCGGTTTCTCCCGCGAACAAACGTGTCAAGACCTTGGGCTGCCCCGCAGGGCGCCCCGGGGCCGACGCCCCGGGGAGGCGCGCCGATCAAGCGCGCCCCGGCATGCCTTACTTGTAGACGCGCGCGCGCACCTGCTCCAGGCGGGTCAGGATGTCGGCGCGCTCTTCGGGCTTGATCATGTAGCGCTGGAAGCCGTCCATGCCGGCCTTGGCCATCTCGGGCAGCGCGTCGCGGTCATAGAACTGCGCCAGCGCGTGGGCCGACGACAGCATCGCAAAACCGGCCTTCAGGAACGGATCGTCCGAGGTGGTCGAGTCCTTGTTCACCGGCAGCTGGCCCAGCGTTTCATTGATCTTGGTCTGCGTCGAGGCCTTGGCCGCATAGGCCAGGAACTTGCGCGCATCGGCCTTGTTCTTGGCCTTGGCCGGGATGTGCAGCGTGTCGGTCGGCGCGTCCTCGGAGCGTGGCACGCCGGCGGTGATGGGCGGGAACACCATGAAGCCGATCTGCTCGGCCTTCAGCCCCGCTTCCTTCATCGGCGCGACGGCAAAGTTGCCCATCAAATACATCGCCGCGTCGCCTTTCACAAACGGTGCCAGTGCCTCTTGCCACAGGAACGACGCGTGGTTGGCCAGGAAGTAACCGGGCTTGACCAGCTCGTCCCACTTGTCGAACACGGCGGCCACACGCTTGTCGGTGTAGGGCACCTTGCCGGCGGTCAGGTCCATGTGGAATTCGTAGCCGTTGACGCGCAGGTTCATGTAGTCGAACCAGCCGCCGGTGGGCCACGACTGCTTGGTGCCGATGGCGAACGGCGTGATGTTGGCCGCCTTCAGCTTGGCACTCGCGTCCACCAGCTCTTTCCAGGATTTGGGTTCGGCGATGTTCAGCTTGGCGAACACGTCCTTGCGGTAGTAGATGCCCCACTGGTAGTAGGTGTAGGGCACGCCCCACTTCTTGCCGTTGATCGTCATCGACTTGTCGGCCGACTTGAGCTTGTCGCCCAGGCCTTCCTTGGTCCACACGTCGCTCACGTCTTCGAACAGGCCGGCGTTGACAAACGGCGCCATGCGGTTGCCGGCGTACCAGGTGACGACGTCGGGCGCTTCGGCCGACAGGAAGTTGCGGATCGAGGTCTTGAAGCCTTCGTGGTCGAAGGTGTTGATCTTGACCTTGATGTCGGGGTGCTCGGCCTCGAAACCTTTGACGAGGGCTTCGAACGCGGCCTTGGGCGCCGGGTCGGAGGCGTCGGTGTTGAGCACCAGGTTGCCGGCCTGGGCTGCGGTCAGCGCCGCTCCCATCACGGCCGCCAGCGCAAAGCGCGACAGGGGTTGGGGAATGTGCATGGTGTGTCTCCTGCGGGTGAATGCGCTTTCAAGGCGCGGTTGTGAAACGGGATTCGATGCGCGGTATCAACAGCCAGATCGACACGCCTCTGGCCGGCAAGCGCGGGCCGCCCAGAAGCGCCGTGGCCGGTTCGTCGGGCGACCAGTCGGCCGCCGTGTCGGCAAAATTGCAGACGATGGTAAGGCCGCCAATGCGGCTGATGCGCAGGCCTTCCGGCAGGGTTTGCACCGGTAGACCGGCGTCGGCCGCGGCCTTCCGCAGCACGGTGTGCCAGCCTTCCGTGTCGGGGCAGCCTGCCAGGTAGCGCGCGCGGCCGTGGTGGGTGAGCGCCGGGCTGCCATCGGCATAGCGGGCTTCGACCTGCGCGGCCCCGCAGGCCAGCCGCTCGCGCCAGCGCCGCAGTGGCAGCAGGTTCGCACCGAACGTGGCCAGCTCCACCACACCCGGCGGCAAGGACTCGACCCGCAGCACCGCCACGCCGAGCAGACCGCCCAGGCGGCCCGGCGGCAACGGCTTGGCGATGGCCAGGTGGCGCGACTTCGAGCCGCCGCGCGCGCCGACCACGATCTGCGCGGCGCTGGCCGCCAGCGCCGCAGCGAGCGGCTCGCTCACGTGCAGCAGCGCCGGCAGCACCACGAGCGCGTAAGCGGCGAGGTCGGCATCCGCCGGCAGCACATCCACATCGAGCCCGAGCCCGCGCAGCGCGCTGTAGGCGCGGAAACACTCGTGGATCACGCTGTAGTCGGCACCCTGCGGCTGGATCTGGCCCATCCACTGCGAGTCGTAGTCGAACAGCAAGGCCACGCGCGCTGCGACCTTCAAACCGGCCACCGGCGCGGCGCCGCGCAGGCCCTGCAGCTCTTGGCCGACTTGCGTGGCCTCGACCCCGCCCTGGTCCAGCGACCGGTCGGGGCGGTTCAGCCCGGCGTGCATCTGCTCCTGCCCATACGGCACCTGGCGCCAGCGAAAGTAGCTCACCACCTCGGCGCCGTGACCGAACGCCTGCCAGGTCCACAGCCGCACCATGCCGTCTTCGGGCGCGGGGTTCCAGGGCGCCCAGTTGACCGGGCCGGGCTGCTGCTCCATCACCCACCAGCGGCCCTTGCACATGCCGCGGTACAGGTCGTGGTGGAAGGCAGGGATGTCGGGGTGGCCGGTGCGCAGCCAGCGCTGTTTTTCGGCGTCGCTCAAATCGGCGCGGTCTTGCGTGAAGCCGATCGGGTAGCTGTCCCAGCTGGCGATGTCGAGGTCGTTCGACAGCGCGTGGTGGTCGAACTCGGTGAAAAAGCCCATGAAGTTGTGGGCGATCGGCCGGCCCGGCGCATGCGCGCGGATGATCTCGGCCTGCAGGCGGTTGTAGGCCACCACCTCGTCGGACGCAAAGCGCCGGTAGTCCAGCCGATGCGCCGGGTGGGCTTCGGTGACGGTGCCAGCGGGCAGGTCGATCTCGTCGAAGGCGCGGTAACACTGGCTCCAGAACACCGTGCCCCAGGCTCGGTTCAACGCGTCGATGTGGGTGTAGCGCGCGGTGAGCCAGCGCCGGAAGGCCAGCCGCGCCGCAGCCGAGTAGCTCAGCACCGTGTCGTGGCAACCGTATTCGTTGTCGGTCTGCCAGGCGGTGACGGCCGCATGCCGGCCGTAACGTTCGGCCATCAGGCGCACGATGCGGGCGGTTTGCTCGCGGTACACCGGGCTCGAAAAACAATAGTGCCGGCGCGAGCCGAAGCCGCGCGGCTGGCCGTGCGCATCGACGGCCAGGATGTCGGGGTGCGCGTCGACCAGCCACTTCGGTGGCGTGGCGGTGGGTGTGCCCATCACCACCTGCAGCCCTTCGGCGTGCAGCGTGTCCACCGCGCGATCGAGCCAGTCCCATTGCAACAAACCGGGCGCGGGCTCGATCACGCTCCAGGCAAATTCGGCGATGCGCACGTGGCGGATGCCCATCGCGCGCATGCGCGCGGCGTCATCTGCCCACCACTCCGTGGGCCACTGCTCGGGGTACCAGCAAACGCCGAGGTCCATGCTGTTTTTCGATTCAAGCCGCCTGCGGCACCAGCAGGTCGCTGTCTTCCACGCACCGCGCCAGCGCGTGGCCGGCGGCATCGAACACATGCAGCGACTCGGCCGCCACCGCCACCGCCACGCGCTGCCCCGGCGCGGCATGCAGGTTGCCCGGCGCCTTGACGACAAACGGGTCGGTCGGGTCGGCGGTGCGCAGGTACAGGAAGGTCGTCTCGCCCAGGCGCTCCTGCCACTGCACCTCGCGCACCAGCGGCTGCGGGGTGGTGCCGATGCGCGCGTCTTCCGGCCGGATGCCCAGCGTCAGCCGGGCGCCGGGAGACTGCGCCTGGGCGTCGACCGCAGCGTCGAGCTGCTCGCCGCTGTCGAGCTTCACACGCGCCGAGCGCGGCCCGGCCGACACCAAGGTGGCCGGCATGAAGTTCATCTTCGGCGAGCCGATGAAGCCGGCCACGAACAGGTTGCACGGCCGGTGGTACAGCTCCAGCGGCGCGCCGCATTGCGCCACGCTGCCCTCGCGCTGGACCGCCTCGCCGGCGTTGAGCAGCAGGATGCGGTCGGCCAGCGTCATCGCCTCGACCTGGTCGTGCGTGACGTACACGGTCGACGCGCGGCCGAAGTCGCGGTGGATCTTGGCGATCTCGAAACGTGTTTGCACCCGCAGCGCGGCGTCCAGGTTCGACAGCGGCTCGTCGAACAAGAACACCCCCGGCTCGCGCACGATGGCGCGGCCGATCGCCACGCGCTGGCGCTGGCCGCCCGACAGCGCCTTCGGGTGCCGGTCGAGCAAATGCTCGAGCTGCAGCACCTTGGCGGCCGCGCCCACCTTCTGCGCAATCACGCCCTTGTCGACCTTGGCCAGCGACATGCCGAAGCCCAAGTTCTCGCGCACCGTCATGTGCGGGAACAGCGCGTAGCTCTGGAACACCATCGCCACCCCACGCTGGGCCGAAGCCACGTGGTTCATCACCTGGCCGCCGATCTTCAGCTCACCGGCGCTGATCTCTTCGAGCCCGGCGATCATGCGCAGCAGGGTCGACTTGCCGCAGCCCGACGGCCCGACAAACACGCAGAACTCGCCTTGCGCGATGTCGAGGTCGACGTTGCGAATGACCTCGGCATGGTCGCCGTAGCGCTTGCAAACGCCGCTGAGGGTGATGCCTGCCATGGGTGTCTCCAGCCTGTTGTTCGACCACTCTGTTGGGACGGCAATCTACCATTCGGCGACGCTGCCGTCGGCGTGGCGCCAGACCGGGTTGCGCCAGTCGGGCGCGTTGCGGCTGGCCGCGATCACGCGCTCTTCGTCGATCTCGACACCCAACCCGGCCTTGGGCGGTGCGGCGATCGAGCCGCCTTCGATGCGGAAGTCGTCCTTGTTCAGCACATAGTCCAGCAGCTCGGCGCCGCAGTTGTAGTGGATGCCCATGCTCTGCTCCTGCAGCACGGCGTTGTGGGCCACGAAGTCGATCTGCAGGCACGCCGCCAGCGCCACCGGCCCGAGCGGGCAATGCGGCGCCAGCGCCACGTCGTAGGCCTCGGCCATCGCGGCGATCTTGTGGCATTCGGTGATGCCGCCGGCATGCGACAGGTCGGGCTGCAGGATGGCGATGCCACCGGCCTCGAGCACGCGCTTGAACTCGAAACGCGAGTACATGCGCTCGCCCGCGGCCAGCGGGATCGGCGTGCCGGCCGCCAGGCGCGGGTAGTGCTCGGCATGTTCGGCCAACACCGGCTCTTCGACGAACAGCGGCCGAAACGGCTCCAGCTCGCGCAGCAGCACCTTGGCCATCGGCGCCGACACGCGGCCATGAAAATCGAGCCCGAAACTGATGGTGGTGCCCAGCGCCGCGTGCACCTCGGCCACCTTGCGCACCGCGGCGTCCACCGCGCGCGGGGTGTCGAGCATCGCCATCTCTTCGGTGCCGTTGAGCTTGAAGGTGTCGAAGCCGCCTTCCATCAACTGCAGCATGTGTTCGACGATATCGCTCGGCCGGTCGCCACCGACCCAGCTGTAGACCTTCATGCGGTCGCGCACCTTGCCGCCCAGCAGTTCGTAGACCGGCACGCCCAGCGCCTTGCCCTTGATGTCCCACAGCGCCTGGTCGATGCCGGCGATGGCGCTCATCAGGATCGGCCCGCCGCGATAGAAGTTGCCGCGGTACATGGTCTGCCACAGGTCGTTGATGCGGGTCGGATCGCGGCCGATCAGGTCGCGCGCAAATTCCAGCACGGCCGCCTCGACCGTGCGCGCCCGGCCTTCGATCACCGGCTCGCCCCAGCCAGTGATGCCTTCGTCGGTCTCGACCTTCAGGAACATCCAGCGCGGCGGCACGCGGTAGGTGGTCATGCGGGTGATCTTCATGGCCTCACGCAGTGGCGTCCTTCATGGCATGGAAGGGTAGTGGGCCAGGGTATTCCGCACAAATGATATTTATGGCCTTGTCTATACTCATTCGACATACCTTGTTCACGTTAGTCCGCATGCCTGCCACTGCCCTGCCTTCGCTGCCCAACACCCGCATCAAGACACGCCAGCTCGCCCTGCTGGCGCACCTGGACCGCGAGCGCTCGGTGCTGCGCGCGGCCGAAGCCATCGGCATGAGCCAGCCCGCCGCGTCCAAGCTGTTGCGCGAACTCGAAGACGTGCTGGGCGTCAGCCTGTTCGAGCGCCATGCGCGCGGTGTGGAGCCCACGCCGTATGGCGAGATCCTGGTGCGCCACGCACATTCGGTGCTGGCCGAAATGCGGCGCGCGCATGACGAGGTCGATGCGCTCAAGCGCGGCCTGCTCTATCGCGTGGCCATCGGCACGGTCATGAGCCCGGGCACCGACCTGGTGCCGATGGCCGTTTCGCTGCTCGAACAGCGCCACCCGCAGATGATCGTGGCGGTCGAGATGGACTTCAGCCGCGCGCTGGTGGCCAAGCTGCTCGACGGCCTGCTCGACGTGGTGATCGCCCGCATCCTCGACCCGCAAGATGCCGCCCGCCTCAGCTTCGAGGCGCTGGCGCAAGAGCCGCACAGCCTGATCGCGCGCGCCAGGCACCCGCTGGCCAAACAGCGCCGGCTCGGCATCGAAGACCTGGTCGAGCACACCTGGATCCTGCCGCCCTCGCCCAGCGTGCTGCGCGAGCGGCTCAACGCGATGTTCCTGCAGCGCGGCTTGAGCCTGCCGTTGAAGATCGTCGAAACCTCGTCGCTGCCGATGATCACCAACCTGCTGCGCCGCACCGACATGCTGGTCGCGCTGCCGCAGGAAGTGGTGCGGCCGTACTGCGACGCCGGCATGCTGGCCGTGCTGCCGATCGACCTGGGCGTGCGCATGGACTCGTTCGGCATCATCACGCAGCGCGGCCACCGGCTGTCGCGCGGCGCGGCGGAAACGCTGGCCGTGTTGCGCGAGGCGGCTGCCTCCGTGTACGGCCCACCGGCGGCCGCGCGAACTCGGCGCGTGGCCAGTACGCGCGGCTGAGAACCCAGTTGCAATACAGTATTCGCATGAAGCCAACCAAAACGCCGACGACCGCATTGCTGGGCATCGATTGGGGCACGAGCAACCGCCGCGCGTGGTGGCTGGGCGCCGAAGGCGAGGTGCTCGCCGAACACGCCGACGACCAGGGCCTGCTGGCCGCGCAGGGCCGTTTTGCGGAGTCGCTGCAAACCTTGCTGCAAGCCGCCACGCCGTTGCCCGAGGGCTGCCCGATCCTGATGTCGGGCATGGTCGGTGCGGCCAGCGGCTGGCAGGAAGCGCCGTACATGGATGCCGCGCTGCCGCTGGCGCAGCTGGCCCGGCATCTGCAGCCGGTGGCCGCGGCCGGGCCGCGCAGCTCCATCGTGCCGGGGGTTTGTTTTTCCGCCGCCGATGGAACGGTGGACGTGATGCGCGGCGAAGAAACCCAGTTGCTCGGCGCGCTCGCGCTGGGCCACGGCGACGGCTGGTATGTGCTGCCCGGCACGCACAGCAAATGGGTGCGCCTGAAAGACGGGCGGGTGGCGGACCTGGCAACCTACATGACCGGTGAACTTTTCGCGCTGCTCACACAGCACGGCACGCTCAGCAGCGTGACGAGCCCCGCTGCGGCCGATGCCCACGGCGACGAAGCAACGCACCCGCACGCGTTTGCGCGCGGTGTCGCCGCGGCGGCGCGCAGCGGCCTGTCGAACGCGCTGTTCGGCTGTCGCGCGCAGGTGGTGGCCGGGCGCATGCCAGCGGTCGAAGCGCGTGAGTACCTGTCGGGCCTGCTGATCGGCGCCGAATGGCACGACGTGACCCGCCGTGCCGGCCGGGCGCCCGCCCACATCACGCTGATCGGCTCGGCCGCGCTGGCGCGCCGCTACGCCCGTGTGGCCGAAGGGGCGGGCTGCCAAATCAAGGTGCTCGATGCGCGCAGCGTGCAACTGGCCGCGCTGGGCGCGCTGCGTGCCGCGCTCGACAACCCTTTGTGAGGACCTGTGCAATGCCCCGACTCAAAGACTTTCAGCCGCCGCTGGTGGCGATCCTGCGCGGGCTCGAACCGCCACGCGCGGCCGACGTCGGCCGCTTGCTGTTCGATGCGGGCTTTCGAATTCTCGAAGTGCCGCTGAACCGCCCCGGCGCGCTGGAGTGCATCACCCGCCTCGGCGACGTGGCGCCGCCCGACGCCCTCATCGGTGGCGGCACGATGCTGAGCGTGGCCGATGTGGACGCCGTGCACGCGGCCGGCGGCCGCCTGCTGGTGTCGCCCAATTGCAACCCGGCCGTCATCCGCCACGCCGTGGCCCGCGGCCTGCTGACCGCGCCGGGCATTGCCACCGCCACCGAAGCCTTCGCCGCGCTCGAAGCCGGGGCGCATGCGCTCAAGCTGTTTCCGGCCGAAGCCTTGGGGATCGCCGGCATGAAGGCGTTGCTGTCGGTCCTGCCCTCCGGCACGCCGATCTGGCCGGTGGGCGGCGTCACGCCGCAAAGCATCGCGCCATGGGTGCGTGCCGGCGCGACCGGCTTCGGCATCGGCAGCCAGCTGTTCCAGCCGGGCATGAGCCTGGACGCTGTGGGCGCCGCGGCGCGCGAGTTCATGGCGGCCTGGGTCGACGCCACGTCGGCGGGTGGGGCGAACAAGGCGGGATGACCCGCCCTGTTCGGCTGCACCCACGTCCTCACAAGCGTGGCCGCCGAAGCTGCCGCTGCCGGTGCGAACGTTGCAGCTGAGGCAAGTCAGCGCATTGCCCGTCGGCGCAAACGCCACCCGCAGGCTGGCCGTGGTGGTGAAGAAGTTCGCGCTGGCCGGCGGCCGCACCAGCCCGTCGGCCACGCTGCCCAGCGACACGCTCAGGCCCGCCTGCGCCTGGACGAACGCCGCCGCGTCCGCTGCGCTGGCGCCGGGCGCCGACGCGCCTGCGAGCCGCGGCGCTTCGCGCGCAGGGGTCGGCACTTCGCGCCGGCACACGGCGTTTTGTCGGGTGCCGATGGCGCGGTTGCAGAGTCGGCGGCACAGTGCGCTCCGCGGCCAGCACACACTTTGTGTATCGCCCTCTGCGACGACAAACCTGCCCCAAACCGTGATCCACAATCCGCGCACCATGCGTTCGATCAACGTCAAACCCGGCGCCGTGAGTGCGGCGCAGGACTCGATGGCCCGCACCAGCCGGCCGCCGTGGTGGAGCCATCTGCTGCGCAGCGCGATCTTCGTCATCCTGATGTGCCTGGGCATCGCCGGGCTGCTGGCTGCGATGAAGGGGGGCGGCTTTGGCGCCAACCTGGTCTATTCCTTTTCGATCGGCCTGTTCTGCTGGTTCATCATTGACGCGGGCCGGCTCTCGGCGGCGTCGGTGATCGACCGCCTTCGCGCGGCGCGCGGCCAGGCGCCGCTGCCGCACGCTGGCTTCCCCGGCTGGCCGTGGATGGTCTCGCTGGTGGTGCTGGGCATGCTGGTCGGTCCGGTGCTCGGCACAGCGACCGGCGACCTGATCCTGGGCAACTCGACCCCCAGCGTGCTGAAGCTGAGTTCAGCGCCGTCGCAGGTCACGATGCTTCTGACGGTGCTGGCCTCGCTCGGTTCGGTCGTTGCACTCACGGCCATGGAGCGGCTGGCCAACACGCGTGCCGAGGCCGAGGCGGCCAGGCGCAGCGCGACCGAGAACCAGCTCAAGCTGCTCGAATCCCAGCTTGAGCCGCACATGCTGTTCAACACGCTGGCCAACCTGCGGGTGCTGATCGCGACGGACCCGGCGCGCGCCCAGGCCATGCTCGACCAGCTGATTGCCTTCTTGCGCGCCACGCTGGGGGCGTCGCGAGTGGCACAACATCCGCTGTCGGCCGAGTTCGCGCGCTTGGGCGACTACCTGGCCTTGATGAAGGTGCGCATGGACCACCGCCTGCAAGCTGACTTCGATTTGCCCCCCCGGCTGGCCGGCGCGCTGGTGCCGCCGCTGCTGCTGCAGCCGCTGGTTGAAAACGCCGTCAAGCATGGGCTGGAGCCCCAGGTGGAGGGCGGGCGCATCCACGTCAGCGCGGCGCTCGACGGGCAGCAACTGGTCCTGCGGGTGCGCGACACCGGCGCCGGGCTCGCGCGAGCCGGCATCGAGGGCACGCAGTTCGGGCTGGCGCAGGTGCGCGAACGGCTGGCCACGCTGTACGGCACGCAGGCTTCGCTGGAGCTGGCCGACGCGACCGACGCCGATGGCGGCACGCTCGCCACGATTCGCATGCCGGCCGCCCCGGCGTGACCAGCGGCGCGCGAGGAACAGGCATGCAGACCCCGCCCACCGCCTTGATCGCCGAAGACGAACCGCTGCTGGCCGCCAACCTGCGCACCGAGCTGGCCCGGCTGTGGCCGGAATTGCGAATCGTGGCCAGCGTCGGCCACGGCCACGCCGCAGTGGAACAGGCGCTGGCGCTGCGGCCCGACGTGCTGTTCCTCGACATCCGCATGCCGGGCCTGACCGGCCTCGAAGCCGCGCAAGCGCTGACCGAAGACTGGCCCGACGCCAAGGCGCTGCCGCTGATCGTGTTCGTGACCGCGTACGACCAGTACGCGACGCAGGCGTTCGACCACGCGGCGGTCGACTACGTGCTCAAGCCGGTGCAGCCCGAGCGCCTGGCGCAGAGCTGCGCGCGCCTGCAGGCCGCACTGCGCCAGCGCGCCGAACCCGAGGCGAACCCCGCGCCGGCACTCGAGGCCACGCTGAGCCAGCTGCGCAGCCTGCTGGCGGCGCCGGGTTTTCCCGGCAGCGCGGGTCAGGCCACGGCACCCAGGCTCCGCGTCATCCAGGCCGGTGTGGGCGCGGCCATCCACCTGGTGCCGGTCGACCAGGTGTTGTACTTCGAGGCTGCGGACAAATACGTTCGTGTGATCACGGCGGAGCGAGACCACCTGATCCGCACCTCGCTGCGCGAACTGCTGCCGCAGCTCGATGAGTCGAAGTTCTGGCAAATCCATCGCGGCACGGTGGTTCGCGCCGATGCCATCGCCCTCGCGGTGCGCGAAGAATCAGGCAAGGTGACGCTGACGCTGCGCGGCGTGAAAGACAAGCTCACCGCCAGCCGGCTCTACGCGCACAAGTTCAAGGCGATGTAGTCAGCCGCGCGCCTTGACCAGGTGCCTGCATTCCGGCACCGGCGTCAGCGGCCCCCGGCCACCGAACCACGACACCAGGTTGTCGACCACCAGTTGCGCCATCGCCTTGCGCGTGTACACCGACGCCGAGCCGACGTGCGGCAGCAGCACCACATGGTCCAGGGCGATCAGCGCCTGCGGCACCTGGGGTTCGTTCTCGAACACATCGAGGCCGGCCGACAGGATGGTCTTGTCTTGCAAGGCCTGGACCAGCGCTGCTTCGTCGATGACCGTGCCGCGCCCGACGTTGATGACGATGCCGTTCGGCCCGAGCGCCTTCAACACCTCGGCGTTCACCAGGTGGTGCGTCTGCGCGCCTCCGGAGGCCACGACCATCAGCACGTCGCAATGCCGGGCCATGCCCAGCAGGCTCGGGTGGTAGCGGTAGGGCACGTCCGGCTGGGGTTTGCGCCCGTGGTACTCGACGCTCACGTCGGACGCCACCAGCCGGGCGGCGATGGCCTTGCCGATGCGGCCCAGGCCCAGAATGCCGACCGTGCGCTCACGCAGCGTGGTGGTCAGCGGGAAGTTGCCGTTCAGCCACTGGCCGGCGCGCAGAAAACGTTCGGCCTGCGGCGTCTGGCGAATCGTCGACAACAGCAGGCACATCGCCAGGTCGGCCACCTCGCCGGTCAGAACGTCAGGCGTGTGGGTCACGATCACGCCGCGCCGGGCGGCCTCCAGCGCATCCACATGGTCGTAGCCCACCCCCAGGCTGGCGACCACTTCGAGCGACGGCAGCGTGTCCATCAGCGCCGCGTCGATGCGCACGTGGCCGCCGGCCACCGCCAGCCCGCGCAGGCCGGGCCGCGCTTCGCGCACGATGTCGAAATGCGCCGCAAGACCCTGTTCGATCACGGGCACCGGCGCGCCGATCACCAACACGGATGCTTTTTCAGTCATTGCCGGATCCTGAGAGTGGGAACTGCGGCGATGGTAGCGGGACGTGCCGGCGGCGGCGGTGCCGCCAACGAGAAGAGCGCCTCGGGAGGCGCTCTTCTGGGTTCAAAAGACGGGTCGATCAGTGACGGTACTTGCGGTCGTCGCGCCCGTCGTAGCGGTCAGGAATGCCATCGCGGTCGCGGTCGGCGAACTGGCGGTTGTCGACCCGGTCAAAGCGGTTCGGCACGCCGTCCCGGTCGCGGTCGCCATGGGCGCGTTGCCAACGGTTGTCGTGGCGATCATGGCGATCGTGGCGGTCATAGCGGTTGGGAATGCCGTCGCCGTCACGGTCCCAGCCGCTGCGATGGCCCGGCGGAGCCCACTGGCCGTAGCCGACGACGGGAACCGGGCGGCTCACCACCACCGGTTGCTGGTACACGACCACCGGCTCCTGATAAACGACCACCGGCCGCTGGTACACCACGCGCGGCGCCGGCTGGTACACCACGGGCGCGGGGGCGTAGATGACAGGGGCCGGCTCGTAATACACCGGTGCCGGCGCATAGAAAGGCCCGTTGGAAATCACCGTGGCGACGTTGGGCAGATTGATGCCGACGGACCATTGCACGTTGCCGCCGGCATGAGCGGCGCCAGCAACCAGCAGCGTGGCGGCGGCGGCAAGGGCTGCAATCAGGGGCTTCCTCATTCAGATTCTCCTTTGGGGGCCCGCAGCAATTGCGTGCCTGAGCCCACAACGGGCCTGGTTGACCGGCAGTTGACGGCCCTTCTGTCAACAAAGGTAAAGCTGCTGTGTCCGAAAGCGCGCCGCGACACCCCGCCGGGCGGGCGCCAGGAGCCCGCCGATAGAATGAACCATGACTCCTGACGCCGCCGATCACAGCAAATCCAGCAACTTCTTGCGCCAGATCATCGAGCGCGATCTGGCCCAGGGCACCTACGCCGGCCGCACATTTGCCGGCACCCCGGGTGACGCGGCCCACCACGCCGGCGGTGCTGCCGATCCGGCCAAGATTCGCACCCGCTTCCCGCCCGAGCCGAATGGCTACCTGCACGTGGGCCATGCCAAGAGCATTTGCCTGAATTTCGGCCTGGCGCGCGAGTACGGCGGGGTGTGCCATCTGCGCTTCGATGACACCAACCCCGAAAAGGAGGAGCAGGAGTACGTCGACGCCATCATCGAAATGGTGAAGTGGCTGGGCTTCGATTGGGAAACACCCGACCCGCGCCACCCAGGCGCCAGCCGCAGCCACCTGTACTGCGCGAGCAACTATTTCGACTTCATGTACCGCGCCGCCGAGGCCTTGATCGAAGCCGGCCACGCCTACGTCGATGAACAGAGCGCTGACGAGATGCGTGCCCACCGCGGTGACTTCGGCCATGCCGGCCGCGACAGCCCGTTCCGCGATCGCACGGCGGCGCAGAACCTGGCGCGGTTTCGCGAAATGCGTGACGGAAAGCACGCCGACGGCGCGATGGTGCTGCGCGCCAAGATCGACATGGCCAGCCCCAACATCAACCTGCGCGACCCAGCGCTGTACCGCATCAAGCGGGCCACGCACCACAACACGGGCGACCGCTGGTGCATCTACCCGATGTACACCTACGCGCACCCGATCGAAGACGCGCTGGAGAACATCACCCACAGCATCTGCACGCTGGAATTCGAAGACCAGCGGCCGTTCTACGACTGGCTGCTCGACACGCTCAGCACACTGGGCCTGACGCAGCAGCCGCGCCCGCACCAGTACGAATTTGCGCGCCTGAACCTGACCTACATCGTCACCAGCAAGCGCAAGCTGCGCCAGTTGGTCGACGAGGGCCACGTCGACGGCTGGGACGACCCGCGCATGCCCACGCTGGTGGGCATGCGCCGGCGCGGCTACACGCCCGAGAGCCTGCAGTTGCTGGCCGAGCGCAGCGGTGTCAGCAAGGCCGGCGGCTGGATCGACTACGCCTCGCTGGACATCGCGCTGCGCGACGACCTGGACCCCAAGGCGGCGCGCGCCTGCGTCGTGCTCGACCCGCTCAAGCTCAAGCTGACCAACTTCGCCGCAGTGTTCGGCAGCGACGCCCATCACGAGCCCTGCCACGCGCCCGTGCACCCGAGCCACCCTGAGCGCGGCCAGCGCAACTTCGTGTTGACGCATGAGGTGTGGATCGAGCGCGAAGACTTCATGGAAGCCCCGAGCAAGGGCTTTTTTCGCCTCAGTCCGCCGCGTGTCGATGGCGCCGGCGTGAATCAGCCGGGCAGCAAGAGCCGCCTCAAGTACGGCTATGTGGTGGAGTGCACCGGGTGCGAAAAGGACGCCCACGGCCAGGTGTGCGCGGTGCTCGCCAGGCTCGTTCCAGACACCAAGAGCGGCACGCCGGGTGCCGACGCGGTCAAGGTCAAGGGCGTCATCACCTGGGTCAGCGCCAGCACCGGCCTGCTGGCCGAAGTGCGGCTGTACGACCGCCTGTTCACCGAAGCCCAACCCGATGCGGGCGGCCGGGACTTTCTGACCGTGCTGAACCCGAACAGCAAGAAGACGATGGTGGCGTACGTCGAGTCCGGTCTCGCGTCGGCCGGCGCCGATGACCGGTTTCAGTTCGAGCGGCACGGCTATTTCGTGGCCGACCGCAAAGACCACATCGCGGGAAAGCTGGTGTTCAACCGCACGGCGACGCTGAAGGACACCTGGAGCAAGTAGGCAGGCGCTTTGCAATCGTCACCACTCGTCACTCTGCGCGGAGGCAGCTCATGGGTCGGCGTCACCACTTCCTTGTGCTGTGCTTTCTGTCGGCCAGTGGCTGCGCGGCGCCGCCCGCCAAAGCGCCGCCGCCAGCGCCCGGCCGCGCGGCCGAAACATCCGCGAAACCCGCCCTTCCCGCGGCGGCCATGTCGCCACAAGACATCCACGCAATCACGGCACAGCACAACCGGGCGCGGGCCGATGTGGGCGTCGGGCCGCTGCAGTGGTCGCCCGACATCGCGGCCTTCGCGCAGCAGTGGGCCGAACAGCTGGCGCTGTCGGGCTGCCAGATGAAACACCGCAGCCCGAACGCGTATGGCGACGCTGCACAAGTCCCCGCGAGGGCGTGCGCCTCGCTCTGGGATGGGCTGCAAGGCGCAAACCACAGCCATAGCCCCAGCTATGGCGAGGATTTGCAACGCCGCAGACCGCCCAAAGCGAAGATGCGCGACCCGCGAGGGACTTGTTCAGCGTTGCCTTATGGCGAAAACCTCTTTCAAGGCACCTTCGGCGCCTTCACGGCGGTCGATGCGGCCAAGGCCTGGGAGAGCGAGAAGAAGGACTTTGGCGGCGCTGCGCTGACCGCGTCCAACTGGGCGCCCGCGGGCCACTACACGCAAATGGTGTGGCGCCAGACGGCGCTGCTGGGCTGTGGCCAGGCGATCTGCAAGGGCACGCTGATCGTGGCCTGCAACTACGACCCGCCCGGCAACGTTCTCGGTCGCCGGCCGTTTTGAGCCCGCCGCGCCGCTGCGCCAGGCCCCCGCACGCATGACCCAACCCGGGAGCCCGGCCGGCGGGATTGGCCATCCCGTCGCTGCCATTGCGGCCACTGCGCGGATCGCTGCCCTGCGCGCAGACACCGATCGTGCATTGCTCGTGCTGGACGCCTCCTCTGCGCCAGCGCCCGCGCTGGCGCTTGGCGAGCGCGTGGCGGCGCGCGTACTCGAGCGATTGCCGAACCAGCGCTTGCTGGTGCGGGTGAAGGGCGCCTTGCTGACGCTGCAGGGGCCCGCGGCTCAGCGCGACGCGCCACCCGGCGCGCCGCGGACACCTGGCGGCGCGGCCGCCCTCGGTTGGGCCCAGGCAGATGGCGGCGACACCTTGGCGCTGGAGGTCTCGGCGCTGTCGCCCCGATTGAGCTTTGTGCTGGCCGCGAGCACGGGCGCAGCGCCCGCTGCAACGTCGGCGGCCGCCACACTCAGCGACAGTGCCCAGTACATCGCCGGGCTGATGGGCGCCGTTTCACGGGCATCGAATCCGCCCGCACTCCCCGGCCTGGGTGGGGCCAACGTGCTGATGCCCGATCCGCAAGCAAACCTTGACCAGCGCGCCCGATCACTGGCACAGGCTGTCAACCAAAGCGGCCTGTTCTATGAGTCGCACCTGCAGGCCTGGGCCGACGGGCGTCTGCCCATGGACGGCCTGCGGACCGAGCCCCAGGCGCGCGCAGCGCAGGCGTTGCACGACGCCACACCCGCCGCGCGCGAAGAAGTGCGCGCCGAACTGGGCGGGCTGCTGCAGCGCCAGCTCGATGCACTGGAAGGCAAAGCACTGGCCTTCGGTGGCTTCGCCTGGCCCGGCCAGCGCATCGAGTGGCAGCTCCAGCGCGATGTCGACGAAGAACCCGCCGATCAGCATGACGCGGATGGCGCCGAGCACCCGCCCAGCTGGTCGACCCGACTCGATCTCGACCTGCCCCGCCTCGGCGCCCTGGGTGCGCAGCTGCGGGTCGTCGGCTCCGAAGTGACGCTGGCGATGACACTGGCCAACGGTGCGACCGCCGCGCTGATCGAGACCCACCGCGCGCGCCTTGCGGCGGCGCTGCAGGCGGCGGGGCTGACCCTCACAGCGTTGACGGTTCGACATGAAAAAGCCGGCGAACCCTGAGCGGCCCGAGCGTCCCTCGGCGGTGGCGCTGTCGTACCGCGCGGGCCAGCATGCGCCGAAGGTGGTGGCCAAGGGTTACGGGCTGACGGCCGAGCGCATCATCGAGCGGGCCCGCGGCGCCGGCGTGTTTGTGCACGACGCGCCGGACCTGGTGAGCCTGCTGATGCAGGTCAACCTGGATGAGCACATTCCCGAGCCGCTCTATCTGGCGGTGGCCGAGGTGCTGGCGTTCGTTCACTTCCTTGAACAGCAAGCGGAATTGGCGCCGGCGACGCGGCCCTGATCCCACCCGGAATCAGGCAGCGGACGGGTCAGGTGCGACCCGCGATGGCCTTGCTCAGGTCTTGCAGTTGGCGCTTCAGGCCATCAATTTCGACCTGCATGTTCTGCATCAGTTGTGCATACATGCCGATCTGCTGGCCGGTGGCGCGCAGCCGGTCGCCCAGCCGCTGTGACAGCGCCACCATCAGCTTGGCACCCACCCGGGGGTGTTGCTCGATCAACTGGTTCAGCGCGCCGCGCGACAGCACCGCCGCCTCGATGCGACTGGCCGCCACGCAGGTGGCCGAACGGGGCGCGCCGTCAAGCAGGCCCATCTCGCCGATCAGGTTGCCCGGGCCCAGCACCGAAATCACGACCGGCTCGCGACTGCCGGTGTCCAGCGTTTGCACCGACACTTCGCCCGACAGCAACAGCAGCATGTAGCCGGTTTCGTTCTGGTCACCCTCCTGGATGACGGTGGCGCCCGCCGCAAACCCCACCAGCCGCATGAAGGACACCACGCAGGCCGACTCCTCCGGGCTCAGCTGCGCCAGCGCGGTGGGCGTGCGCAGCAACGTGATCGCGGCCGCAGCCAGCGTGGGTGACTTGTGCGTAGCCAGCGGGCGGTCTGCCAACGCGCCCGGCAGCGACGCGTCCTTCAGTTCCAGCGTGGCCCACAGCTCGGACGGGACGGTATCCATGATGGCTCGAAGATCGTTCGTCGGATGCCGATTGTGCCGGCTCGAACCGTGCCGCGTGAATCCCCCGAAAGAGCGCGTTGGACCACAATGGCCGCTTCACGCAAACCCGTGGCTGGCGCCCTGCGCGCCCGCGCGCCAACCCTTGACGACCATGCCTTTGCGCTCGCTGCTTCAGTGTCTCTTCAAGTCGATCGTGATTGCCGGGCTGGCCATGCTGGCCACGCGCCCCGCGCTCGCCCAGGATATTTCGCGCCCGGTGCCGGGTGGTGTTGCCATGGTGGATCTGGGCCCCTCAGCCGAACGGCCCAAGGCGAGCCTGGCCCACAACAACGTGCCGGTGCTGGTGCTGGGCGAGCCGAGCCGCTGGACGGCGGTGGTGGGCATCGCGCTCAGTGCGCCGCCCGGCACCGGGACGCTGCTGGTGCGATCCGGCACGCACGCCGAAGTGCAGCGCAAGAGCTTCTCGATCGCACCGATGCAATACGCGGAACAACGCTTGACGGTGCCACCCGGCAAGGTGGACCTGTCCAAGGCCGACCTCGCACGCTACGAACGTGAACGCGCGCACCAGGCGCAGGTGATCGCCACCTTCACCGACATGGCGCCCCACGACCTGAGCCTGCGCCAACCGGTGGCCGGAGCACGCTCCAGCTCGTTCGGGCTGCGCCGTGTGTTCAATGGGCAAGCGCGCAACCCGCACAGCGGCATGGACATCGCGGCACCCGTGGGCACGCCGGTCCATGCGCCGCTGGCGGGCCGGGTGATCGACACCGGTGACTATTTTTTCAATGGCAAGACGGTGTGGCTGGACCACGGCGCGGGACTGCTGACCATGTACTGCCATCTGAGCGACGTGCGAGTGAGCGTGGGCGACCGGCTCGCCGGCGGCGACGCTCTCGGAGCCGTGGGCGCCACCGGCCGGGTCACCGGCCCGCACCTGCATTGGTCGGTGAGCCTGAACCGGGCGATGGTGGACCCGGCCCTGTTCCTGCCACCCGACGCATCAGCCGCATCAGCCGTCGGCGCAAGACCGGCAGCGCCGGCACGCTGAGCCGGTGGCCGCGCTGACGCGGCGTGAAATCAGTGCAACTCGGCGCGCAGAATCACCGGCGAGGCAAATTCGCGCCCGACCACGGCGCGCGCGTACAGGTAGTTCTCACGCGCCTGGTCGCTCAGCTGGTCCATCTGCACATGGCCGGCGGCATCACACGGAAAAGTCAACGCACGGCCCGAGTGGAACAGCGACTCGAAGCGAATTTGGTATTGCGCGACCGAAGTGTTGGAACTCATCGTGGCCGCCTCCTTGTCCAGCTGCCACGTCCATAACGTGGCCCGCGCATGCACCGTTGACCCTGGGCGGACGAGGCGGTCAGCGAGCTTGCTTTACCTGGCGGAAACATGGCCAAGTCAACAAGCGGGCCGCACTTGCCGTTGTCGGTGCACGGGCCGCGTCGCGGCACCGAGGAGACCCACGATGAAGCGTTTCATGAATCGCCGCAGCCTCGCGCTGTTCGGTGTGCTGTTGGCCAGCCAATTGCTCAGCGCGTGCGTGATCGTGCCGCGGCCGTACTACCATCGTTACATCACCGAGGTCGACGTTCAACCCGGTTACAACGCGCCGTCACACGGCGAGAATCGGGATCGGCGCCACTGGAATCGCCGCTAGCCGACCCGTCAACGCCGGCTCAATGCGGCTTGCGCGGTTCGCGCGAGTCACGCGAGTCACGCGGCTCGCGAAACGACCTGGGCCGGTAGACATTGCCCTCCCGCTCCACGCCATCGCGCGCGCGGCGGATGGCCTCTTCGGCGATGCGGGCCGCCTTCTTGCGCGACGAACGCCAGCGCCACACGCGCAGAGCCCAGTCGCGGCTGACCTGCCAGCCGCGCCGGGCCGCGGCATCGAGCCGCCAGCGATGCCGCTCCGGCATGAACAGGCGCACCAGCAGCACCAGACAGACGCTGGCAATCAACGCGGCAAGGGTCTTTTCAGGCATGGCGAGGTCGCTTGGTCGCTTGGTCGCCAATTCGGCGGTTTCGGCGGGGCATGAAGATCAGGCGCCCGCACACCCCACTGTAGTGCTTCTTGACAGCCGCCACACGCCCTGCCTGCACGATTGCAGCGGGGCGGCGGTGAGATGGCACATCGACGCGCCGAGCCTCGAGGTCAGCGCTGGCTGCGCGCCTTGCGCTTGTCCAGCTCGGCCAGCTGGGCCTTCAACAACGCCTGCAGCACGCGGGCCGTGTCTTCGGTCATGCGCAGCCATGTGGTGGGCGCCTTGCCGTCGGGTGGGGCGGGTGCCGGCAACACCGACACGTCGACCTGGGCCTCGATCATCCCGTTGCCATGGCTCATCGCCTTCAGGCGTTGCAACTCGATGTTGTAGGTTTTCAAGGGCACGCTCCGATCTCAAGGGGTTGATGCGGAGCAAACAGCCGCTGGCTCACCAACACCGGGTCATTGACCGTGCGCACGGCGGCATACGCTGCCTCGGCCTGGGGGTAGCGCCGGCGCAGGTAGTTCAGCCATTGTTTGAGCCGCCCGGCGCGCGCGCGTGGTTCGATGTGGGCCTTGATCAACTGCCAGAACTCGCCCATCAGCGGCAGCAGGGCCTGCCAGCTCAACGGCGCGTGGCCGGGCTTGGCGATGGCCAGCGCCAGGCCGGGGTCGCACACCTGGCCGCGCCCGAGCATCAATGCATCGCAGCCCGACAGCGCACGGCATCGCAACGCATCGGCCACGCTCCAGATTTCGCCATTGGCGATGACCGGAATGGCCACGCGCGAGCGGATGTCGTGGATGCGCTCCCAATACGCCGGCGGCCGGTAGCCGTGGGCCTTGGTGCGCGCGTGCACCACCAGTTCATCGGCGCCACTGTCGGCGATCGCCTGGGCACATTCCACCGCCCGCGAGTCGCACAGGTTGCCCAGGCGCATCTTGGCCGACACCGGCATCGGCCGGGGCACGGCGCGGCGCACGGCGGCGACGATGCTCGCCACCAGCGCCGGGTCGTCGAGCAGCGCCGCGCCGCCGCCATGGCGGTTCACCAGCTTGGCCGGGCAACCGAAGTTCAGATCGATTCCTGCGGGGCCCAGCGCGGCCAGCTTGGCCGCGTTCTCGGCCAGGCAAACGGCGTCCGAGCCCATCAGCTGGGCCCGCACCGGCACCCCGGCGCGGGTGCGTCCGCCGTGGTTCAGCTCCGGCACCACGCGGATGAACGCGCGGTCGGGCAGCAGCGTGCCGGAGACGCGGATGAATTCGGACACGCAGCGGTCGATGCCGCCCACACGGGTCAGGATGTCGCGCAGCGTGAAATCGAGAAGCCCCTCCATCGGGGCGAGCAGAAGCGTCATGGCAAAGCGAGTGGTCGACGGTGGGTTGTCACGTGGGGTGGCGCGCGTGTGGCGTGGGCGCAGGGTGGGGCTAGTGTAGGCAGTCGACCCGGCGCAGCATGTTCGGCATGGCCGCAGCCCCCGCCCAGCCCGCCCGGCCGCTTGACGCCGATGTGTTCTTCGACATCGAGATCGAACGTGGTGCGCTGCATTTTGTGCTGGAGTGCCGCGGCGCCCATGCCCACGCCGTGCGGGTGCGCTTCAGCCGCGCGATCCGCGACCTGGCGGGCTTGCGGGTGAACGACAACCCGCTGTTCACGTCGCTCGAATTCCTGCCCGCCGGGCGGCGGGTTCGCTTGCTGGTGGACACGCTGGCCGGTTTCGTGAAGCGCCGCCAGCCGATGCAGTTCCAGGCCCGGCTCGAATGGCGCAGCGACGCGGGCCAGCGCGCGCGCCGAACCATCGCCCACGACCTCGTCGCGTGGACCCGCCTGCGCGAAATCCTTTGACCCGACCCTCGATCCCCAGGAGCGAACGATGCCCGCCACTTCTCCCCACCCCTCGTTCCACTTCATCGTCGAAGCCGGATTCACGCGCATCGGATTTGCGCGCGTGCAACTGCCGCGCATGGAACGTGACGTGATCCGCTACCGCGAAGGCGCGGACCCCACCGACACGGTTCGCCTGCTGCCCGGCCTGCTGAGCTGCGGCGACTGCGTGCTGGAGCGCGGTGTCACGCCGCCCGACAACGAATTCTTCCGCTGGATGAACACGGCCAGCGTCGGCCTCGTCGAGCGGCGCGATGTGGTGGTGAAGCTGCTCGACGCAAAACACCAGCCGACGATGGCCTGGCGCCTGCGCAACACCTTCCCGGTGGCGCTGGAGTGGTCGGTGCTCGACGCGCAAGGCAGCCAGGTGCTGATCGAGACACTTCGGCTCGGCGTCGAGGCGGTCGAGGTCGAGCCGGCATAGGGCAACCCTGATCAAGTCCCCCGCGGGTCGCGTATCCTCGCTTTGGGCGGTCTGCGGCGTTGCAAATCCTCGCCATAGCTGGGGCTATGGCTGTGGTTTGCGCCTTGCAGCCCATCCCAAAGCGAGGCGCGCGCCCTCGCGGGGACTTGATCAGGGTCGCCATAACACCGGCCGCCGCAGGAAATCTACGCCGTCGCCCTGACCGCGCGCCAGCCGCGCTGCGCCAGCGTCACCACGAACAGCACCAGCGCGCCGGCCAGGATTCCTGCCACACCATCCAGCAGGGTCGGTCCGACGACCTTCAAGAATCCACCGACGCCAGGAACCTCGGCAACCCGTTCGGCGAGTGCCTCGATCGCGTGGCCCAGCGCGGGCAGGCCGTGGGTGAGAATGCCGCCGCCCACCAGGAACATCGCGGCGGTGCCGACGATGGACAGCCCCTTCATCAGGTATGGCGCAGCCTTCAGTATCCCGACCCCGACAGCGCGTTGAAACCGCGCCCAGGCGTCCGCACCCGCCTTGCGGCTCAAGCGCAGCCCACCGTCGTCGAGCTTGACGATGCCCGCGACGAAGCCATAGACACCCACCGTCATCACGACGGCGATTCCGGCGAGCACCACCACCTGCGTGATGAACGGTGACGCGGAGACCGTGCCCAGCGTGATCGCAATGATCTCGGCCGACAGGATGAAATCGGTCCGCACCGCGCCCTTGATCTTCTCCTTCTCGAACGCCACCAGATCGACCGCGGGGTCGGCCAGCGCGCTCGCGCGTTCGGCGCGACGGGCCGCGTCCTCGTCCTTGCCATGCATGAATCGGTGCGCAAGTTTCTCGAAACCCTCGTAGCACAGGAACGCGCCGCCGATCATCAGCAGCGGCGTGACGGCCCACGGCGCAAACGCGCTGATGGCCAGCGCCGACGGGACCAGGATGGCCTTGTTCAGGAACGATCCCTTGGCCACCGCCCAGACCACCGGCAGCTCGCGGTCGGCCCTGACACCGGCCACCTGTTGCGCATTCAGCGCCAGGTCGTCGCCCAGCACGCCGGCGGTCTTCTTGGCCGCCACCTTGGTCAGCAAGGCCACGTCGTCGAGCACGCTGGCAATGTCGTCGATCAGCGCAAGCAGGTTGGCTGCGGCCATGGTCGGTCTCCGGGGAGCTTGGGTGGTGTGGGTGGTGTGGCTGGCGACGTGGCCAGTGCGGCATCGTAGCGGGAGCGGTCGCGCGGCGGCAGCGGCTGCGGTGGCTGTGGGCTGGGCCGGCCCGGACCGCGCCTGCCGATAATCAAGGATGACCGACCCCCTCCCATCTTCTCCCGTCGCCGGCCCGTCTTTCGACTCATTGGCGCTGCCCGCGTCGACGCTGGCCAACCTGCGGCAGCTCGGTTACCTGGTGATGACACCGATCCAGGCCGCCAGCCTGCCGCTGGCCCTGGCAGGCCATGACCTGATTGCCCAAGCCAAGACCGGCAGCGGCAAAACGGCGGCGTTCGCGCTGGTTCTGTTGAAGAATCTGCAGGCCGACTTGCGCCGCGATGACGCGGGCGCCGCCCCGGTGGTCCAGGCCCTGGTGTTGTGCCCCACACGCGAGCTGGCCGAACAGGTGACACAGGAAATCCGCCGGCTCGCCCGGGCCGAAGAAAACATCAAGACGATCACGCTGTGCGGCGGTTCGCCGCTGCGCCCGCAGCAGCAAAGCCTGGCGCACGGCGCCCATGTCGTGGTGGGCACACCCGGCCGCATCCAGGACCACCTGCAGCGCGGCAGCCTGTCACTCGCCGGCCTGAACACCCTGGTGCTGGACGAAGCCGACCGCATGCTCGACATGGGCTTCTTCGACGACATCGCGGCGATCGCAAAGCAGGCACCGCAGCAGCGCCAGACGCTGCTTTTTTCGGCGACCTACCCGGACGGCATCACCAAGCTGAGCCAGCAGTTCATGCGCGAACCGAAAGAAGTGAAGCTGCTGGCGCGGCACGCCGCGAGCAAGATCCGCCAGCGCTTCTATGAGGTGAAGGAGAGCGAGCGGCTGCACGCCGTGTCGCTGCTGTTGAACCACTATCGCCCGGCCAGCGCGCTGGCGTTTTGCAACACCCGCCAGCAGTGCCGCGACCTGGTCGACGTGCTGCGCGCGCAAGGCTTCGTCGCGCTCGCGCTGCATGGCGAACTGGAACAGCGCGAACGCGACCAGGTGCTGGTGCAGTTTGCCAACCGCAGTTGCTCGGTGCTGGTGGCCACCGACGTGGCGGCGCGCGGCCTCGACATCGCGCAGCTGGGGGCGGTGATCAACGTCGACATCACGCCCGACCCCGAGGTGCACGTGCACCGCATCGGCCGCACCGGCCGCGTCGATGAAGAAGGTTGGGCGCTGAGCCTGGCCTCGCTCGACGAGATGGGCAGCGTGGGCAAGATCGACGTGATGCAAGGCGCTGAAAGCGAATGGCACCCGTTGACCGAGTTGGTGCCCACCGGCAACGGGCCGCTGGTCCCGCCGATGGTGACCTTGCAGATCGTCGGGGGTCGAAAGGAAAAAATCCGCGCCGGCGATGTGCTGGGCGCGCTCACCAAGGACGCCGGGTTCGCCGCCGCGCAAGTGGGCAAGATCAACGTCAACCCGTTCTCGACCTATGTGGCGGTTGACCGTCAGATCGCCGCGCAGGCATTGAGCAAACTCAACGCCGGCAAGGTGAAGGGCAAGAGCGTGAAGGCGCGGCGGGTGGAATGACGAGGGTTGGCGCGCCAGCGCCAGCATCAGGGGCATTTTCTGTCTGGACGCAGGACACTAGGGTTTTCCCTTAGCATTCGGTCTTCTTCACCAAAGACCTCGTCTCCCGTTTCTCATGGCTTCGTTCTTCAGCTCCCTCGTGAGCCTTTTCGACTTTTCGCCCATCTCCGTGCAAGACCGCGATGAAAAGTACCTCGCGCAGTCTGCCGACATCTACGACCTGGAGCGCCGCATGCGCCAGCTGGAGTCGGGCAACGCCAACCTGTGCGCATCGGGCCCCTACGCCATCTTCATGGCTAACTGAGGTGGTTGACGGGCGCCATGCCGTACACCGGCGTGGGCAGCCCCTCCTGGCGCGCCTTGATCTGCAAGGACAGGAACTGCGAATAGTGGCGCGACTGGTGCAGGTTGCCGCCGTGGAACCACAGCGCCGGCTGGTGCGTGGGTTTCCACATGTTGCGCAGCTCGCCTTCCCACGGGCCCGGGTCTTTCTGGGTGTCTGAGCCCAGGCCCCAGCACTTGCCCACCTTGTCGGCCACTTCCTTGGAGATCATCTTCGCGGCCCAGCCGTTCATCGAGCCATAGCCGCTGGCATAGACGATCAGGTCGGCCGCCAACTCGGTGCCGTCGCTGAGCACCACCGACTGCGCCTGGATGCGCTCGATGGTGACGCCACTCTTGAGCTTGACCTTGCCGTCGGCGATCAACTCCGACGCGCCCACGTCGATGTAGTAGCCCGACCCGCGGCGCAGGTACTTCATGAACAGGCCTGATCCGTCCTCGCCGAAGTCGAGCATGAAGCCGGCCTTCTTCAGGCGCTCGTAGAAGTCGGCATCCCGTTTGGCCATCTCTTCGTAGACCGGCACCTGGAAGGTGTGCAGGATCTTGTACGGCACCGAGGCGAACAACAAATCGGCCTTGTCGGTGGTGATGCCCGACTGGACGGCGGCTTCGGAATACAGCCCGCCCAGGGCCAGGTCCATCAGTGTGTCCGACCTGGCGATGTGCGTCGACGAGCGCTGGATCATCGTCACGTCGGCGCCGTGTTCCCACAGGTCGGCGCAAATGTCGTGGGCCGAATTGTTGGAGCCCAGCACCACGCACTTCTTGCCGCGATAGTGTTCACCGCTGCTGAACTTGCTGGAGTGCATGGCGACGCCCTGGAAGTCGCTCGCGCCGGCGATCTCGGGAATGTTCGGGATGGCCGACATCCCGGTGGCGAAGATCAGTTGCTTGGGCCGCAGCACCACCGGCTTGCCTTCGCGCACGACGTTGACGACCCACTCTTTCGCGTCCTCGTCGTACTTCGCGTTCTGGCATTCGGTCGAGCTCCAGTAGTTCAGCTCCATCACCTTGGTGTACATCTCGAGCCAGTCGCCGATCTTGTCCTTGGGCGAGAACACCGGCCAGTCGTCGGGGAACGGCAGGTAAGGCATGTGGTCGTACCAGACCGGGTCGTGCAAGGCGAGCGACTTGTAGCGATTGCGCCAGGAGTCGCCCGGGCGCTTGTTCTTCTCGACAATGATGGTCGGCACACCCAGGCGCCGCAGCCGCGCGCCCAGGCCGATGCCGCCCTGCCCGCCGCCGATGATCACGCAGTACGGTTGCTCGGCATAGCCCAGTTCGGCCTCGCGCTGGGCCTTGAGTTCAGCCCAGTTCTTGCGATCCTGGAACACGCCGTGGTCGACCCCGCGCGGCCGGGTGTCGGCCTTCTTTTCTTCGAAGCCCTTCAGCGACACCATGGTGGTCAGCAGCGTCCAGCATTTGTCGCCCTTGAGCCGGATGTGCGCGCGGCCAACCGCCTGCGCCGTCTCGAAGCTCACCCAGCCGTCGACCACGCCACCGGCCTCGGCGGCCTCGCCTTCGGCTTGCCAGTGGCTGGGCTTGACGATCGAGAGCCTCGCGTGAAGCATGGCCTCGATCTGCGCCGGGCCTTCCATGGTCTTGATGTTCCAGGTGAAGGTCAGCATGTCGCGCCAGTAGCTGTCGGCGTCGAACATGGCCATTGCGGTGGCGATGTCGGCGCGCTGCAATGCGGCGTCGAATGATTGCAGCCAGCGCTGCAGTTGCTGCGTCGGGGTGCTCGGGGTGTCGCTCATGCCTGCGCTCCTTGTGATGGAACCGTCGCCATCAAGACGGCAAACAAGCCTAAGAGCCGGGACGATCCCTGTCCAGCGCCGGCAAACACGGTGACTCGAAATGGAACAAATCAGTACAAGCCCGTGATGCGGCCTGCTTCATCGACGTCGATGGCGTTGGCCGCGGGCACCTTGGGCAAGCCCGGCATCGTCATCACGTCACCACACACCATGACGACAAAACCGGCCCCGGCCGCCAGCCGGACCTCGCGGATGTCGAGCACATGCCCGCTGGGTGCGCCGCGACGCTGTGGATCGGTTGAGAACGAATACTGCGTCTTGGCCACGCAGACCGGGAACCGCCCATAGCCCTGCGCCTGCAGCGCCTCGATCTGCGCCCGGACCTTCGGCTCCGCCCTCACCTCGGCCGCGCCGTAGATTCGGGTGGCGATCAGCCCGACCTTGTCCCACAGGGTGTCGTCGTCTTCGTAGACAAATCGAAACTGGTTCGGTTGCTGGCACAACCCGACCACCGCACGCGCGAGCTCGGCCGCGCCTCGGCCGCCTTCGGCCCAATGGCGCGCCACGATCGCCCTGGCCCCGTGGGCCCGCACGCGCTCGGTCAGCACCTCGATCTCGGCGGCGGTGTCGTGGGTGCGGTGGTTCAGCGCCACGACGCACGGCATGCCGAAGCGTTCACGGACGTTGTCGACATGGCGTTCCAGATTGACCACGCCGCGCTGCAGCGCTTCGAGATTCTCGACCGCGCAGTCCCTGACCTCGACCCCGCCGTGGTACTTGAGCGCACGCACGGTGGCCACGATCACCACGGCGGACGGGCGCAATCCCGATTCGCGGCACTTGATGTCGATGAACTTCTCGGCCCCCAGGTCGGCGCCGAAGCCGGCTTCGGTGACCACGTAATCGGCGAGCTTCAACGCGGTGCTCGTGGCCAGCACCGAGTTGCAGCCGTGCGCGATGTTGGCAAACGGGCCGCCGTGGACGAAGGCCAGGTTGTGCTCCAGCGTCTGCACCAGGTTGGGCGCGAGCGCATCTTTCAGCAGCGCGGCCATCGCCCCATGGGCCCGCAGGTCCGCGGCGCAGATGGGCCGCTGATCGGTGGTGCGGCCGATCACGATGCGGCCGAGCCGCTCCTTCAGGTCGGCCAGGCCGGTGGCCAGGCACAGGATGGCCATCACCTCCGAGGCCACGACGATGTCGAACCCGTCCTGGCGCGGATAGCCATTGCCCGGCCCGCCCAAACCGACCGTGATGTCGCGCAAGGCGCGGTCGTTCATGTCCATCACCCGCTTCCAGGCCATGCGCCGCAGGTCGATGCCCAGCGCATTGCCATGATGAATGTGGTTGTCGATCAGCGCGGCCAGCAGGTTGTTGGCCAACGCGATGGCGGAGAAGTCGCCGGTGAAGTGCAGGTTGATGTCTTCCATCGGCACCACCTGCGCATGGCCACCGCCGGCAGCACCGCCCTTCATGCCGAACACCGGCCCGAGCGAGGGTTCGCGCAGGCAGATCACCGCCTTGTGCCCGATGTGGTTCAGCGCGTCGCCCAGGCCCACGGTGGTGGTGGTCTTGCCCTCGCCGGCCGGCGTGGGTGAGATCGCGGTCACCAGGATCAGCTTGCCGTCCGGGCGGCTGCGCAGCGACTCGATGTGGTCCAGCGCGAGCTTGGCCTTGTAGTGCCCGTAAGGCGACAGGTGCTCGTCGCCCAGCCCCAGGCGCTCGCGCGCGAGCGGAATGATTCGATGCATCCTGGACGATTGGGCAATTTCGATGTCACTGAGCACAGCGCTGTCTCCATTTCGAGTGAGGGGTGCGTTTTTTTGATGCCGCGTCGGCGCTGGATTATCAGAGGCCTTGTTCCGCGGTCGTGTGGCACGGTAAGTTTTCACGCCCCCACGCGACGATCCTGCATATGAGGGATGCAATCGCCCGAACGCCAATGCCACCATTGATTCATCATGCAAGCCGCCGCGCCGACCCTGGGAACACTGCTGCTGAACCGGCCGCGCTGGCTGTTGCGCGGCGTGGTGGCCGCGCTGGCCACGATGGTCGGGGTGACCAGCCTGGAGGCCCAACAGCGCAAGTGGATCTTTCAGGCCGGCCTGTCCAGCGGCGCGGCGCGCGCCCAGGCCAGCGCCGGGCTGCAGGACCAATGGATCGAGTTCCATTCGTCGGTGACCGGCACGCCCGTCAGGCTGCACGCCCTGTGGCTGCCGCAAACCAGGGCCGACGCGCCGGTGCTGCTGTTCCTGCATGGCGCGCGCTGGGACATTCGCAGCAGCGCGCAACGAATGCGCAGCCTGCACGAACTCGGCTTTTCGGTGCTGGGCGTCGACTACCGCGGCTTCGGCCAGAGCTCGGCCGAATTGCCGTCCGAGCGCATGGCCTGCGAAGACGCCGGCGCCGCATGGCGCTGGCTGGCCCGGCAGCACCCGAAGGCGCAGCGTTTTGTCTACGGCCACTCGCTGGGCGGCGCCATCGCCGTGCACCTGGCGACCGAGGTGGATGACGCCGCCGGCCTGATCGTCGAGGGCACGTTCACCTCCATCCCCGAGGTGATCGCCAGTTTCAAGTGGGGCTGGCCGCCGCTGGCCTCGCGGATCACGCAGACCTTCGACTCCGCCAAGCGCATGCACCTGGTGCGCATTCCCACCCTGGTGGTGCACGGCAGCGCCGACCACTTCATTCGCCCCGAACTCGGGCGCGCATTGTTCGAGCGCGCGACATCGCCGAAACGATTTGTGCTGGTGCAAGGCGGTTCGCACCACGACACCCACGCGCTGGGTCGGGCGCAGTTCCGCGAGGCGCTTGTTGATCTGTTCGGGCTGACGGCCTGACGGCGCGGCCGCGGCCGCTCGCGCTGCGTCGGCACGGCATGGCGCGGTTACGATGGACGGATGAATCCGATTCACACCGCAGTCGCTGCGCTGCGCGGCAACTGGCCATGACCGCGCCCCAGACCCCGGCCACAAAGCTTGCCGACTGCACCGCCACCGAGTTGCTGGGCCTGTATCGCCGGCGCGAAGCATCGCCGCTGGACGCCACCCGCGCCGTGCTCGCGCGCATCGACGCCCTGAACCCGGCACTGAATGCGTTTTGCCTGGTCGCGCATGAATCGGCGCTGGCGGCGGCGCGCGCGAGCGAAGCCCGCTGGCTGCACAACGCACCCTGCGGTGCACTCGACGGGGTGCCGACGTCGATCAAGGACCTGATCCTCACACGCGGCTGGCCCACGCTGCGCGGCAGCCGCACCGTCGATGCACAACAAGCCTGGGACGTCGATGCGCCCGTGGCCGCGCGGCTGCGCGAGGCCGGTGCCGTGTTGCTGGGCAAGACCACCACGCCGGAGTTCGGCTGCAAGGGTGAAACCAATTCGCCGCGATCCGGCATCACTCGCAACCCCTGGGATCTGAGCAAGACACCCGGCGGTTCGTCGGGCGGCACGGCGGCCGCGGTGGCCGCCGGCCTGGGCCCGCTGTCGGTGGGCACCGACGGCGCCGGGTCGGTCCGCATCCCGGCGGCGTTTTGCGGCAACTTCGGCCTCAAGCCCAGCTTTGGCCGGGTGCCCGCGTACCCGCTGTCACCGTTCGGATCGGTCGCCCACCTGGGGCCGCACACGATGAGCGTGCGTGACGCGGCGTTGATGCTCAACGTGATGAAGCAGCCCGATGCGCGCGACTGGACCTCGCTGCCACCCGACGCCAGCGATGGCCTGGCCGAACTTGACCACGGCATTCGCGGCCTGAAGATCGCGTACTCACCCACCTTGGGCTATGCCGCCCACGTGGACCCGGAAATCGCCGCGGCGGTGCGTGCCGCGGCGCTGCAGTTGCAGGCGCTGGGCGCCCATGTGGACGAACTCGATCCCGGCTTCGACGACCCGCTGGACATCACCACCGGCCTGTGGTTCCTGGGTTCGTGGACGATCTGGAACACGCTGAGTGCCGAGCAGCAGGGCGTGGTCGACCCGGACTTCCGCGCCCAGGCCATGCTGGGATCGCGCCTGAGCGCGCTCGACATCCAGACGCTCAATGCCCGGCGTGGTGCGCTGGGCAGCCACATGCGCCAGTTCATGCAGCGTTTCGACCTGCTGGTCACGCCATCGGTGGCGGTCCCGGCCTTCGAAGCCCGGCCGGCCGGGCACTCGCCGATGAACACCGAAGCGATGCTCGGCTGGTCACCGTTCTCCTATCCGTTCAACCTGACCCAGCAACCCGCTTGCACCATCCCCTGCGGCTTGACGCGCGCGGGCTTGCCGATGGGCCTTCAAATTGTCGGCCCGATGTTCGGTGACAGTCTCGTGTTGCGTGCGGCGCGCGCCTTTGAGAGCGTGCAGCCCATCGGGCGCCCCAGCCGCATCGCCTGATCCTGGCAGCGCCTGATCGTGGCAGCGACCGAGCGCGACGCCAGGCAGGCCGAATCTCCCGGCCGGTCGTGGCAGCGGTTGGGGTGGCTCGAACCACCTTGGCACCGAGCGTTGCGGACAGAGGTCACGTTCGAGCCGCCTCCACGCGACGGAACACCCGCATTTCATGCAGGCTCCTCGCTTGCGCGGCGTTGTGGGGGCGCAAGCCTCGAACAAGCACCCAAAATCACGAAAGGGAGCCGCCCACTGGCGGCTCTTGAATCCAGCCCATGAATACAATCACGGCCATGGTTCGAATTCGCCAGATTTCCTTGGCCTGGCGTGTTGGCAATCTCGTCAAAATGACCGGCAAAACCTGATGAACGATTTGGTCGAAGTTTCGTCGATTGCCCTCGCGGGCTCCGCGCTCGTGGGCCTGGTGCTCGGCTGCGCGCTGCGCCACTGGTGGGGCGGTCGATTCGATCGCGCCAACGAGGCCAGAATCGCGTCGCTGTGCGACCAGTTGGACCTCAAGGATGGCAAGCTCCAGAGCCTGCGAACCGAATTGCGCGAAGAGGAACGGCGGGTCGCCGAGTTGCAGTTCGAGATCGAAGCCCGGGCGGCGGGCGTGACACCCGTCAGCGGAGCGCTTGCGCTGGTCGACGCCCATGCCACGCGGCCCGATCGCACGCACGCGCTGGCCGACCCCCTGCAACTGGAGAACAACGAAGACCGCGCCTTCGTCAACCGGCGCCTGCGCGCCCTGCAGAATCCACCGGCGCGTTCGCAGCCGCTGTGAAGCCAACCCGGCCGCGCTACCTGCGGCTGGTCTGAGCCCCCTAATCGCCACCCCGGCGTGCCGCTACCATCTCGCGACACCGTCAGGCTCGGCCGAGCCGGATCGCAGGAATCCCCACCATGTTCGACTACATCATCATCGGCGCCGGCTCTGCCGGGTGCGTTCTCGCCGCTCGCCTGAGCGAAGACGCCAACGTCAAGGTCTGCCTGCTCGAAGCCGGCCCGGCCGACCACAGCGTGCTGATTCAATGCCCTGCGGGCCTGGCGCTGCTGGCCCGGAACGGGCAGGCCAACTGGGCCTTCCAGACCGTGCCTCAGAGCGGCCTGAACGGACGCCGCGGTTACCAGCCGCGCGGCAAGGTGCTCGGCGGATCGAGCTCGATCAACGCGATGATCTACGCCCGCGGCCATCGCGCCGACTACGACCACTGGGCCGCGCAGGGCAACCCGGGCTGGGCCTTCGACGACGTGCTGCCGTACTTCAAGCGCGCCGAAAACAACGAACGCGGCGCCGATGCCTTCCATGCCACCGGCGGGCCGTTGAACGTGAAGGACCTGACGAGCCCGAATCGCTTCGGCCCGGTGTTCGTGCAGGCCGGCGTGCAGGCCGGCCACGCCGAGAACCATGACTTCAACGGCGCCAGCCAGGAAGGCGTGGGCATGTACCAGGTCACGCACAGGAATGGCGAGCGCTTCAGCGCGGCCAAGGCCTATCTCACACCGAACCTGGCCCGCCCCAACCTGCAGGTCATCACGGGTGCGGTGACGACGCGCATCCTGCTGGACGGCCGCCGCGCCACCGGCGTCGAGGTCCGGGTGGGCGGTGAAACCCGGCGCCTGATGGCGCAGCGCGAAGTGCTGCTCTGCGCCGGAGCGCTGCAATCTCCGCCGTTGCTGATGCTGTCGGGCATCGGCCCCGGCGCGCAGTTGCAACGGCACGGCATCACGGTGGCGCACGACCTGCCCGGCGTGGGCCGGCATTTGCACGACCACGTCGACGTGGTGCAGGTGGTCAACGCCCCGCACCTCACCGAGCTGTTCGGCTTGTCGCTGCCCGGTGCCTGGAACGCCATCAAAGGCATCTTCGAGTGGCGCGCCCACCGGCGCGGCATGCTCACCACCAACTTTGCCGAGGCCGGCGGATTCATCAAGAGCCGGCCCGAAGAGGCGCTGCCCGACCTGCAATTGCATTTCGTGATCGGCAAGCTGGTAGACCATGGCCGCAAGACGGTGTTCGGACACGGCTACTCCTGCCACGTGTGCCTGCTGCGCCCGTTGAGCCGCGGCAGCGTCACGCTGGCCAGTGCTGACCCGGCGGCAGCGCCGCTGATCGATCCGAACTTCCTGGCCGAGCGCGACGACCTCGACCGCCTGGTGCGCGGCTTCAAGCTGATGCGCCAACTCTTGGCGCAGCCTGCGCTGGCGGGCTGCCGCGGAGTCGAATCGCCCACGTCGGCGTCGGCGCAGACCGACGCGCAGATCGAACAGTTCATCCGCGCCCATGCCGACACGATCTACCACCCCGTGGGCAGTTGCCGCATGGGCCCGGGCGCGGACGACGTGGTCGACGCGCAGCTGCAAGTGCATGGCGTGCAGGGCTTGCGCGTGGTCGATGCCTCGATCATGCCGCGCGTGGTTGGTGGCAACACCAACGCGCCCACCATCATGATTGCCGAGAAGGCGGCCGACATGATCAAGGCGGCAGCGCGAGCCTGACACGCCCGGCCACCCACCGATGAACACGGCCCGCGCGCCCGACCCGTTGCACGGCATCACGCTGGAGGCCATGTTGAACGAACTGGTCGCCCATTTCGGCTGGCCCGATCTCGGACAGCGCGTTGCGCTGCGCTGTTTCACGCACGACCCCAGCGTGGCCTCCAGCCTGAAGTTCCTGCGCAAGACGCCGTGGGCGCGCGACAAGGTCGAGAGCCTGTACCGGTTCATGCGAAGAGAGCAGCTGCGCCAGTCGCGGCCCTGAGATTTCGCAAGCCGCGATATGGTGGCCGGGCTAGGCTCAACCTTGATCCCGCCACGGAATCAGCGAGGCCCAACGTGAAAATCAGCTTCCTCGGCGCGGCCGACGCCGTCACCGGTTCGCGCCATCTGGTGGCCACCGGCGGCCAGCGCATCCTGCTGGACTGCGGCATGTTCCAGGGATTCAAGACCTTGCGCGAACGAAACTGGGCCGCATTCCCGGTGCCGGCCTCGGAGATCGACGCGGTGGTGCTGAGCCACGCCCATCTGGACCACAGCGGCTGGCTGCCCGCGTTGGTCAAACAAGGTTTCAAAGGCTCGATTCACTGCTCCGCGGCCACCCGCGACCTGGCCGAGCTGCTGCTGCTCGACAGCGCCCATTTGCAGGAAGAAGACGCGCGCCGTGCCAACCGGCATGGCTTTTCCCGCCACGCGCCGGCGCTGCCGCTGTACACCACCGCCGACGCCAAGCGCGCAGTGGCGCGTTTCAGCGTGGTGACTCCAGGGCGCCAGGCGCGCCTCGGGACGGTGCGGGTGTCCCTCACGCCGGTGGGGCACCTGCTGGGCGCCTGCGCGGTGACGCTCGCCTCGGGCGGCGAGACGCTGGTGTTTTCGGGCGACCTGGGGCGGCAGACCGACTGGCTGATGCCCGCACCGCAGTCCATTGCGCGGGCCGACGTGCTGCTGGTCGAGTCCACCTATGGCGACCGCCTGCACCCGCGGGAAGATTCGCAACAGCGCCTGGGCGGCATCGTTCGCGCCACGATTCGAAACGGCGGCTCGGTGCTGCTGCCGTCGTTCGCGGTGGGCCGCGCCCAGGCCTTGATGTTGTGCCTGCAGCGGCTCAAGAGCGCGGGCGAGATCCCGGCCGACTTGCCGGTGTTCCTCGACAGCCCGATGGCCAGCCATGCCACCACGCTGTACCAAAAGCACCGCAAGCTGCTGCGCCTGACCGCGCGCGAGGCGGCGTCGCTGTGCGACGGGGTGACGATCGTCAGCACGCCGCAGGCGTCCGAAAAACTGACCCGCTTGCGCTATCCGCACGTGATCATTTCGGCCAGTGGCATGGCCACCGGCGGGCGCGTGCTGCACCACCTGAAAGCGCTGGCGCCGAACCCGCGCAACCACATCGTGTTCCCCGGCTTCCAGGTGGCGGGCACACGCGGCGCCAAGCTGATTGGCGGGGCCACCGAGGTGAAGATCTTCGGCGAGTATGTGGCGGTGAAGGCCGGCGTCAGCCACCTCGATGGGTTTTCGGGCCACGCCGATGCCGCTGAATTGATGCAGTGGCTGCGCGGCTTCGACGCGCCGCCGCGCCAGACCTTCGTGGTGCATGGCGACCCGCAGGCCAGCGACGCGCTGCGCACCCGAATCACCGACGAGTTGGGCTGGAAGGTCAGCGTGCCGGAGCACCTGGCCAGCGTGACGGCTTGACGGCTTGACGGGGCACCACGTCAGGCCGCGCGGTCTTCGGACAGCGCCTTGAGCCAGCTCAGCAGTTCGCGGTCGCCCCAGTAGCCTTTGTGGTCACCGGGGGTCAGCAGGTCGCGGTTGACCACGCCGTCGAGTTCGACCTCGCCGCCGATGTAGTCCGCCGGGCGGTACAGGTTGAACCAGCGAAACCGCTGCGGCTGCGCCTTGCACAGCGCGGCGTAGTCGACACCGACCGTGGCGCCGAGAAAGTTGCGGTACAGCGTGCTCACCGGGCTGCCCACGGTCACCAGGGTCAGGCGAATGCGCGAGCGCAGCAACACGCGCGCCATGCGCGAAAACATGCCCGCCGCGATGACCGTGCCCTGGCTGTGCGCGAACACGATCACATGGCAGCCGTCGACCCCGTCATCGAGCAGGCGCAACGCCTTCCACAGGCGCGGCAGCGTGTCTTTTCGGGTGTGCAGGTTGCGTTGGCGCACGAGGAAAAAGAACACGTCGCCCAGCGCATCGAGAAACGCCGCGAACGGCTTGGTGGCCAGCGGCACCAGCAGCAGCGCGTACTTGGTGGACTCCAGCACCACTTCGGAAGCGTCGGCCACGACGGGCGCGCCGCCCTGTTCAAACGCACGCGCCATCAGCCACAGCAAGGTGATGGACAGCACCAGCGGCATCAACGCCAGCATCACGCTGGCCCAGAACCGCGCGAACGCACCGGCCGGGTACCACGCGGTGCCGGCGGGGTCGAGCGCAACCCGGCTCTGGGCAAACAGCACCCAGGTGATGCCGCCGCCCAGCACCAGCATCAAGCCGGACGCGGCGAGCCAGTCGGTGCGCAGGCATTGCTGGCACAACTCGCAACCGCGAAACGAGCGCAACTCGAGCCAGCGGGCGGTGAACATCACGCCCAGGCCGGCGCTCACTGCCAGCAGCACGCTCAGGTTCCGCCCCAGGCTTTGCACCAGCTTGAACTGCAGGGCCCCGAGCACCACGGTGCCCGCCAACGCCAGCGCCACCCAGCTTGCCGCGCGCTGGCCATCGCGGGGATCGAACGGCATGCCCGCCGCGAAGGCCATGCCCCACGCGGTGCGGGCCGAAGCATCCATCGTGGCCAACAACGCCGAGACCGTGAGCGGCTGCAACACCACCAGCATCACCAGCGGCAGCCACAGGCAGGCGATGCGCGCAAGCCGGTGGACCCACGGCGTGTGGTCGCGGCCCGGCGACGCGCGCCGGGACACGAGGATTTCAACCGCGCTGAGCAGCACCGCCGAACAAGCCACCAGCGTGGCCCAGCTGTGCAACTGTGCCGCCACGGCGGCGAAGCTGCGCTCGCCCTGGGCGACCTGACACGTCCACCAGCCCGCGCAGGCGGCCATGACGGAGAACACCGCACCGCCCACCGCCAGCGGCGCGCTGATGTCGCGCAGCAATGCGGCACCGTAGAGCGCCGCCGCCGCGACCATGGCCCCCATGGCCATGCGCTCGCCCGGCTGCAGTTGCCACAGCAGCGCAGACAGCGCCGGCGCCAGCGAAGCCCACACCAGCAGCGCCTCGACCAGCCACAGTGTTGCCAGGCCGCTGCGCAGGGGCGCCGACAGGCTTGTGGAGCCGTACGCGCCGTGCACGCCGACCCGGTCGAGCGCCAACAGCAGCGAGACGAAGTTGCGCATCAGTCCCAGCAGGTTTGGCATGCCACGGCGCACGTCCGACCAGTTGACTTCGAGAAAGCGGGTGGCCCGGGCCGGATCGTCGGCATGGCCTGCCGCCAGCAACGCGGTGTAGCGGTATTCGCGGGCGAACACGGTGTCGCGGCGAAAGGCGCCGGCCCTCGAAAAGACCGGGTGCTTGGCGATTTGCCCGATCACGTCGCCCGGGTCGCACTGGCCGACGCCGTGCAGCGCAATGATCGGCGCCGGGTGACGCTGCGACGTGGGCGAGTCGCTTGGAGCCGGCTGCCCGGGCGCCAGCACCTCGCGTTCGGCCGGGCGGGCCGCTTCGCCCACCCACGGCAGGCGGGATGGTCTCGGGGCGGCACTCATGCCTGCGGTTTTAGCCTATCGCCCGCGCCTGCACATCCCCAACGTGTGGCACCCACGGATGCCGGGCACGCGTCAACGCAAAACCTGAAAAAAAACCCGGCCGGAGCCGGGTTTTTGCAGCGCTCTGAAACTCAGGCGGCCGGCTTGGCAGCCGCCTTGGCCTTCATCTTCTTGGCGGACTTCTTGGCCTTCTTGGCCGGCATTTCTTTCTTCATGTCGTCCTTCTTGGCCATCGGGGCAGCAGCCGGAGCGGCAGCGGCAGCCGGGGCGGCCGGAGCAGCGGCTTGGGCGAATGCGCCCATGGTGAAGGCGGAAGCGATCAAAGCGGCAATGATTTTGTTCATGGGAATCTCCTGGAGGAAGTCGGTTGTCGAGCAATTTGCCCGGCACTCCAACGTGTCCGCCAACCGGGCGGTTGACAGGCGCGCCCAAAAAAACTGCCTCGAACGAAGTCGCTGACGCCCGGCTTACAGGCGGAAACAACTACTCGAAGCGGCCCTCGCGCAACCACTTGGTGGCGACCCACTTTTCACCTTCGACCACCGGCGCGCCGCCGTGCAGCGAACGGGTCATTGGGTGCGGCCGGTCGTAGCTGAAGAACACGGCGTTGCCCTTGATCGGCGCCACGTCCAGGTGCACATCGGGGAACACCGTCGCGCCACCCTTCACGGGCGTGTTCAGGTAGCACACCAGCGAGCCGACCCGCTGCCCGCCCCGCTTGAGGATGCTGGGGGTGCCCGACAACGCCGGGTCGAAGTAATCGTAGTGCGGCTTGTATTCGGCGCCCGGCCGGTAGCGCAGGATCTGCAGGCCTTCGCCGTTTTCGATCGGCCAGCCGAGCAAGGCCGCCATGCGCTCCTCGATGCGGCTGATGAGCGGGTTTTCGCCGCGGCCGAAGAACATGCCTTCGCTGGTGCGGGCCTCGTTGACCTCGCTGCCGCCGGTGGCGGTTTGAACGGTTTCGGAGCGCGCCAATCGTTGCCGCGCCATGTCGACCAGGTGATCGCATTCAGCGTCGGCGATCAAACCGCCGAACACGATGACGCGCGGGTTGCGCATGCTCGCCAGCACCTGGACTTCGCGGTCACCCGCCGGCAGCGTGGCGGTCAGGTCACCCACCATCGGTTCGGGCACCACCGTGGGCGCGGGCAGGCCGGCAGCCTTGGCGTGCTCATCGAGGTAACCGCGCAAGGTGTGCTCCAGCGCGGCGATCGCAACGTCTTCCTTCCAGCCGCTGGCCAACATCGACTTCAACACGGCATCGGGCGGCTGGCCGGCGGCGGCCTGCTCGACGATCCACTGGCGCAACTCGGGCGTGACGGGCTGATCGCTCATGCGCGCCATTTTGCCGGATCGCGGCGCTGCGCACATCAACGGCACCCTCGTGTCGCCCCAGCCCAGGGGCCGCGAGCGCCAGGGCTGATCCGGGTCAGGCTGCGTGCTTCAGCAACGGCCGCAGCGACAGCACGCCCAGCACCGGCCCGAGCGCCAGCCACGGCAGCACCTGGGCCAGCGGCCACACGGTGGCCAAGCCGGCAAACAGCGTGATCGTGGCCACCGAAAGCGCAAAGCCGATGCTGTTGACGAGGGTCAGCACACTGCCGACCAGCGCGCGCGGCGCATTGGTGGCGGTGAGCGCGCTGAACTGCGGCGAATCGCCGGAGACCGTGGCACCCCACAGCAACAGCCACGGCGCCCACAGCCACAGCGGCGCGTCCAGCAGCCACGGCGCCACCAGGCCGCAGGCTGCGCTGCACGCCAGCTGTGCGCCGGCCACCCGCGCGCTGCCGAAGCGGCGCACCAGCAGGCCACCGCCGACGCAGCTGAACAGCCCGATCGCGATCGCGCCGAACACCCACCAGGACGCCGCCGCGCCCTGCCAATGCATCGCCACGATCAGCGGCAGCAACACGAAGAATGCGTACAACTCCCACATGTGGCCGAAATAACCGAGCACCGACGCGCGCAGCCGGCGGTCGGTCCAGACCACCGCCAACGCGCGCGGCGACAGGCTGCCGGCCTGGGTTCGCCGAACCAGGTGCGGTCCGTCGGGCACCGCCAGCGCCATCAGCACGCCACCGCCGGCCGCCACGGCCGCGACCACCATCATCACCGTCTGCCAGGCCCATTCGGCACCCAGCGCGCGCAGGCCGAACGGCATCGCCGTGCCCAGCACCAGCGCCCCCACCAGCACGCCCAGGGCCAGCCCCAGCCCCTGCGAATACCAGCCGGCGGCGATCTTCATGCCGACCGGGTAGATGCCGGCCAGGCACACACCGGTGGCAAAGCGCAGGGCGATCAGCACCGCCACCGTGGGCGGCAACAACGCGGTGGCCAGCGCCAGCGCCGCGCCCACCAGCGAACACACCAGGAACACCCGGCGGGGCGAAAACCGGTCGGCCACGGCCAGCAGCGCGAACCCCAGCGTGCCGGTGATGAACCCCAGCTGCACCGCCGCGGTGAGCCAGCCCGTCGCCGCCGGTGGCAGCGCGGCGCTGTGCCGCAGCTCGGGCATGACCGCGTTGATGGCGAACCACAGCGAGGTGCCGGCAAACTGCGACAGCGCGATCGCCGGCAGGATGCGCCGCGGGATGCGCGCGGTCACGGGGGGTTGCCGGCGGTCAATCGAGCCGGCGCCGGAACACCAGCCGGTCCGGCGCGGACGCGGCGGCATCGAACCGGTAGCCCTCGGCGTTGAACGTCCGCAGGCCTTCGGCCGAGACCAGGCGCTTGCGGATGGCATGCCGGGCCATCAGCCCGCGCGCCCGCTTGGCGAAGAAGCTGATGACCTTGTAGCGGCCGCTGTTCCAGTCTTCGAACACACACTCGATCACGCGGGCTTTCAACACCTTGCGCCGCACCGCCTTGAAGTATTCGTGCGAAGCCAGGTTGATGACGGTGGGCGTTGCTTCGCCGGCCAGCCGCTGGTTGAGGTGGCGCGAAATCGTCTCGCCCCAAAAGGCGTACAGGTCCTTGCCATGCGCGGTGGCCAGCGGCGTGCCCATTTCCAGGCGGTACGGCTGCATGCGGTCGAGCGGCCGCAGCACGCCGTACAAACCGCTGAGGATCGCCACATGGCGCTGCGCCCAGGCCAGGTCGGCTTCGGTCAGCGAGGGCGCGTCCAGCCCCTCATACACGTCGCCGTTGAAGGCCAGCACCGCCGGCTTGCTGTTCTTTGCGGTGAAGCGCGGGCGCCAGGCGGCATAGCGCGCCACGTTGAGCGCGGCCAGCGGGTCCGACAGGTTCATCAGCGCGGCGATCTGCGCGCGCGTCTGGGGCTGAAGCGCCTCGATCAACTCGGCCGAGCGCGCGACGAATGCCGGCCGGGTCGGTGCCGATACGCTGGACGGGGTGTCGTAGTCGAGCGTCTTGGCGGGCGAAAGCAGCAACAGCATGGGAGGGGGCGCGGGCGCAAAAAAAAGCAGGCTCGACTCTATCGAAAGAGTCGGCCTGCCGGCCCGGCGGTGGGTCGAACGCCTATTTCTTGGCGTCCTTGACTGCGTCCTTGATCTTGTCGCCGGCCTTGGCGGCCTCGTCGCCGACCTTCTGGCCGGCCTGGTCGATCGACTTGCCGGCCTTCTCGAGCGGCCCTTCGGCAGGCTGGCATGCAGCCATCGTCAGCGAGGCAGCGACAACGAGGGTGTAGAGCGTGGTGTGGGGCTTGAACATGGGATCTCCTTCTGGCGGTGGTCGGGTGCTGGCCCGCCGTGGCGGGGCGCACCGTGGGGTTCGATGAATGGGGTTCACTGAATTTACCGGCCGCGCCAGTGGGTGTCGTTCGGACACCGGCGGCACTGGCTGTCGGAAACGTCCTACGCGCTGGCAGGCACGCACCGGATCAGCGGAAATCGCGGCTGTGGCCCACCAGGCCGCCCAGCAGGTGCGAGTGGTCGATCATCCTGGCGGCCAGCAGGTGCATCACCGCGTGTTCGTCATTGCCCTCGCGCTGCCACTGGCCGAACACGGTGAGCAGGCGCGCCGCCAGCAGCGGCTTGCGCTGCGCCTCGGCCACCGCCGGCCAGACGATCACGTTGATGGCGCCGGTGTCGTCTTCGAGCGTCACGAACACCGTGCCCTTGGCCGTCTCGGGCCGCTGGCGGTGCGTGACCAGGCCGCTGGCGCGCGCGATGCGGCCATTCGGGTAACCGCGCAGCACCGCCGCCGTCTGCACCTTGAACGCATCGAGCTGGGTGCGCAGCAAGCTCAGCGGGTGGCGGCCCAGCGTGAGGCCGAGCGCGCGGTAGTCGGCCAGCAGGTTCTGCGCTTCGGTCGGTGCGTCGAGCAGCGCCGGCTGTTCATGCACGCGGGTCTGGCGCAGCAACTTGGTCGGCCGGGTGTCGATGCCGGCGACGGCCCAGGCCGTCTGGTGGCGGTGGCCGGCCAGGCCGCTCAGCGCATCGGCACCGGCCAGCGATTGCAGGTCGTGGGCGTTGAGCCGGGCGCGCCGGGCCAGGTCTTCCGGGTTGATGAAGGGCGCCTGGGCGCGCGCCTGCACGATGCGCCGGGCGGCGTCTTCAGACAGGCCGTTGATGCGGTTCAGGCCGAGGCGCACAGGGTGCAGCGCCGCATCGGCACCGCCTTCCAGCGAACTCTCCCAGCCGCTCACGCGCACATCCACCGCCAGCACCTCCACCCCGTGCTCGCGCGCGTCGCGCACCAATTGCGCGGGCGCATAAAAACCCATCGGCTGGCTGTTCAGCAGCGCGGCCAAAAACGCATCGGGGTGATGCCGCTTGATCCAGCAGCTGACGTACACCAGCAGCGCAAAACTGGCGGCGTGGCTTTCGGGGAAGCCGTATTCGCCGAAGCCTTCGATCTGCTTGAAGATGCGCTCGGCATAGTCGCGCTCGTAGCCCTTCTCGACCATGCGGCCGACCAGCCGCTCGTGGAACGGGCCCAGGCCGCCCTTGCGCTTCCAGGCCGCCATTGCGCGGCGCAAGCTGTCGGCCTCGCCGGGCGTGAAGTCGGCGGCCAGCACGGCCAGCTGCATCACCTGCTCTTGAAAGATCGGCACACCGCAGGTGCGCTCCAAAGCCTGCTTCACTTCGTCGCTGGGGTAGTCCACCGGCTCCTCGCCGTTGCGGCGCCTCAGGTACGGGTGCACCATGCCGCCCTGGATCGGGCCGGGGCGCACGATGGCCACCTCGATCACCAGGTCGTAGAACTTGCGCGGCCTCAATCGCGGCAGCATGCTCATCTGCGCGCGGCTCTCGATCTGGAACACGCCCACGGTGTCGGCCTGGCAGATCATGTCGTAGGTGGCGCTGTCTTCACCCTCGCCGTGGCCGAGGATGTCTTGTATCTCGATCGCCGTGCCGAGCTTGGCGCCCATCAAATCCAGCGCCCGGCGAATCGCGCTCAACATGCCCAGCGCCAGCACATCGACCTTCAGCAAGCCCAGCGCATCGAGGTCGTCCTTCTCCCACTGGATCACGCTGCGGTTGTCCATCGCGGCGTTCTCCACCGGCACCAGCAGCGCAATGTTCTCCCTGGCGATCAGGAAGCCGCCCGGGTGCTGCGACAGGTGGCGCGGGAAGCCGATCAACTGGTGCGTCAGCTCGGCCCACAATTTTGTCAGCGGCGCGTCGGGGTCGAAGCCGTTCTCGCGCAGGCGCTCGGGCGAGATGCTGCGGCCGTCGTACCACTGCTGGCTCTTGGCCACCGCGTCGATGGCGGCCAGGTCGAGGCCCAGCGCGCGCCCCACGTCGCGCACCGCGCTGCGCGGCCGGTAGCTGATGACCACCGCCGTCAGCGCCGCGCGGTGGCGGCCGTACTTGCGGTAGATGTACTGGATGACTTCTTCGCGCCGCTGGTGCTCGAAATCCACGTCAATGTCGGGCGGCTCGCCGCGCTCGGCGCTGATGAAACGCTCGAACAGCACGCTCATGCGCGACGGGTCGACTTCGGTCACGCCCAGGCAATAACAGACCGCCGAATTGGCCGCGCTGCCACGCCCCTGGCACAGAATGTTCTGCCCACGCGCCCACATCACGATGTCGGCCACGGTCAGGAAATACGGTTCGTACTGGAGCTGCGCGATCAGCGCGAGTTCATGCTCGATCAGGTCGCGCACCTTGGCGGGCAGGCCGTTCGGAAACCGCGCCGGCGGGTAGCGGTGCAACACGCCCGCATAGGTGAGATTGCGCAGGTGGCTGGTGGGGGTTTCACCGTCGGGCACGATCTCCCGCGGGTATTCGTAGCGCAGCTCATCGAGTGAAAAACCGCAGCGCCCGGCCAGCACCAGCGTGTTGTGCAGCCACTGCGGCTCGTACAGCGCGCTGAGCCGGCCGCGCGAGCGCAGGTGCGCCTCGGCATTGGGCTGCAGCCGCCAGCCGCAGTGCGCCACCGGCACGCCCAGGCGCGTGGCGGTGAGCGTGTCCTGCAGCGCTTTGCGCGAACGCACATGCATCAGCACGTCGCCCGCCGCCACGATGGGCAGCCCGGTGAACTGCGCCACGCGCCGCACCAGATCGAGCAAGTCGTCGTCACCGGCGCGGTGCAGCAGCTCCAGCGCGATCGATGCGCGGTCCTGGAACCAGGTCTTGAGCCACATCGCGTGGGCGAACACCTGTTCGAAAGGCTGGGCCACGTGCGGCACCAGCAGCGCCAGGCAGTCGGGCAGGCCGGCCAGCATCGGCGCATTGGGCACCTTGCCCTCCACGTCGGCCGGGTGCGCGACGTAACTGCCCTTGGGCGCACGCCGCCGCGCCACCGTGATCCACTGCGACAGGTTGCCGTAACCGCGCCGCGTTTGCGCCAGCAGCACCAGGCGGGCATGCGGCTCGCCTGCGGTGGCGGCCCCGGGCGCCGCTGCGGCGCCACCGGCCGGCAGACTCAGCTGGATTTCGCTGCCGATGATGAGGTGCAGCCCACAGCGTTTGGCCTCGGCATGCGCACGCACCACGCCCGAGAGCGAACACTCGTCGCTGAGGGCCAGCGCGCTGTAGCCCAGCTGCGCCGCGCGCGCCACCAGTTCTTCAGGGTGCGAGGCACCGGTGAGGAAGCTGAAGTTGCTGCGGCAGTGCAGCTCGGCATAACCGGGGAGCGCCATGCTTTGTTGTGCCCTGAAAGTCCGGGTCGAGTCGCTGATTTAACTGTATATTCGTAAGGGGTATCCACTTAGCTCCAGTAGAGCCACAAACACTGGACGTCTATCCAGTAATACTACCTCTGCTTCGTCGGCTTGGGTAGTGGCTTGACGACGCTGTCGTAGGTCACCGGTTCGGTGACGACGGCTTGTTGCAGCAGCCGGTAGAACAGCATCCCGCGCGAGCCCGAAGTGCGGCGATTGAAGCGGAACACGAACTCGTCCAGGTAGGCGTCCAAGTGCCCCGGCTGGACCGATCCATGGTGCGTCCCCAGAATCCAGCGCTTGACCAGCGAAGCCACCCGGTGCACGCCGGCCATCGACACATGGGCTGGCACATCAGAGCCGAGCATCACGGTGCGCTGGTGGTCGTAGCCCAGCCCGCTCAAGGAGCGGTAGGCGGCCGAGCC
>JANORB010000088.1:0-15872 GCA_031415135.1 Methylibium sp.
GCGGGCGCGCAGACCTCGTTCATTCCGATGCTGACGCTGGGCATACCGCCCAATGCGGTGATGGCGCTGATGGTCGGCGCGATGACGATCAAGGGCATTCAGCCCGGCCCGCAGGTGATGACCAGCAACCCGGAGTTGTTCTGGGGCCTGATCGCCTCGATGTGGGTCGGCAACGCGATGCTGGTGATCCTGAACCTGCCGCTGATCGGCATCTGGATCAAGCTGCTGACCGTGCCTTACCGGTTTTTGTACCCGGCGATCATGGTGTTCTGCTGCATCGGCCTGTACACGCTGAACAACAACAACTTCGACGTCTTCGCGGCGGCGCTGTTCGGTGTGGTGGGCTATGTGTTCTACAAGCTCGGCTGCGAGCCCGCGCCGTTGCTGCTGGGCTTCATCCTCGGGCCGATGATGGAAGAAAACCTGCGCCGCGCCTTGTTGCTGAGCCGCGGTGACTGGACCACCTTCGTCACCAAGCCGCTCTCGGCCACGCTGCTGGGCGCGGCGCTGCTGATGATCATCGTCGTGTCCTTGCCGTCGATCAAGAACAAGCGCGAAGTGGCGTTCCAGGACGCGCCCGACTGAACCCCGCGCGCGACCCGCCCGATCAAGCCGCCCAGGGGCGGTTTGATTTTTTTCGGGGCCGATAATTGGCCCCCATGACCCACACCTTCGACTGGACCGCCGGCTACGCCAGCCAGCGCCTGCCCCTGTTCGCGCGCAACGTCGTTTCCACCTCCCACCCGCTGGCTGCGCAAGCCGGTTTGCGCATGCTGCTCAAGGGCGGCAATGCGGTCGACGCGGCGATCGCCGCCGCCGCCGCGCTGACCATCACCGAGCCGGTCAGCAACGGCCTGGGCAGCGACGCGTTCTGCATCCTGTGGGATGGCCAGGCGCTGCACGGCCTGAACGCCTCGGGCTGCGCGCCGCAGGCCTGGACGCCCGATTACTTCAAGCGCAAATACGGCGCCGACACGATCGCGCCGCCCGTGCGCGGCTGGGACAGCGCCACCGTGCCCGGCGCCGTGGCGGGCTGGATGGCGATGAGCCAGCGCTTCGGCAAACTGCCCTTTGCCGACCTGATGGAGCCAGCCATCGACCTGGCCGAGCGCGGTTATGCCGTGCCCCCGGTGGTGCGGCAAAAGTGGCACGACGCCGTGCCGCTGCTGGAACACCAGCCCGGCTTCGCGGCGGCCTTCATGCCGCGCGGGCGCGCACCGAAGGTCGGCGAGTTGTTCACTTTTGCCGACGCCGCGCGCACGCTGCGTCTGATCGCCGACAGCCGCGGCGAGGCCTTTTACCGTGGCGAGATCGCTGCGGCCGCTGCGCGCCACGCGCACGAACACGGCGCGGCGATGACCGCCGAGGACTTCAGCGCCTACCAGCCCGAATGGGTCACGCCGCTGGGCCAGAACTACGCTGGCCACACGCTGCACGAGATTCCGCCCAACGGGCAGGGCATCGCCGCGCTCATCGCGCTGGGCATCCTGAAAAACTTCGACCTGGCCAGCCATGCGGTGGACGGTGTCGATTCGCAGCACCTGCAGATCGAGGCGATGAAGCTCGCGTTCGCCGACGTGTACCGCTACGTGGCCGAGCCCGCGAGCATGGAATGCACCGCGCAGCAGATGCTGGACCCGGCCTACCTGGCTGCGCGCGCGAAGCTGATCGATCCGAGGCGCGCCCAGGACTTCGGCGCCGGCAACCCGGTGAAGGGCGGCACCGTGTACCTGAGCACGGCCGACGCGAGCGGCATGATGGTCAGCTTCATCCAGAGCAACTACCTGGGCTTCGGCTCGGGGGTGGTGGTGCCGGGCTACGGCCTGTCGATGCAGAACCGTGGCCACGGATTCAACCTCGACGCGCGCAGCGCCAACGTCGTCGCGCCGGGCAAGCGGCCGTTCCACACCATCATCCCGGCGTTCCTGACGCGCGATGGCCAGGCGCAGATGAGCTTCGGCGTGATGGGCGCGAACATGCAGCCGCAAGGCCACCTGCAGACCCTCGTGCGCATGCTCGACTACGCGCAGCACCCGCAAGCCGCCTGCGACGCGCCGCGCTGGCGCTACAACAATGGGCTCGAACTCAACGTCGAGGCGGCGATGAATCGCGCCACCGTGCAAGGCCTGGCCGACCGCGGCCACCACCTGGCGGTCATCAACGACAGTTACCAGGACTTCGGCGCCGGCCAGTTCATCTGGCGCCTGGGCGACCCGGGCAGCGACGGCTACGTCGCCGCCAGCGACCCGCGCCGGGACGGCCAGGCGGTCGGCTATTGAACGGCGCGTCGGCCGTGATGCCGCGGCCGCTGCTGCCCGGCCTGCTGCTCGCGCTGTGCGGCTCGATCGCGTTTTCGGCCAAGGCCATCATCGTCAAGCTGGCGTACCGGCATGGGGTGGACGCGGTCACGCTCATCATGTACCGAATGCTGTTTGCGCTGCCGCTGTTCCTGGCGCTGGCATGGTGGGCCGGGCGCGGCAAACCGGCGCTCACACGGCGCGACGTGGCCGTGGTCATCGGCCTGGGTTTTTGCGGCTACTACCTGGCGAGTTTTCTGGACTTCGCCGGCCTGCAGTACATCAGCGCCGGCCTGGAGCGGCTGATCCTGTACCTGAACCCGACGCTGGTGCTCGGCTTGAGCATTCTGTTGTTCAAGCGCCGCGTCACCGTTGCGCAGGGGGTGGCTCTTGCGGTGAGCTACTGCGGCGTGCTGGTCGTCTTCGTTCACGAGATCACGCTGGCGGGCGCGCACGTGGGCCTGGGCGCGGCGCTGGTGTTCGGCAGCGCGCTCAGCTACGCCGTGTACCTGGTCTACAGCGGTGAAGAGGTGCAGCGGCTCGGTGCGCTGCGCCTGACCGGCCTGGCCACCAGCGTGGCCTGCGTGCTGTGCATCGCGCAGTTCTTGCTGCTGCGCCCGCTGAGCGCGCTGGCGGTGGCGCCCGAGGTGATCGGGCTGTCGCTGCTGAACGCCACGCTGTGCACCTTTGCGCCGGTGCTGATGGTGATGATGGCGATCGAGCGGCTGGGCGCCACACTCACGGCGCAGATCGGCATGGTGGGCCCGGTGTCGACCATCCTGATGGGCGTGCTGATTTTGGGCGAGCCGTTCACCGCGTGGGTGGCCGCGGGCACACTGCTGGTGCTGGCCGGCATCTGGCGGCTGGTGAGATGACCCACCCCCGGAGCGGCTACGCCGCTCCCCCTCAAGGGGGCAACACCAGCGGCCCGGCAAAGCCGGTTCCGCAGTGTTCGCTTGACAATGTCAGTTGTGTTTGACCGTCAATGGAAGGGGATCACCATGAAGCTGGGCATCGAAGGCAAATGGGCGCTGGTGTGCGCCGCGAGCAAGGGGCTGGGCAAGGGTTGCGCGCAGGCGCTGGTGGGCGAGGGCGTCAACGTGGTGATCACCGCGCGCGGTGCCGAGGCGCTGCAAGCCACGGCCACCGAACTGCGCGGGTTGAACGGCGGCGAGGTGCGCGCGGTGGCCGGCGACATCACCACGCCGGCCGGCCGCGCCGCCGCGCTGGCCGCCTGCCCGCAGGTCGACATTCTCGTCAACAACGCCGGCGGCCCGCCGCCCGGTGATTTTCGGGACTGGGACCGCGAGGCCTGGATCAAGGCGCTGGACGCCAACATGCTGACGCCGATCGAGCTGATCAAGGCCACGGTGGACGCGATGGCCGCGCGCGGATTCGGGCGCGTCGTCAACATCACCTCGGGTGCGGTGAAAGCGCCGATCGACATGCTCGGCCTGTCCAACGGCGCGCGCAGTGGCCTCACTGGCTTCATTGCCGGGCTGGCGCGCCAGAGCCGCCTGGCCAGCGCCAACGTGACGATCAACAACCTGCTGCCCGGCCCGTTTGAAACCGACCGCCTGCGCAACGCAATGAGCGCTGCCGCCAAGGCTGCGGGCGAGCCGCTGGACGTGCTGCTGGCGCAGCGCCGCAAGCTCAACCCGACCGAGCGCTTCGGCACGGCGCAAGAGTTCGGCGCCGTCTGCGCGTTCATGTGCAGCGTGCACGCGGGTTACCTGACCGGGCAGAACATCCTGCTCGACGGTGGCGCGTACCCGGGGACGTTTTGAATTGCTGATCGGAACGCTGTTCGCGCTGGCCGCCGGCCTGATGTGGGGGCTGGTTTTCATCGGCCCGCTGCTGTTGCCGGACTACCCCGCCACCTTGCAGTCGTTCGGCCGCTACCTCGCGTTCGGCCTGATCGCGCTGCCACTGGCCTGGTTCGACCGCAATGCGCTGGCGCAACTGAACCGCGCCGACTGGGTCGAGGCGCTCAAGCTCGCACTGGTGGGCAACATCGTCTACTACCTGTTCCTGGCCAGCAGCATCCAGCGCGCCGGCGGGCCGCTGCCGACCATGATCATCGGCACGCTGCCGGTGGTGATCGCGATCACCGCCAACCTGCGCACCGCGCGCGCCGGCATGCGCGTCGAAGCGCCGCTGCCGTGGCTGCGGATGCTGCCGTCGCTGGGGCTGATCGGCGCGGGCATCGCGCTGGTCAACCAGGTGGAGCTGGCGCACTTGCGGGCCGATCCGGCGGCTGACCTGACGCGTTATGCGCTGGGCGCGCTGCTGGCGCTGGGCGCTGTTGCGTGCTGGACCTGGTACCCGATCCGCAACGCCGAATGGCTGCGCGCCCACCCGGGCCGCAGCCCGCGCGGCTGGGCCACCGCGCAGGGGCTGGCGACCTTGCCGCTGGCGCTGGCCGGCTATGCAATCACCTGGGCCTGGTTCGCGCTCAGCGCTGAACCCTTTGCGATGCCGTTCGGCCCACGCCCGCTCGCGTTCGTCGGCCTGATGCTGACCATCGGCCTGCTCGCGTCCTGGCTGGGCACGCTGTGCTGGAACGAAGCCAGCCAGCGCCTGCCGCCCGCACTAGCCGGGCAGTTGATCGTGTTCGAGACGCTGGCCGCGCTGGCCTCCGCCTTCGTGCTGCGCGGCCAGGCGCCGCAGGCGCAGACCGTGGCCGGCATCGTGCTGCTTGTTGCGGGCGTGCTGTGGGCGGTGCGCACGCGGCCGGCGGAGATGAGTGCGGGCGCGCATCCGAATTGATCGCCGCTGCCTCGGGGTTCATTCGCTCAGCTGCTGGGCAGGTCTTTGCGCGCGACGTTGCCGATGGCACCGAGATCGGCCAGGCAACGGCCAGGCTCAGTACTTCGAAACGAAGTCGAGCACGACCTTGCTGAAGTCGGCCGGGTGCGTCCTGGGAAAGACGTGGTTGGCTCCGGCGATCGTCGCCCGCTCAACGCGGCCCAGACAGGGCGCCAGGTTGTCCAAGGTCTTGGCGAATTGCAGCGCTGTCTTCTCGCCCTGGATCAGCAGAACAGGGATGAGCAGCGGGCGCAGGCTTTCGCATGCGACCTCGATGCCGCCGCCCGACTTGCTGTTTCGGTAGATCGTCCATGCGTTGTCGCGCAGCGATTGTTGGGTGGCGTCGGGCATCTTGTCCCAGGTGCTGTCATCTTGCAAAGGGTCTTCATCATGACTCCACGGTTGTTGGGCCCATGGGTCGAGGATGAATCCGCAAGTCGCCAATGTCCCGAACTTCCGCCGACTTGCGACGAACAATCTCCGAAGCGCGTGCTTGGCTGCGCATCGGACGTGCCGATGCGCCGGTGATCAACCGTTGTCGCGAGCCTTTGCAGCTGCAACGCTGCTGCGTTGGTCGCCCACGAGATGAAGCGGCGGGTGGGCTGCTTCACCCTGCATGGCCGAGTCAAGCGGTACATGCCGGTCGAGCAGGAACGCTTGCATCAAGGCGCCGACCTGTTCAAAGGCCGGTTCGCCCAGCAGCGGCGTGTGGTTCGGGCTGTCAAAAGGCTCAAGGCGCGCGCCCGGGATCATTGAGGCCAGCAGGCGGCCTTCTTCAAAGGGCACGCGTGAGTCGCGCGGGCTGTGCAGAACAAGCGTCGGACATTGAACGCCGGGCAGTTCTTCCGTCACATCGAAATTCGCAATTTCATTCAGGAGCGCAACCGCCGTCTTCGGGGAACAAGAGACGCGTTGCAGTTGATTGAACGACGCCATCTGTTGCGCGTCGGCGCCGGGCCACATCAAGCTGGTGATGAGCTGCCGAAATGCCGGGTTGTCCTGCCCCCACCCGTCTTCGATCAGGCACATCATCGCGGCCCACTTGTCGCGCGAGATCGAGCGTTCGCCTCGTCGCAGCGCTCCGCGAGCGAACGCCCCGAACAGCACCAGGTGGCTCACTTGCTGCGGGTTCCGAGCGGCAAAGCGAATGGCGATGGGTGAGCCGCCGGACGCACCGAGCAGCGCGAAGCTCTCCAGGCCGGCGGCAGCGACGACCGCCTCCAGGTCCGCCACGGCATCGTCCAGCGTTCCCGGTGGCGAGTCCCAATCGGACAAGCCGTAGCCGCGCCCGTCGTAACGCACCAGGCGAGAGTGTCGCGAAAGCGCCTGGATGCGCGGCCCGAACGTGGCGCTGCGCCAGTCCCAGTCCAGGTACGTCATCCAGTGCGCGGCGCGCACCAGCGGTGGGCCGTTGCCGCTGGTCGCATAGGCGATGCGAACACCGTCGGCGGTGGTGGCGAAGCGGATGTCTTGATGGAACTCACGATCACCGGCCGTTTCTGACGCACCGTTACCGCTGGACGCCCGCCGGTTCGACACCAGCCGGTACCCGCGCCGCGACTCGGTCTGGATGGTGCGGTGCGCGTCATCACCCAGCGCCCGGCGCAGCTCGACGATGCACTGAACCAGGCTGTCGTCGGTGACGACCACGTTGGGCCACACGGCGCGCATCAACTCGTCTTTGGTGACGACGTGGTCGACGTTGCAGGCCAGGCAGCTCAGCACCGCCAGGTCTTGCCGTCGCAACGGCACACGCTCACCGGCCTGCGTGCGCAGCTCCGAGTGATGCAGGTCGAACACCAGACCCGGCAGGGCGATCTCGCGGCTGGCTTGCTCGTCTTGCGGCATGGCGTGACCTCTTGCTGGAAGCTGGGCGTTGTTCTGATGCGGTGTGCCCGAATCGGGATCATCGGGGCTGCAGGCCATGCGATCAATTCGGAACCCGCTTTGCACGCCGAATCGAAGCCGGACGACGAACGGCCGCCGTATCGCTGGCCGTTTACAGTCGGACGTTTAGGTCCGATAATGTGTCGATGACAGGGAGCGAGTTCGTCCGCAAACTGAAGGCGCTGGGCAAAGATCGACAAGTGGCGGTAAGGCTGGACGCTTCGCGCGGCAAAGGCAGCCATCAGACCCTGTACTTCGGCGCGGCGTTCACCATCATCCGCAACCCGAAAGACGAATTGAAGACGGGCACGTTCCACGCGATGTGCACCCAACTCGGCATCAAGGCCAATGACTTGTAAGGTACCCACGATGAATCGATTTCAGTATCCGGTCTTGTTGAGCCCCGCTGAAGAGGGCGGGTTTGTGGTGGCTTGCCGCGACCTGCCGCAGTTGATCACCCAAGGTGACGACCGAGCGCATGCTCTGGCCGAGGCAGCAGACGCGATGGACGAAGTCTTTGCGGCCTACATCGTCGGCGGCCTGGAGTTTCCCGTGCCCGGCAAGGCCAGGCGCAACGAAACGTGGGTTTCACCCCCTGCCGAGACCGTGGCCAAAGCCGCCCTGTACGTCGCCATGCGCGAGGCGGGCATCAGCAAGGTGCAACTGGCCAAGCAACTGGGCGTCGACGAAAAGGAAGTCCGCCGGCTGCTCGACCCGCACTATGGGTCCAAGCTTCCCCGCATCGCGCAGGCCATCAGTCTGCTGGGTCAGCGTTTGGTGATCGGGCTCGAACCTGCCTGAATGTGCGCCGCGCTACTGGCCGGCGTGGCCCAGGAGGTCGGCGCATGGGGTGACCACCGCGACGACCACCCTCGTTATCATGGCTTCATCCTCACCGCTACAGGCCGGCGCCTGGCTCCGGCGTTCGTCACTCCAGCCGAATCCCCGCCTCCGCAATGACCTTTCCCCAGCGCGCATGCTCGGCTCGAATGAAGGCCGCGAACTGCTCGGGTGAGTCGCCGCCGACTTCACCGCCGGTGCTGATGATGGACTCTCGAATGTCGGGTTGGCCGAGGACTTTGACGATGGCCCGGTTCAACTTGCCGATCACCTCCGGCGGTGTGCCGGTGGGCACCAGGATTCCCTGCCATCCCTTGATCTGCATTCCCGCATGGCCAAGCTCGCTGAAGGTGGGCACCTCGGGCAGCACGGCGAGCCTCTTGTCGCTTGCAACCGCCAGCGCCTTCAGGCGCCCCGACTTCACATGCGGTCCGATCACGGATGCGAACTCGAACAACAACTGCACTTGACCACCGATCACCGCAGCCGTGTCCAGACCGCCACCCTTGGAGGGAATGAAGGTGATGTCAACTCCCGCGGTCTTGTTGAGCAAGGTCACGGCCAGGTGAATGAGAGAACCGGTGCCTCCCCCCGTGGCGTTCAGCGTGCCCGGGTTGGCGCGGGCATGGTCGATCAATCCGGGCAACGAGTTGAACGGCACACCGGCGTGAGCCACCAGCACCAATGGCCCGGCGGTGACCTGGGACACCGGCACCAGGTCTTTCAACGGATCGACCGGGAGCTTTGCCAGATGCGGAAGAACGGCAAGGTAGGAGATGTTGCCCAGCACAAGGGTGTACCCGTCGGCAGGCGCACGCGCGACGAACTCCATCGCAATGCTGCCGCTGGCCCCCGGCCGGTTGTCGACGATCACCGCTTGCTGCCAGTCCTCGGCAAGCTTCTGCGCAATCTGTCGCGCCCGGATGTCGGGTGCCGACCCGGGCGGTGTGGGCACGACCAGCCGAACCGCCCGGCTCGGGAAGTCGGAGCTGTCGCTGGGCCGCGTCTGCGCGCCGACAAGGTCCGCGAGCATGGCGCCCAGTGCTGCGACTGCAATGGTTCGGCGGGTCACTGCGGGTTGGCTCATCTCGATTCCTTCGCGGCCAGAGGACGTTTGCCGCAGCGCCGATTAAATCTTGCCGCCCGGCAAACGTCTTGAGCGGAAGCCGAAACTTTGACGAAGAAATGCGAACCTCCCGGCACGCGGAGCGCACGCGGTGAACGGTTGCATTGCCTCACAGAGTGCGGCGCGGCTGCAGCCCACCGCCCACAACGCGCAGCAGGGTGTCGGTTTCGACGCCTCTTCTTGCCGACACGGGCTCGGCGCTGCGCTCCGCCGTGCGGGGTTCGTTGGACTGGCTGAGCACGAACTCATCGATCAAGCCGATGACTTCATCGAAAGCTGGCTCGCCAGGAAGGGGCGAGTGATTGAGACTGTCAAAGGGCTCAAGCCGCGCGCCTGGAATCATCGAAGCGATCAAACGGCCTTCTTCAAACGGCACCGCCGAGTCGCGTGGGCTGTGCAACACCAGGGTGGGGCATCGCACTGCCGGCAGGTCGGCGGTGGCATCGAACTCGGCCATCCGGCTTCGCATGCTCGCCGCCACCCGCGGTGTGCACGCCACCCGCTGCATGTGGTTGAACGATTCCTGCTGCTCGAGCGTGGCGCCAGGCCACGACATCGAGGTGAAGAGCTGCCGGAAACCGGGGTGGTCCTGCCCCCAGCCGACCTCGATCAGGCGTTGCATGGCATTGAAGGTTTCGAGAGGAACCGAGTGTTCGCCGCGACGCAGGTGGCCGCGCGCGTAACCACCGAACACGACCAGGCTTGTGACGCGGTCCGGGTGGCGCGCCGCATAGCGGACTGCGCTTGACGTTCCCCCCGAACTGGCCAGCAGGCTGAAGCGGTCCAGCCCCGCCGCGTCGACAACGGCTTCCAGGTCGGCGACACACGCATCCAGGTCGCCTGGGTCGGCTTGCCTGTCGGACATTCCGCAACCGCGCCAGTCGAAACGCAGCAGCCGAAAGTTGCGCGACCAGTGCTGAATGCGCGGGCCCCAGATGCTGCTGCGCCAGTCCCAACCAAGATCGGTCATCCAATGGGCAGCGCGCACCAGTGGCGGCCCCTCGCCGCTGGTCGCGTAGGCGATGCGGACGCCGTCGACGGTGGTGGCGAAGCGGATGTCTTGATGGAAGCCAGTGTCTTGGGTATTGATCGCCGCGCGGGTTGGTGCCGGTGCCACACCAGGCAGAGCCACCAGCTTGTAGCCCCGCTTGGGCGCGGTCTGCACGACACGACGCGCATCGTCCCCCAGCGCTCGGCGCAACTCCTTGATGCATTGCACCAGGCTGTCGTCGGTGACGAACACATCGGGCCACACCGCGCGCATCAGTTCGTCCTTGGTGACGACCCGATCGGCGCGGCGCGCCAGGCAGTTCAGCACCTGCACAGTCTGCGGGCGCAGCGCTATCCGCGCGCCAGATGCTTCTCGCAATTCAAGTTGCGCCAGGTCGAACACAAAACCCGGCAGGGCCACCTGCTGGGTTGGGTCGGGTTGGTTCATCGCGGAGGCCCTCGCTTGATTCAGTGCGGTGCGGCGCCGGCACCCGCAGCCAGTGGCTCACGCAGTGCGATGGTCGGCCGCTCGCTCGACGCGCGCCAGCCCTCGCCGGTGGCCGTCAAGCATCAAGGTGCCGGACGCCGGATTGCCGCAAGCCGAAGCGGGGCGGTCAATCGTGAACGGCTTCTTCGATCACTTCGGTGGCCCATTGATTCAGGCTCTTGCCGGCTGCCTGCGCCGCGACCAAGGCCGCGCCATGCACCTCGGGAGGAACGCGCAGCATGAGCTTTCCGGACGCGGGCTTTTCCGGGCGTACGCCGTGTTCCTTGCAGTCGCGCAGAAAGTCTTCGATGGCAGCCTCGCACGCCGAACGCAACTCCGCCACCGTTTCGCCATGAAAGCTGATCACGGTGTGCAGCCCCAGAACGCGGCCCACGAAGAGGCTGTCGCGTTCGTCGAACTCGATTCTTGCAATGTATCCCTTGTGATTCATGGTGTTCATGGCTTGATTCCCAATCGTTCCAGCAACTCGCGCGCCTCTTCAACTTGATAGCGCTTGGCCTCTTTGCCCGGGTGTGGGCGATGACATCGCCACTGTTCGCCCTTCAACATGATCTTGACGCGCGAACCTTCGCGTTCCGTGACCGAACCACCCAAGGCAATCACCAAAGCTTCGACATCGGAGAAGGCCAGCGATGGCGTGGTGGGTCTGGAAAAGATGGTTTGAAGTGTCTTTCGGTGTTTGGCATTCACGATGTTGGATGCTAGCGAAAGGTGCAATCATATGCAAGCAGAAACTGCTATCTCGGCATCACCGCCCCGCACTTCCAGCACTGCTCGAACGGCCCGTCGATCACTTCATCGCAGCCCGGGCAAACCCAATGCCGCGCCGGTGGGTGGCGCAACTGGTGCAGCAGCGTGCGCGCCTGTTCGAGCTGCGCGTCGTCTTGCACCCACAGCTCGGGCAGCGTCTGGTCGGGTGGCACTTCGCCGGCGATGCTGCTGGCGTATTGGCGCTGCACGGTGGTGGGCACGCCGGTCTGGCTCAGCAGGTCGGCCCACAAGGTGGCCAGCGCGAGGTTGGGAGCGGTGGTCAGGCGTTTCATCGGGCGGCGGCGTGGGCACGAGCACAGTGGCCACAGTGCTGGCACCATACCGCACCTTTTGACCACCTCACGGAGACCGCCATGCCCCCCCAGACCAGCCCCACCATCCTGATCCACCAACCCGGCGGGCCCGAAGTCATGGCCATGGTCGACCTGCCGGTGGGCGAGCCCGGTCCGGGCGAAATCCGCATCCGCCACCATGCCTGCGGGCTGAACTACATCGACGTGTACCACCGCAGCGGCGTCTACAACCTGCCGCTGCCGCTGACGCTGGGCATGGAAGGCGCGGGCGTGGTCGAGGCGGTGGGCGAGGGTGTCACGCACCTGAAGGCGGGTGACCGCGCGGCCTACGCCAGCAACCCGCCGGGCGCCTACAGCGTGCTGCGTGTGATGCCGGCCAAGTGCGTGGTGAAGCTGCCCGACGCCATCAGCTTCGAGACCGGCGCGGCCATGATGCTCAAGGGCCTGACGGCGCAGTACCTGCTGCGCAAGACGCTGCCGCAGGGCGGCTTGCAGGCGGGCGACCATGTGCTGTTCCACGCCGCCGCAGGCGGGGTGGGGCTGATCGCCTGCCAGTGGGCCAAGGCGCTGGGCTTGCAGCTCATCGGCACGGCGGGGTCGGATGAAAAGTGCGCGCTGGCGCGCGAGCACGGTGCCGCCTTCACCATCAACTACAAGACCGAGGACTTCTCTGCGCGCGTGAAAGAGATCACCGGCGGGCAAGGTGTGAAGGTGGTGTACGACTCGGTCGGCAAGGACACCTGGGACAAGTCGCTCGACTGCCTGCGCCCGTTTGGCCTGATGGCGTGTTTTGGCGCCGCGTCGGGGCCGGTGCCGCCGTTCAACATCGGCCTGTTGGCCGCCAAGGGGTCGATCTACACCACCCGCGCCACGCTGTTCACCCACATCGCCACGCGCGAGGCCACGCAGGCCATGGCCGACGATCTGTTCGGCATGGTCACCAGCGGCAAGATCAAGATTCGCATCGACCAGCGTTATGCGTTGAAAGACGTGGCGCAGGCGCACCGCGACCTGGAGGCGCGCAAGACCACCGGCTGCAGCGTGTTGCTGCCCTGAAACTCTCAGCCTCTGAGCCGCGCTACGCTGCGACCGTAGCCCGGTAGGCATGCCATGAGGCGTGCCCGAGCACCGGCGCCACCACCAGCAGGCCGGCAAACCACGGCAGCATGGCCAGCAGCACCAGCAGCGTGATCAGCGCGCCCCACAGCAGCATCAGCCCCGGCTGCGCCAGGCACAGGCGAATGCTGGTCAGGCCAGCGCTGATGGCGTCGGTGGGGCGGTCCAGGATCATCGGCATGGCCACCACGCTGATGGCGAAAATGAGCCCGGCGAACACGCCGCCCACGGCGATGTAGGCGACGATGAAGCCCAGGTTCTCCGGGTCGAGCAAGGCCAGCAGCGAGCCCTTGAAGTCGGGCATGCCGTTGAAGCTGAGCGCAAACACGATCAGCGACGCGCGGCCCCACAGCATTTCAAGAATCAGCAGCACGCCGCCGAAGATGGCCATCGTGCCGGTGCGGGTGCGCCAGCTGGTCAGCGACGCCAGCAGCCGCGGTGGTTCGGCGCGCTCGAGCTTGCGGCTCACGTCGTACAGGCCCAGGCACATGAACGGGCCCATCAGCAGGAAGCCGGCCGACAGCGCCAGCACGTAGGCCGGCGCGTGGCGGAACAGCAGCAACAGCAGCCAGCCCATCAGCGCAAAGCTGGCGCCGTAGAACAGGCCGATGCCGGGCGCGCGAATGAAGTCTTGCCAGCCGAGTTGCAGCCAGCGCAACGGCGCGCCCAGGCCCGCGTGATGGAGCCGGATGTCCAGCGCGGTCGGTTCGGTCGCGGGTGAATTCATCGCTGCAGGTGTATCGCAAGCCCGGCGCCGCCGGCAATCGGGCCCGGCCCGCAGTGCGGCCACCGGCTTGACGCACATCAAGCGGGCGGCCGCGCGCCGATTCAGTGCGCTACGCCGGGAACACCTTGGTGCGCCCTTCGGCCGGCAGGCCGCGCGCCTCGTAAGAGACCTGGTCGACGATCGCGCCCAGCGGGTCGAGCAAGGTGAGGGTGTCGCGCGTGTTGTTGAGCTGCACCGCGCCGCTGGCGGTGACGCGGCGCGTTTCGCCCGCAGCCAGCACGCCGGTCAGCGCAAACCGCCCGGACGCGTCGGCGACGAACCAGCCGGCCAGGTCGATGCCGCCGGCCGTGGTGTTAAGCAAGGTCACGGTTTCGTGGCCGCGCTCTGGCGATTGAATCGGGTTGACCAGCGCGGCAATGATGCGGATGTCGCCCGTGCCCACGCGCACCGGCGGCGGCGTGACGACCGGTGGCGCCGTCAGCACATAGTCGTCGGGCACGATCACCACGTCTTCGGTGGCGTGGGCCAGGCGGATTTGATCACCGTCCTCGACGATCAGGTCGTGCATGTTGCCCAGCTCCAGCGTGGGCAGCAGCAGCCGGTCGTCGCGGTTGACGGGGTCGGCGCGCAGCCAGGCGTCCAGGCCGTCGAAGTTGGTGTGGCCCTGCACGAAGTACGGCGCCAGGCGGCGGAACAGCTTGGGCCAGATCACCAGCTGCTGCAGCATGTCCAGCCCGGTGATGCGCGCCGCGCGGTCGGTGGTGGCGCTGGCCTGCGCCCACAGGCCGGCATTGCCGGCGCGCGCCAGGCTCACGACAGCGCGCAGGTGCTCGCGCAACTCGGCCGGCAAGGTCAGGTAGAACGCCGCGTAGGCGTGGCCGCGGCGCAGCATGAAGAGATTGAGGCTGACGTCCAGCATCTGCGGCGTGACAAAAACCTGCGCGCCATCCATCGATGAATGTTCGCCGGTGAACACGAACGCGATCGTGCGGCCATAGGTGTCCAGCCCGTTCGACAGGATGTGGCCGGCCACCGGATGGTGTTCGACCGCCTCGACCTTGAACGGGCTGCGCGCAAAGTAGCGCACCGTGCCGAAGCCCATCTGCGCCAGCAGCGCGTCGCGCGCCGCCAGCGCGAGATCGAGCTTCTGGTGGAACTGTTCGCCCTCCACGTCGAAATGCGTTTCCAGCGCGTCGATGCCTTCGAAGCGGATGCTGGTGATGCCGTCGAGGTTGAACGAGGCCGACTGGTTGGGCTTGGGCAGGTTGAGGATGAGGTTGCGGTTGTCCGGCTTGAACTTGATCGTGTCGCCGTCGGGCTCGGGCCCGTTCAGCGGCCGCGCCGGGTAGTGGATGTGGAACGTGCCCTTGATCAGGGTGTAAGGCATCGAAGGCTCCTCAAGCGGGGGTGCGGATGGGTGCGGCAGCGGCGCATGACGCCAGCGTGACCGATTCTCGGCGCCGCGCCGCGCCGAATCAATGGCCGCGCCGGGCTCGGCTCGACAAGCTTGATGACGCTGGCGCCGAGCCCGCCCAACCTCAGCGCGAGCGCCGCACCCGCAGTATTTCGTCGAGGATCAGGCAGACCGCGCCGACGCTGATGGCGCTGTCGGCCACGTTGAACGAGGGGAAGCGCCCGCCGTGGAACACCGGCTCCAGGAAGCGCCAGTGGAACTCCAGGAAGTCCACCACATAACCGTGAATCAGGCGGTCGATCACATTGCCCAGCGCGCCGCCCAGGATCAGCGCCAGCGCCAGGCTGAACAGCCGCTGCCCGCCGTGGCTGCGCAGCATCCAGACGATGAACACCGCGGCGGCCGCGCCCAGGCCGATGAAGAACCAGCGCTGCCATCCGGATGCCCCGGCCAGAAACGAAAACGCCGCGCCGGTGTTGTGCGCGCGCACGATGTTGAAGAACGACGTGATGGTGCGGCTGTCGCCCAGCTGCATGCTGCCGATGATCATCGTCTTGGTGATCTGGTCGGCGACGATGATCAGCAGGGCCAGGCCGAGCCAGGGAAGGAGGGTGGGGGGTGTGCGCAAGGCCATTGGGATGTCGGAAGGAGAGTCAAGCGCCGCGCAATCGCCCGCGCAGCGAGGATGGGTTTTGAGACGTATGGAAGACCGCATGGACCATCTGCCCGGACTCCACCCGATAGAACACAACAAAAGGGAACTGCCTGACCACGATGCGTTGAAAGTCGCGCCACGCGACCGGAAAAGCGCCTGGCCGGTGCTCGATGTGATCCAGAGCGGCCTCGATGCAGAGCCGGAACGCATTGCCGGCGTCCTCGTGTTCGGCTTCGTACCAGTGGACGGCCGCCGTATAGTCGGCTGCGGCTTCTCCGGTGAACCGAGGTCGAGTCATCCCTCAGAGGTTGAGAGTTTTTTGAATTGACTCCCTCGCCCTCTGGGAGAGGGTGGGGGTGAGGGCTCGCAAAACACCATCGTGCCCGGCGCAGCCCCTCACCCCAACCCTCTCCCCAAAGGGGCGAGGGAGCAAGTACGGT
>JANORB010000089.1:0-3979 GCA_031415135.1 Methylibium sp.
GTCCGAGCAGCGCGCCAGAAGGCGGCCGATCCAGGCGCAAAGCGCAGGCATAGCTCGGGCTATGGCGAGCATTTGCAACGACGAGCGGGCGTCTTCTGGTGTGATGAGCGGGCATGATTGAAAGACTCTCAGCCTCTCAGCTGAGTTCAGCCCGCGAACTCGCCCTGCGGGTGCGCGCACTTCCTTGACGCAGCACAAACGGGGTGGCGTTCCGAGGCCCCATCCTGTGCCCCCCTGAGCGAGGTGGGCAGGCGTGTTGAGAACAGGACGAGCAACGCGGCAGCGCGGTCTGGCAGGCAGCACCGCTCGCGGTGCTGATCGGCGTCGCAGCCGGCATCGGCGGCTACACGCTGGTCTACGCCGAGGGGCTGTCCTACATCAGCTCCGACCCCAAGGTCTGCGCCAATTGCCACATCATGAATTCGCAGTACGACTCGTGGCAGAAGTCCAGCCACCACGCGGTGGCGGGTTGTGTCGACTGCCACCTGCCGCGCGATGTCATCGGCAAGTGGACCGCCAAGGCCGTCAACGGCTACCACCACTCCAAGGGCTTCACGCTGCAGGACTTCGGCGAGCCCATTGCGATCAAGCTGGGCAACAGCCGCATTCTGCAGGAGAACTGCCTCGCCTGCCACCGTGACCTGGTGCACGACGCAGCGGCCGAGACCGGACGCGGCGACGAATTCACCTGCGTCCATTGCCATCAGTCCGCCGGGCACGGCGACCGCGCCAGCCTGGGCGGGCCGAGTCCCTGAATTCGGAGGTTTCCTTGAAGAACAAATCGCTCCCGATGAACAAAACCCAGCGCGGTGTCTCCACGGCCGTGCTGCTGGGACTGGTGGTTGTGGTGGCCATCGCTGCCGCCGCAGCCACCGCCCTGCTGACGAACATCTTCGACCGCAAGCAGGAAGCCAAGACCACCACGACCCGCCTGGTGGACGCCTCCGACGTCCCGGAGCAGGCGGCGGGATGGCGGGTGGCCGGTTCAACCGCTCTCCGGCGCCGCCGCGCGCCGCCGGCGCTCGCGGCTGTTGGCCAGGTGGGTGCGCATCGCGGCGCGGGCGCCCTCGGCGTCCTGGTTGGCGATGGCGTCGAAGATGCTGTCGTGCTCGGCGTTCACGCGCCGCAGGTAGTTGCGCTGGGCTTCGTCCACGCTGCCGGCGGGCGCCAGGCGGGCGCGCGGGATGATCGTCGCGCCCAGCGTGCCCATCAGGCTGGCGAAGTGCGGGTTCTGCGTGGCGCGCGCGATTTCCAGGTGGAACTGGAAGTCGGCTGCCACCGCATCGCGCCCTTCTTCCACCGCTTCCGAAAATGAACTCAGTGCGGCGCGCAGCGCCAGCAGGTTTTGCGCCGTGCGCCGCTGCGACGCGATCGCGGCCGACTCGGTTTCGAGCCCGATGCGCAGTTCCAGCACCGCGATCACATCGCGCAAGGTGGCGAGTTGCTGCGGCTCGATGCGAAACGCCGACGCATCGCCCAGGCCGACCACAAAGGTGCCGATGCCGTGGCGCGTTTCCACCAGGCCGGACGCCTGCAATTTGGACATCGCTTCGCGCACCACCGTGCGGCTGACGCCGAACTCGCCCATCAACGCGCTTTCGGTCGGCAGCTTGGCGCCGGTGGCCAGGCGGCCGTCGCGAATGCGGTCGCCCAGCGCTTCGACCAGTTCGAAGGCCAGCGTTCGGGGCCGGCGGCGGCCGGTGGCCGGGGTGGGGGTCATGGCGGGCTGAGGGCAAATCCCCGAGTCGACCCTCTTGACAGGCCGCCCGGGTTGGTCGACGATGGCTATGTTGTACGACAACTGATGACTATTGACAATGGGTAGTGCTGGCAATGGCTGAAGTCTCTTTCAACCGCTTGCTGCTGACCGGCGCTGCCGGCGGCCTGGGGCGCACGCTGCGCCCGCGCCTGAAGGCCTGCTGCAACCGGCTGCGCGTCAGCGACGTGGCCGACCTGGGCACGCCGGCCGAAGGCGAAGAGGTGGTGCCGGCGGCCTTGCAGGATGCCGCTGCGATGCTGGCGCTGCTGGACGGCGTCGACGCCGTCGTGCACCTGGGCGGCGTGTCGGTCGAAGGGCCGTTCGAGCCCATCCTGCAGGCCAACATCGTCGGCGTCTACCACCTGTACGAAGCGGCCCGCAAGCACCGCACCCGGCGCATCGTGTTCGCCAGTTCCAACCACGTGACCGGCTTCTATCGGCAAGACGAGGTCGTCGCCCCGGGCGACCCGATGCGGCCCGACGGTTACTACGGCCTGAGCAAGGCCTACGGCGAGAACCTGGCGCGCTTTTACTTCGACCGCTACGGCATCGAAACCGTGTGCCTGCGCATCGGCTCGTCGTTCCCCAGCGCCAAAGACCGCCGCATGCTCGCCACCTGGCTGAGCCACGACGACCTGGAACGCCTGGTGCTGGCCAGCCTGACGGCGCCGGTGGTCGGCCACAGCGTCATTTACGGCATGTCCGACAACACCACGCGCTGGTGGGACAACACCCGCGCCGCCCACATCGGCTTCCGCCCGCAGGACAGCTCGGAGCCGTTCCGCGCCGCCACCGAGACCCAGCCGCCGCTGGACCGCAACGACCCGGCCGTGATCTACCAGGGCGGCGGCTTCGTCACCAAAGGGCCGTTTTCATGAACGGCGCCCACGTCACTGCCCGACCCGCACCCAGCCCGTCACCCCACCGCAAGAGGAACCCCATGAAACCCACCCACATCGCCCCCCGCCTGACCCTGTCGCTGGTGGCCGGCCTGCTGGCAGCCACCGGCTTTGCCGCCCACGCGGTCGAGTTCCGCTCGGCCGACACCCACAACGCCGACGACTACCCGACCGTGGTGGCGGTGCGCCACATGAGCGAGTTGCTGGACAAGGCCAGCGGCGGCAAGCACAAGATCAAGGTCTTCAACAAACAGGCGCTGGGCAGCGAGAAGGAAACCATCGACCAGGTGAAGATCGGCGCGCTCGACTTCACGCGCGTCAACGTCGGCCCGATGAACGCCATCTGCCCGCTGACCCAGGTGCCGACCATGCCGTTCCTGTTCAGCTCGATCGCGCACATGCGCAAGTCGCTCGACGGCCCGGTGGGCGACGAAATCCTGAAAAGCTGCGAAGCGGTCGGCTTCATCGGCCTGGCCTTCTACGACAGCGGCGCGCGCTCGATCTACGCCAAGAAGCCTGTTCGGACCGTGGCCGACGCCAAGGGCCTGAAGATCCGCGTGCAGCAGAGCGACCTGTGGGTCGCGCTGGTCAGCGCGATGGGCGCCAACCCCACGCCCATGCCGTATGGCGAGGTCTACACCGGCCTGAAAACCGGCCTGATCGACGCGGCCGAAAACAACATCCCGTCGTTCGACACCGCCAAGCACGTCGAAGCGGTGAAGGTCTACTCCAAGACCGAACATTCGATGGCGCCCGAGATCCTGGTGATGTCCAAGCTGATCTACGACAAGCTGCCCAAGGCCGAGCAGGACATGATCCGCGCCGCCGCGAAAGAATCGGTGGCCTTCGAGCGCCAGAAGTGGGACGAGCAGGAGGCCAAGTCGCTCGCCAACGTCAAGGCCGCCGGGGCCGAGATCATCGAGGTCGACAAGGCCTCGTTCCAGGCCGTGATGGGCCCGGTGTACGAGAAGTTCATGGTCACTCCCGACATGAAGCGGCTGGTCAAGGCGATCCAGGACAGCAAGTAGGCATGTTCACCCGCTTCTGCGCAGCGCTGTCCAGGCTGTGCCTGATGCTGGCCGTGGCCGGGCTGATCGCGGTCATCCTGTGCGTGCAATGGCAGGTCATCGGCCGCTATGTCTTCAACGACACCCCCACCTGGGCCGAAGCGTTGGCGATGCTGCTGGTGCTGTTCGTCACCGCGTTCGGCCTGGCCGTGGGTGTGCGCGATGCCGGGCACATCGGGCTGGAGTCGCTGGTGGTGCTGCTGCCTGAACGCTGGCGGCACCGCATCGAAATCCTGATCCACGCGCTGGTGGGC
>JANORB010000090.1:0-28052 GCA_031415135.1 Methylibium sp.
GTAAACGTTCCGGCAACCCATCTTTCGCATAGCCGACGAAGCTGAGAGCCTTGCGTCCGTGATGTCAACGGACGAAGCGAGGCGAGCATGGATCGAGAGCGGATGGAGCGCTGCTTGGAGCAGGTGGCGGCGTATCGGGCGTCAGGGTTGAAGGGCAACGCGTGGGCCCAGGCCAACGGCGTGGCGCTGAGGGCGTTATCAAGCTGGTGTGCGCATGCGCAGCGCTGGCAGGCGCGTTTGGACGGTGTGTCGGTTTCGGCACCCGCGCCCAAGGTCGGCGGCTTCGTCGCCGCGCGTGTGGCTGGCGCGATCGCCGCCACGGTGCGCATCGAGCTGCATGCCGGATCGACACGCGTGGAGCTGCACTGGCCGGTTGCGCACACCCGCGAACTCGCCGCCTGGCTGCGCGAGGTCGGCCGATGATTCGCATCGAGATGATCTGGCTGGCGCTCGGCGCGAGCGACCTGCGCGGGGGCATCGACATGCTGCTCGCGCAGGTGCTGCGCGGCTTTGCCGGGGGGGCGCAGGCGCACCACGCCTACGTGTTCGCCAACAAGCGCGCAGACCGGCTCAAAGTGCTCGTCTACGACGGGGTTGGCATGTGGCTGTGCACGCGGCGCCTGCAGGCCGGCGGCTTCGCGTGGCCACGCAAAGACTTGGATCCAGGCGCAGGCGTGTTCGATCTCACGCGCGAGCAGTTCGACTGGCTCGTCGCGGGCCTGCCGTGGCAGCGTCTGAGCGCGCCGCAGCCGCAGGCGATCACGGCGAACTGATCCACTCGATTCGACTTGGGGTTTTGCGCTGCTGTCCATTGGCGAATGTCCGCGTTGCTTCGCGCGCGCGCGAGGGATGATGGCTGCAATGCTTCAAGACACGACACAGGCCACACCCGATGCATCGTGCGCCGACGCGGATGAGTCGGTGCTCGTGTCGCGCGATCTGTTCGAGCGCATGCAAGGCGAGATCAAGTTCAATCAGACCAAGATCGACGCGCTGAACTTGGAGATCGCGCGCCTGAAGCGTTGGCGCTTCGGCTCGTCCAGCGAGAGCCTGGAGGCGAGCACCCAGGCCGTGCTGTTCGACGCCATCCTGGCCGATACCCTGCTCGAGGACATCGCGGCACAGCAGGAGATCAAGGCGGCGCCCGCGGCGCCGCGTGCCAAGGGGCAAGCGGTTCGCCAGGCGTTGCCCGCCAGCCTGCCGCGCATCGAGCGTCACCATGAGCTCGGGCAGACGCACTGCGCCTGCGGCCAAGCCTTCAAGCGCATCGGCGAAGAGGTCAGCGAGCAGCTCGACTGCGTGCCGGCCCAGTTCTTCGTGCTGCGTCACATCCGCGGCAAGTACGCCTGCGCGTGCTGCCAGACGGTCCAGGCCGCGCCGATGCCCGCGCAGATGATCGACAAGGGCATCCCGGCGCCCGGCCTGTTGGCGCAAGTCGCCGTGGCCAAGCACGACGATCATCTGCCGCTGTACCGGCAGACCGAGATCTACGCGCGCTCTGGCGTGCACATCGCGCGCTCCACCATGGCGCAGTGGATCGGCATTTGCGGCGTGCGCCTGACGCCGCTGATCGATGCGCTGAAAGACTTCATCCTCAGCCACAGCGTGGTCCACGTCGACGAGACGCCGGTGTCGCTGCTGGCACCCGGCAACGGCAAGACGAAGAAGGCCTATGTGTGGGTGTACCGCACGACCAACTTCATGGCGCAACGCGCGGTCTATTACGACTTCTGCAAAGACCGCTCGGGCGAGCATGCACGGCGTGTGCTGGCGGACTTCGGCGCAACGCTGGTCACCGACGATTACTCGGGCTATCACGCCTTGCATCGAAGGGGTGTGACCGCAGCGCTGTGCTGGGCTCACGCAAGACGAAAGCTGTTCGAAGCGCACCGGGACACGGGCAGCGAGATTGCCGGACAGGCGGTCACGCTGATCGCCAAGCTGTACGAGATCGAACGCGAGGCGCGCGAGCTTCAACCAGAGGCACGTCAACGGCTTCGACAGCAACGCTCAAAGCCGATCGTCGACGCGCTGCGCGCCTGGCTCGTGGCAAAGCGCCAGGCGCTGGTCAAGGCGGATGTGACCGCCAAGGCGATCGACTATTCGCTGAGCAACTGGACGGCGCTGAGCCAATTCCTGGACGACGGCAATGTGCCGATCGACAACAACGCGGCCGAGAACTCGGTGCGCCCGCTCGCAGTCGGGCGCCGCAACTGGTTGTTCGTGGGTTCGCAGCAAGCAGGCGAACGCGCGGGCATCGTGCTGAGCTTGATCGAGTCGGCCAAACTCAACGGCCACGATCCGTGGGCCTACCTCAAGGACGTGTTCGAACGCCTGCCCACGCTGAAGAACCGCGACCTCGCCCAGCTTCTGCCCCACAACTGGCGAGCCTCGGCCGGCATCACCGTCGCCGTCGAGCCGCACGGCGCCCCGCTCGACGCCGTCGCCGCGTAGCACTCCCTCAGCACGTCGTCTTCAACGACGCAAGGGTGTGGTTCGTGGGACGCTTACTGTTCATCTGCACGAGGGCCTTCTGCATACGCTGCACCCAGCTGGCCTGCTCGATGAGCAGCACCTCGCGTTGCCGGGCCAACGCACGCAAGACGCAGACCTCGTCGTCAAGGCGCCAAGCTGCGCGCAGAAAACCCAGGCTCATCAGCTTTTGCAGCCACTGGCAGTCTTGCACATCGCTCTTGCACCCGGGCACGTACTTCATCTGCCGCGCACCGACCAGCCAGACCTTCAGCCGACGCTGCTCGAGCACCTCGCACACCGGAATCCAGTAGACGCCGGTGGACTCCAGCGCCACCGTATCCACGCCACACGCAATCAGCAAGTCGGCCAACGCGCGTTCAGATCATCGGTCATCGCACCGGACTCTCGCACCGATTCCCCCGGCCAGATGAGGCGGCACCGCCACCCAGTGACTCGATGCCCGACATCGATCCCCGCCGCATTGGGAAACACCTCGCCTTCTCGCTTGCGAACTGCCATGGTTTGCTCCAACATCGTTGATGACCGGCAGCGCCATGGAAACCGTCGAAATTCGACTCGATCCCATGAACGGGATGCGCATCGCTGCGCTCGCCAATGTCGCCGACGATTCCCGGACCATGCTGATGGACGGGCTCGCTCAAGCGCGCACCAATGGTTGGCCGGTCATCTCGGCGCTGCCGTTCACCTCGTCCCGCAGTCCCGTTTCTTCACCAACGCCTGGCCCGCGCGCGGCACCCCCCCAACCCCGAGTACAGGGGCGAGGGTGGGGCCGTGGCTGAACCATGTCGCCAATCAGGAAATGGGATGCATGGCCGCTTGCCACTGCACTCACCTCCGCGCTACGAGTTGACGTCCACGACCACCCGACCTTGTATCCGGCCAGCCAGGATGTCGGCGCCGGCCGCGACCGCGTCACCAAGCGCAATCTCGCGCACCATGCTGTCAAGCTTGGCCATGTCCAGATCCCGTGCCAGCCGCTCCCAGGCCTGGCGTCGCAGCGCCTGCGGCGCCATCACGCTGTCGATGCCATACAGCGTGATGCCGCGCAGGATGAACGGCGCCACCGACCCGGGAAAGTCCATGCCCTGCGCCAGCCCGCAGGCCGCCACCGCGCCACGGTACCGGGTGCCGGCGCAGGCGTTGGCCAGCGTGTGGCTGCCGACCGCGTCAACCACACCGGCCCAGCGCTCCTTGCCGAGCGGTTTGCCGGGGCTGGAGAGTTCCTCGCGCGCGATCACGGTGGCCGCGCCCAGTCTCTTCAAAGCGTCGGCGGCTTGCGGGCGACCGGTGCTCGCCACAACGCGGTAACCCAGCGTGCCCAGCAGCGCGATCGCCACACTGCCCACTCCGCCGTTGGCACCCGTGACGAGGATGTCGCCATCCTCGGGCTTGAGGCCATGGCCGATGAGCGCCATCACGCACAGCATCGCGGTGTAGCCGGCGGTGCCGATGGCCATGGCCTGGCGGGTGCTGATGCCGGCTGGCAGCGGCACCAGCCAATCGCCCTTCACGCGCGCGCGCTGCGCCAGCCCGCCGGAATGTGTTTCACCGACCCCCCAGCCGTTGAGCACCACCCGGTCGCCCGGTTTCCACCCGGCGTGGCTGCTGGCTTCGACCACGCCGGCGAAGTCGATGCCAGCGACCAACGGAAACTTGCGCACCACCGGTGACTTGCCGGTGATGGCCAGCCCGTCCTTGTAGTTGATGGTCGAGTACTCGACGCGCACCGTCACGGCGCCCTCGGCAACATCCGGCAGTTGCGCGGCGTCGATGTCCTGCACGCTGGCGCGGTAGCCGGCATCGTCCTTTTCGATCAGCAGGGCTTTGAACATGGAGGGTCTCTTTCTGTTGTGACTCAACGAGCGAAGCACGCTCGAAACTCGGCCAGCAATCGCGGCGCATCAACCTCCACGCACGCCGATTGCGCGCGGAAACCGTCCCAGTCGGTGGCACCGAAGCGCTGGCCGTGCGGCGACTGGATTGTCTGCCCCACGGCCAAGCCCTCCGTCACCACGCGCACCACGCCCTTGCGCACCACGAACGCGGACGGGTCCAGCGCGCAGGCCACCGCGCTGGCATCGTGCGAAAAGATGCCGCCGCCGGTGCGGGTGTTGTAGAAGTCTTCGTAGCAGCGCGTGATGTTGCGGATGAAGCGGCCCTCGGCGCCACCGTCGCGGCCCAGCGCGTCGAGGTAGTCGGTGTGCATCAGCACCTGGTGCGTCACGTCCAGCCCGACCAACGTGACCGGCCAGTCGGTCGTGAACACACGGTCGGCGGCATGCGGGTCGCTGAAGATATTGGCTTCGGCCACCGGTGTCACATTGCCGCCGTGGCCGCGCAGGCCGAAGGCCCCGCCCATCACCACCACCTGCCGCACATGGCGCGGCAAGTCGGGGTCGAGCTGCAGCGCCAGCGCCAGGTTGGTCAGGGGCCCCACGGCCACCAGTGTCAGCGCGCCGGAATGGCGGCGCGCCATCGCGCTGATGAACTCGGGCGCGGGCAGGGCATCGGCCCGCTTGTCGCGTGCGGCCGGCAGGCCCACATTGCCCAGACCATCGCGGCCGTGAATCTCCTCGGGGAAACCTCTGGGCGGCAGCGCCAGCGCCTGCGCGGCGCCGCGCGCCACCGGGGCGTCGATGCCGAAGCGTTCACACAACGCCAACGCGTTCGCGGTGGTCGTCACGATGGACGCGTTGCCGAACACCGTGGTGATGCCCAGTAGCTCGGCGCGCGGGTCGCGCGCCAGCATCAGCAGCGCCATGGCGTCGTCGATGCCGGGGTCGGTGTCGAACAGGATCTTCATCGTGCGCCGCTGTCGTCTTGGTGCGCCCGTTGGGCCCGCACTTCTGCGCGTGAGGGCATGGCCGACTGCGCGCCGCGCCGCGTGACCGCCACGGCCGCGGCGGCCTGGCCCCATTGCAGTGCGGCCTCGGGCAGCTCGCCGCTGGCCAGGCAGGCCGCAAGAGCGCCGACAAAGGTGTCGCCAGCGCCGGTCGCGTCCACCGCTTGCACCTGCCCGGCGGCGTGGTGGGCGACGCCGCTCTCGGCGGCATGCACCAGCCCGGCGCCGCCCAGCGTCATCACCACGTGGCGTGGCCCCAGCGCGCGCAGTGCCAGGGCCGCAAGCCGGGCCTGCGCCGCGTCGCCGGCGGGCAAACCGACCAGCGCCTGGGCCTCGCTTTCATTGACGACCAGCCAGTCCACCACACTGAGTTGCTGGGCCGACAAGGTGGCCGCCGGCGCCGCGTTCAGCACGGTCGTGGCGCCGCCTTGCCGCGCCAGGCGCAATGCCAGCAGCACGCTGGCCAGTGGCGTTTCCAGTTGCGCCACCACCACCTTGGCGGCCTGCAGCACAGCCGCATGGGCCTCGACATGCGCCGGCATCAGGCCGTGATTGGCACCCGCCACCACGACGATGCAGTTCTCGCCGCTGTTGGCCACCATGATCGAAGCCACACCGCTGGGGCGGGTGTTGTCCACGCTGACGCCGCCGCATTCAATGCCTTCGCGCTTCAGTGCCTGCACCAGGCGCGTGCCGTGGGTGTCGTCGCCCACGCGTCCCAGCATTGCCACACGGGCGCCCATGCGCGCCGCGGCCACCGCCTGGTTGCCGCCCTTGCCGCCCTGGTCGGTGGCGAAGCGGTCACCGATCAGCGTTTCACCCGGCAACGGCAAGCGTGGAGCGTGCACCACCAGGTCGACATTCAGGCTGCCGACCACCACCACATCGAAGCGATCAGTGTGCGCGGCGTTCACATTCAGAACGGCCACGTTCCGTAGTGCGCCTCGTACTGCGCACGAATCTCGGCCAGCGTCGGCTGGTGGTTCTGGCAGCCCAGCACCGCGATCTTGATCGAGCCCAGCACACTGCCCAGCTGCGCCCCTTTCAGCAGCGGCTGCCCTTTGGCCAGCGCCAGCAGCAGGCCGGCGCGGTAGGCGTCGCCGCAGCCGGTGGGGTCTTTGACAGCCGTCGCGGCGACCGGCGCCACGCGGTGCTCGGCGCCCCGTTCACGCACCACCGAACCTTGCTCGCCGAGCGTCACGATCAGCGTGGGCACCCGTCGGGCCAGCTCGGCCAGGGACAGCCCGGTCTTGTCGGCGATCAGCTCGGCTTCGTAATCGTTGCACACCAGCGTCGGTGCGCGCTCGATCATCTCAAGCAACTCCGGGCCCGTGAACAGCAGGATGTTCTGGCCCGGGTCGAGCACGAACGGAATCTTCGCGTCGGCCATTTGGTGCGTGTGCAGTTGCATCGCGTCCTTGGAGTCCGGGCCGACGATGCCGCAGGCCACCACGCCGGCCTGCGCCACCGCGATCTGCGCCGACAAGCCCATCGCCCCCGGGTGAAAGCCCGCCAGCTGGTTGTTGTGCAGGTCGGTGACGATGAAGCACTGCGCGGTGTATGAGTCCCTGGCTTCGATCAGGCAGCTGTCGTCGATGGCCCGGCGCTTGCAGTGTTCGCGGTAGGGTCCGAAGTCGTCGCCCACCATGCCGATGGGCACCGGCTCGCCGCCGATCAGCTTGTAGTTGTAGGCGATGTTGCCGGCGCAGCCGCCGTATTCGCGCCGCATGCGTGGCGACAGGAACGACAGGTTGATCTTGTGGATCTGGTCGGGAAGGATGTGGTCGGTGAACTGGCCTTCGAACACCATGATGGTGTCGTAGGCCATCGAGGCAGCAATCGCGGCGCGCAGGGTCATGAGGGGGCTCAGGGGGGGCAGGGGGGCAGGGGCGGCCAGCATACCCGAAGGCCCCTGCCCCGGCTGCCGCGCGCCCTGGTTGCCAGCGAGGCCGGCGAGGCCGGCGCGGCCGGCAGGATGACGGCGAGCGGGTTGATGAGTTGGCGCGTGTTCATCATCTCGCTGCCGCGCGACTGTGGCCGACCTTCAGCGGCCACCGTGATCGCTAACGGCTGCCAGACCCGCTGCCGCCCCCTTCCAGACCCACAGGTCATCCACCAGGAAATGTAGTTTAATTACTTTGACTACAGGCGACTACGAATGAACCCATAGGTGTGCGGCGATGATTGGCTAGGGAAAGTCCGATGTTTCTCTTGTAGTTTGACTCGATTACCATGCCGCAGCAGTGTGTTTGTGCACTCGCCACCTCCCCAGTCGCGCAAGCTCGTCGCTGCGTGCCGAACCTTCGAAATCCGTTCAGGAGAAGCGATCATGGGACGTTCAATCCGTGGCCTGGGTGCCGCGCTGTCGCTGGCCTTGATGGGCTTGTTGTCGGCCTGCGGAGGCGGTGGCACCGAGCTGCCGACCGCCGCGCCCGATGCGCAGGCCCTGTCGTTCGCGGAGCAGCGAACCAACTCGCTCGACGTGTGCAATGCGGCGAGCCACCAGACCATCCTCGCGGCTGTGCCGACGGCGGGCGGCGGTGGCGGGGGTGGGGGCGGCGACGCCACCTCGCTGACCGTGCACTACCGGCGCCTGGCCGGCGACTATGCGGGCTGGCAGATCCACACCTTCGGCGCCGCCAGGGACCCGGGCTACAACAACGGCTGGAACGCCGTCGGCACGGACTCGTTCGGTGTGATCTACGACGTGCCGCTGAATGCGCCATCCGGCAACGTGGGCTACCTGTTCCACAAGTTGGACGACAAAGACCACGGCGGCGGCGACCAGAGCTACACGCTCAAGCCCGGCGCCAATGTGTTCTGGCGCATTCAGGGCGACCCCGCCACCTACACCAGCGACCCGCTCAACGTGAGCGTGCCCGACCTCAAATCGGTTCGCGTGCACTACAAGCGCTACGACGCCAACTACGCAACTTGGGGCGTGCACATCTGGCCGGCCAGCGGCATCGACGTGGCTGGCCTGAAGCCGGGCACCGTGATCGACCAGTGGCCCGCGCCGGTGCCGTTCAGCGGCTTCAACAACTTCGTCGCCAATCCCGGCGAAGTGGTGTTCGACATCCCGGTGCTGAACCCGAAAGACGACCCGACGCGCAAGACGTTGGAGTTCATCATCCACGGCTTCCCGCCGAACTCGGACAACAAGGACGGGCGCAACGACAACGTCAAGGTCAGCTACTCGGCGCTCACCATCACAGGCCAGGTCGGCGAGATCTGGCTTGTGCAGGAAGACCCGGCCACCTACACCTCGCCGCCCGATTTGCGCGTGGCGTCCACCACCGACGCACGCGCCTACTGGCTCGACCGGCAACTGGTCAAGTGGCCCAAGGTCGACACCACCGGTGTGTTCAAGCTCTACCACTCGGCCACTGGCCAGATCGTCGCGGCCAAGGACGGGCTGGTGAGCGGCGCCGATGGTGCCGTCGGGATGGAAATTTTCACCGGCAGCGTGCCGGCGGCCTCTGCCGAGCGCTTCAAGTACGTGAGCGCGGGGGTCGTGCTCAAGCTCAGGTCAGCCGACCGTGAGCGCCTGCGCGGGCTGCACAAGAATCAACTCGTGCTGGTGCAGGAAGATGCCAGCGGCAAGGTGCAAAACGCCAGCACCGCGCAAGTGGCCGGCGCGCTCGACGACTTGTTCGCCGAAGCGGCGCGCGAAGACGATCTGGGGGTCGACGCGAATCGCGGCCGCGCCAAGTTCAAGCTGTGGGCGCCGACCGCGCAGCGCGTGTCGCTGTGCCTGTACGACAGCGCCACCGGCAGCGCGACCGAAATCGACCGCATGAAGCTCGACAAAGACAGCGGCATCTGGCGCGAAACCGAAGGCGGCAAGCCGGCCGGCAAGTACTACAAGTACGCGGTCGAAGTGTTCGTGCGCGGTGTCGGCCTGGTGCGCAACCTGGTGACCGACCCGTACTCGATCAGCCTGAGCGCCGACTCCAAGCGCAGCTACATCGCCGACCTGAACGCTGCGGCATTGAAGCCGCACGGCTGGGACCACACGCCGCCGCCGGCCACGGTGAAGTCGCAAGTCGACATGACGATCTACGAGCTGCATGTGCGCGACTTCTCGATCAACGACGCTACCGTGTCCGACGCCAACCGCGGCAAGTACACCGCGTTCACCGAAGGCGGCTCGAACGGGATGAAGCACCTGAAGGCGCTGGCCCACGCCGGCCTGACCGACATTCACCTGCTGCCGGTGTTCGACATCGCCACCGTGCCCGAGGTCGGCTGCGTCACACCGGCGATTGCCGGCGCCGCGGACGGCGAAAGCCAGCAAGCCGCGATCAACGCGGTGCGCGATGCCGACTGCTTCAACTGGGGCTACGACCCCTACCACTACACCGCGCCCGAAGGCAGCTTTGCCACCGATGCAAATGACGGCGCCAAGCGCATCGTCGAGTTCCGCCAGATGGTGGTTGCCTTGCACCAGGCCGGGCTGCGCGTGGGCATGGACGTGGTCTACAACCACACCACCGCGTCGGGCCAAAACGAGAAATCGGTGCTCGACCGCGTCGTGCCGGGCTACTACCACCGGCTCAACGCCACCGGCAACGTCGAAAAGTCGACCTGCTGCGACAACACCGCGACCGAGAACCTGATGATGGGCAAGCTGATGACCGACTCGGTCCTGACCTGGGCCACGCAGTACCACATCGACTCGTTCCGCTTCGACCTGATGGCGCACCAGCCGCGCGCGGTGATGGAGGCGATGAAGGCCAGGCTGAAGAAGGCCACCAAGCGCGACATCCACCTGGTCGGCGAAGGCTGGAACTTCGGCGAGGTGGCCAACGGCGCGCGCTTCGTGCAGGCCTCGCAGCTGTCGCTCAACGGCTCGGGCATCGCCACCTTCAGCGACCGCGCGCGCGACTCTGTGCGCGGCGGCGGGCCGTTCGATGGCGGCGACAGCCTGGTGAAGAACCAGGGCTACATCAACGGCCTGGTGTATGACCGGAACGCGCTTGCGCCCGACCGGCCGGCAACCGACCTGAGGGTGGCCGGCGACTTCATCAAGGTCGGTCTCGCAGGCTCGATCCGCGACTACCCGCTCAAGCTGCAATCGGACGAAGTCAGGCCGCTGCAGCAGATCGACTACAACGGTCAGCCGGCCGGCTACGTGGTCGACCCGAGCGAGGTCGTGAACTACGTCGAGAACCACGACAACCAGACGCTGTTCGACATCAACGCCTACAAGCTGCCCACCACGATCTCGAAGGAAGACCGGGCCCGCGTGCAGATGCTCGGCGCGGCGATCAACGCGTTCAGCCAGGGCGTGAGCTATTTCCACGCCGGCATCGACACGCTGCGCAGCAAGTCGATGGACCGCAACAGCTACAACTCGGGCGACTGGTTCAACCGCCTCGACTGGACCTATGCCGACAACTACTTCGGCACCGGCGCGCCGCCGCAAGGCGACAACGGCGACAACTGGTCGATCATCAAGCCGCTGCTCGCCAACCCGGCGATCAAGCCGGGCGGCGCCGAGATCGCGTGGACGCGCGATGCGTTCCGCGACATCATCAAGCTGCGGTCAAGTTCAACCCTGTTCCGGCTGCGCAGCGCCGATGACATCAAGACCCGCCTGACCTTCTACAACACCGGCTCGACGCAGGTGCCCACCGTGCTGGCCGGGCATGTGAACGGCGCCGGTTACGCCGGGGCGCGGTTCAAGGAGTTGCTGTACTTCGTCAACGTCGACAAGGTCGCACAGAGCCTGACCATTGACGCGCAAAAGGCCAAGGCCTACACCTTGCATCCGGTCCACGCTGCGCCGGGCGCGGCCGACCGGCGCGCCGCCAACGATGCAAGTTACGACGCGTCCAGCGGCAAGTTCACGATCCCGCCACGCACCGCGGTGGTCTATGTGGTGAACTGATTTTCGGCTCAGCCCGGCCGCTTGTATCAGGCCGAGCATTCGCCAGCCGAAAAGCGCCTTCCGGCGTCCTTCGCGCGGGCTCAGCCTTCGGGTGGGGCGATCAGCACCGGCGTGCACGCCGGCGGCGCGTCGCCCAACCGGACCAGGCTGGCCAGCCGCGCACCCGCCGCGTCGGCCGCCGCGCGGCTGGCCGCGTGCACCAGGGCCAATGGTTCGCCCGCCTCGACCCGCTGGCCGGTGCCCACCAGCTGGGCGTAGCCCACGCGGTGGTCCACCGCGTCGCTGGCCTGGCGCCGGCCGCCGCCGAGTTCGACGACCGCCAGGCCGATGGCGCGCGTGGCCATGCCCTGCACCCAGCCGCCGCGCGGCGCGGGCACGGGCTGCACCACCGGTGCGGCCACCAGGTGCTGCGCGGCCCGCTCGCAAAAATCGGCCGGCCCGCCGAGTGCTGCCACCATGCGGGCAAAACACTCCAGCGCGGCGCCGCTGTCCAGTGCCAGGTCGACCCGTGCCAGCGCGGCGCTGCGGTCGGGCGCCAGGCGGCCGATCAGCAACAGTTCGGCGCTCAGCACGCGCGTGACTTCCAGCAGCCGCGGGTCGCGCCGCGTGCCGCGCAGGAACTCCAGCGCCTCGTGCACCTCCAGCGCATTGCCGCACGAATGGCCCAGCACCTGGTTCATGTCGGTGATCCACGCGCGCGTGGGCAGGCCCGCGCCGGCCGCCACCCGCACCAGCGAGCGGGCCAGGTCCTGCGCCATCGGCAGCGCCGCGGCGAACGCGCCGTTGCCACACTTCACGTCCATCACCAGGCCGTGCAGGCCGGCGGCGAGCTTCTTGGACAGGATGCTGGCGGTGATCAGCGGGATCGACTCCACCGTCGCCGTGACATCACGAATCGCGTACAGCCGCCGGTCCGCCGGCGCCAGCGTGGCGGTCTGGCCGATGATGGCGCAGCCGGCTGCGCGCAAGGCCGCGCGCAGCCTGTCGGTGCCGGGCGCGGTCTGGTAGCCGGTGATGCTGGCCAACTTGTCCAGGGTGCCGCCGGTGTGACCCAGGCCGCGGCCCGAGATCATCGGCACAACGCCGCCGCAGGCCGCGACGATGGGGGCCAGCATCAGGCTGACCTTGTCGCCCACGCCGCCGGTGGAATGTTTGTCCAGCACCGGGCCGCCCAGGTTCGCGCCGGCCCAGTCCAGCAGGTCGCCGGAACGGGTCATCGCTTGTGTCAGCGCCACGGTTTCGGGATCGGACAGCCCTTGGAGGAAGACGGCCATCGCCATCGCCGCGGCCTGGCCTTCGCTCCACGAACCGTCGACCAGGCCGCGCACGAACGCGTCGATCTGCGCACCGGTCAGCACGGCGCCGTCGCGTTTGCTTCGAATGATTTCCTGGGCGAGCATGCGTTGTGCGGAGCGCGGATTTGCTTCGGTGTCAGTAGCCGTCGCGGTTCGGCCTGGCGGCCTTTGCGCTTCCACCCAACACCGCCTCGATGTCGTTCAGCAGGCTGCTCGCGCCGATGCGAAACCGCGCCGGCACCAGCGCCTGCGGGCCCAGCCGTTCAGCGCACAAGTCCATGTAGACCCGCGCGTCGGCCACGCTGCGAATGCCGCCCGACACCTTGAACCCGACGCGCCCGGCGGCCTGCGGCGTCGCCGCGATCGCCTGCAGCATCACCCGCGCGGCCTGCGGCGTGGCGCTCACAGCCGTCTTGCCGGTGCTGGTCTTCAGGAAGTCGGCGCCGTGCGCCAGGCTCAGGCGCGCGGCGTCGGCGATCAGCGTCGGATCGGCCAGCACACCGGTTTCGAGAATCACCTTCAGCGTCAGCCCCGGGCAGGCGTTGCGCACCGCTCGCAGCAGGCGCGACACGGCCGCTGAGTCGACCGCCATCAGGCGTGCAAACGGCAACACCACATCGACCTCTTGCGCGCCGCTTTGCACGATCGTGCTGGTGTCACGCACCGCGCGCTCGACGTCGGCACTGCCGTCGGGGAAGTTCGCCACCGCCGCCACCGCAATGTGGGCCGGCAACTGCGCCCGCGCCAACGCTGCAAAGCGTGGCCACACGCACACCGCGGCCACCGGCCCGTGCGGGCCCTGGGCGCGCCGGCACAGTGTGGCCACGTCAAGCTCGGTGTCGTGGTCGTTCAGGCTGGTCAGGTCCAGGCAGGCCAGCGCGGTGCGGGCGGCGGCGTGAAGATCGGGCTCAGGTGTCATGGCGCGGCGTCGGGCAGTGCGATGGACGCGATGATGCGCGCCAGCAGGTCGCCCGCCGACGCACCCGCCGCGTCGGCCTGGGCCAGCGTGTGCACATGGCTGAGCGCTTCGTCCGACAGGCCGGCGGCCATGTTCGTGATCAGCGCCAGCGCCAGCACGCGCATGCCCGCGTGCCGCGCGAGGATGGTCTCGGGCACCGTGCTCATTCCCACCGCGTGCGCGCCCAGCACCTGCGCCATGCGGATCTCGGCCGGCGTCTCGAACTGCGGGCCCAGGAACCAGGCGAACACGCCCTCGAACAGCGCCACGCCCCGCGCGCGCGCCAGCGCCTTCGCGTGGGCGCGCAACCCGGGGTCGTAGGCATCGGCCATGTCCACAAAACGCGCCGCGCCGGCCTCGCCCACCAGCGGTGAACGCTGCGGCAGGTTCAGGTGGTCGGTGATCAGCATCAGGCTGCCCGGCGCCATGTCGAGCCGCAGGCTGCCCGCCGCATTGGTCTGCACCAGCAGCTCGCAGCCGAGGGCGCGCAAGACGCGCAGAGGCAGCTTCATGCCGTCGACCGCGCCGGTCTCGTAGGCGTGTTGGCGCCCGCTCATCACTGCCACCTCGTGCGGCCCGATGCGGCCCAGCCACAGCTCGCCCGAATGGCCGCCGACCGTGGGCTGCGGGAAGCCGCTCAACTCGGCATACCGAATGCGCACTGCATCGGTGATGTGCGCCGTGGCGCCACCCCAGCCCGAGCCCAGCACCAGTGCGATGCGCGGGCGCGCGTGCGGCGCGCGGGCCCGAACCTGTTCGAGGGCTGCCGGTGTCATCGACGCACCCGTTGCATGCAGGCAGGGTGAAACATGGCGCCTGCCTTCGGTCACCCGCCCCGGTCGCCCCGGCACGCCGAGACAAAAGCCGCGGCCAGTGGCACCGCGGCACCTCGCAACGCCGCCCGCTCCGGCTGGAACAGCGTGGCGACGAAGAACGGGTGATCGTCCAGTTCAATGGCGCGCACCTCGCCGGTCGCGTCATCGGCGGATGCGCGCAAGGGCCCGGCCAGCAGCGCGGTTTGAAAGGCCGGGTTCAGGCCAAAACGGCAGCGGTAGCCCTCGCTGATCTGCACACTTCCATAGGCTGCGGCGATGTGCGTGCCGGGCCACAGGCGCACCACTTGCGTGGTCTCGACGAGCGCGCACGCCAGCGGCGCGATCACGGCGCGTGCGGCGCCCGGCGCGGTCTCGGCATGTTCGGCGTCGGCCCAGCCCAGCCCATTGCGCGCATAGTCAACGATCGCATGCTGAAAGCCGCCGCAGGTGCCGAGGAACGGCACGCCGTGCTCGCGCGCGTGGCGGATGGCGCGCAATGCGCCGTCCATGCTGCGGTACGGGCTGGCGGGCACGCACCACAGGCCGTCGAAGTGGGCCACGCGCGCCGTGTCACGAATCGCGTCGGTGGCGACCCATTCAAAGGCGACGCCAACCCGCAGCGAGTCGGCTGCGGCGTTCAGCGCGAGCGGGATCGCCCGATGTGCCGGCACATCCGCGTCGAAGTCGCCGATCAGGCCGATGGTGATGGACGTGCGCATGGTCGATTGTGTGGGTTCGCCACGAGCGCGTTGACCACCCGTGCCACCAGCAGGCCGCCGTCCAACTCGACTTCTGTGTTGACCAGCAAGGTTTCGCTGACGCACAAGGGTCCGAACAACGCCTGCCGCTCGAAGGATGCCAACAATTCGGCGCGGGTCCAGCGTGCGTCGAGGTGGCCGGGGTGGCGCGCACGGGTCATGAAACGCGAGGCTGCGACTTCTGCGCTGCACAGGCAATGGACCTCCACCAGCGGACCCTGCAACGAGGCCAGCCAGCCGGTCGGTGTTCCCGAGTCCGTGGAAGAACGCGGGTGAAGCCACCAGGAGGCGAGTACCGCTCCTTTGGACATCTCGGCTCGTTGCCGAAACAGCGCATCGGCGGCAACGCTGAGTTGCCTGCGCCAGTCCACGTCACCGACCTCGCAGGTCTCGAAGAGCGCTTCCAAAAAATCGTCTTTGTCCAGCAGATCGAGGCACAGGGCACTGGCGAGAACTCGTGCCACTGTCGATTTGCCGCTCGCAGGCAGGCCACTCACCACGACGTAGCGCCGATACGGCCTGGAAATTGGGGTCGAGATCACCCAGCCCCCAAATGCTCCGGACCAAAGCTCTCCGGCAGCAGCTGCGCCAGCGTGAATCGCGCTTGCAGCGTGTGCTCGTTGGCCACGATCACCGGTGTGTCCGGGGTGGCGAATTCACGCAGCTTCTGCCGGCAGCCGCCGCACGGCGTCACCCAGGCCGGCCCTTCGCCCACCACCACCAAGGCGCGCACGCGCGTGCTGCCGGCCAGCACCATCGCGCTCAACGCGCCGGCCTCGGCGCACAGGCCTTGCGGGTACGCGGCGTTCTCGACGTTGCAGCCGGCGTGGACACGGCCCTGGTCGTCGAGCACGGTGGCGCCGACCCGGAACTTCGAGTACGGCGCATAGGCGCACTGCCGCGCGGCGCGGGCGGCGTCGAGCAGGCGTTGCAGTTCATCGGCGCGCAGGTCGGGCGGGCTCGTCAGGAAACCTCCGCGCTGCGCGCTGCGGTAATCGCCCTTCGGGCGGCCGGGCGGGCTCATGTGGTCAACGCTCCTTCAAGTAAGGCTTGCCCAGCGCCTGCGGCGCCGTGGTCCGGCCGATGAAGCCGGCCAGCAGGATCACCGTCAGCAGGTAGGGCAGCGCCTGGATGGCCTGCACCGGCACCTCGCCGACACCGGGCAGGCGCACCCCCTGCAGCCGGATCGCCACCGCGTCAAGAAAGCCGAACAGCAGGCAAGCCCAGAACGCGCCGACCGGGTGCCACTTGCCGAAGATCATCGCGGCCAGCGCCATGAAGCCGCGGCCGGCCGTCATGTTGGGCACGAACGATGCGTTTTGCGCCAGCACCAGGTAGCTGCCGGCCAGGCTGCACAACACGCCGTTGAGGGTGAGCGCGGCGTAGCGCAGCTTGATCACCGACACGCCCGCCGCGTCCACCATGTGCGGGTTCTCGCCCACCGCGCGCAGGCGCAGGCCGAAGCGCGTGCGGTACAGCAGCCACCACACCGCCGGCACCAGTGCCAGCGCCAGGTAGACCATGATGTTGTGGCTGAGCAGGCCGTCGCCCACCAGCGGCCCGAACCACGGCAGGCCGCGCAGCGCGGCGGCTGCGCCGGGCCACAAGGCGTGCAGGCGGACCTCGCTCGTCACCGGCGGCGTCTGCCCGCCTTGCGCAAACCAGGCGATGCCCAGCACCGCCGTGAGCCCCACGGCGATGATGTTGATGGCCACGCCCGACACCACCTGGTCGCCGCGGTGGCTGACGCAGGCCCAGCCGTGCAGCCACGACAGCGCGATCGTCACCCCCATCGCCAGCAACAGCGCCAGCGCCGTGGAGCCCCAGGCCGCGCCGGCCGCTCCGGCCACGAACGCGGCGAACAGCATCTTGCCTTCCAGGCCGATGTCGATGACACCGGAGCGTTCGACGATCAGCCCGGCCAGCGCGCACAGGATCAGCGGTGTGGCCACGCGCAAGGTCGAGGCCAGCAGCGCGCCGAACAGGGCGTCATCCATGCGGCGCTCCGGGGGTCGCAGCCCGTGGGCCGGGCCGCGCCAGCCGGCCGCTGAGCGCCCCGATGAGCCACGCCACCTGCGGCGCGATCACATACGCCATCGCCCCCGAGAACAGCACGATGAAACCCTGCAGCATCACCACCATGTCGCGGCTGAACCCGCGCACCTCGAAGCTCACCTCGGCACCGCCCTGGAACAGCGCACCGAACAGCACGCTGGCCAGCACGATGCCCAGCGGGTGGTTGCGCCCCATCAGCGCCACCGCGATGCCGGTGAAGCCGGCGCCGCTGACGAACTCCAGCAGCAGCTTGCCGTTCACGCCGGCGATCTCGTTCATGCCCACCAGCCCGGCCAGCGCGCCCGACAAGGCCATCGCCAGAACCACCTGGCGCTGCGGGCTGATGCCGGCGTAGGCCGCCGCGCCCGGGCTGGAGCCGACCGCGCGCAACGCATAACCCGCGCGGGTGCGCCACAGCAGCAGGTACACGGCCACTGCGGCCGCCACGGCCAGCAGCACGCTCAGGTTCAGCGGTGATGCGGGCCAGCCGACGCCGAACCACGCCAGCGCCTCGTGCATGCCCGGCAGCCGGGCGCCGGGGCCGAACGGAGCGGTTTCCACCGCCATCAAGCCGGCCGGTTTCAGGTGGTTGACCAGCAGGTACACCAGCAGGCTGCTGGCGATGAAGTTGAACATGATCGTCGTGATCACGATGTGGCTGCCGCGGTACGCCTGCAAGCAGGCCGGCACCGCCGCCCACAGCATGCCGAACGCCGCGCCGGCCAGCAGCATCAGCGGCAACACCAGCCAGGCGGGCTGGGTGTGCGACAGCCACATTCCCACCAGCCCGGTGCCCAGCCCGCCCAGGATGGCCTGGCCCTCGCCGCCGATGTTGAACAGCCCGCCATGAAACGCCACCGCCACCGCCAGGCCGGTGAAGATGAAGGTGGTGGCGTAATACAGCGTGTAGCTCAGGCCGCGCGGGGTGCCGAACGCGCCCTGCACCAGCACCGTCAGCACCTGCGCCGGGCTCTGGCCGACCAGGGCCACGACCACCGCCGCGGCCAGCAATGCGATCAACAGGTTGATGATCGGCAGCAGCACCAGGTCGGCCCAGCGCGGCAAAACGGGCGCGGCTTTCATGCGGCGCCCTCGGCCAGGCTCTCGCCCACCATCAGCATGCCGATGCGCGCCTCGGTGCACGCGTTGATCGGCAGCTCGCCGGTGATGCGGCCCTGGTTCATCACGACCACGCGGTCGGCCAGCGCCAGGATTTCATCCAGTTCGCTGCTCACCACCAGCACCGCGCAACCGGCGTCGCGCAAGGCGCGCAGCCGGCCGTGGATGAACTCGATGGCGCCGATGTCGACACCGCGGGTCGGCTGGCCCACCAGCAGCACCCTGGGCGCCTGGCCCAGCTCGCGCGCCAGCACCAGCTTCTGCTGGTTGCCACCGGAGAACTTGGCGCACTGCAGCCGCGTGTCCTGCGGGCGCACGTCGAAGCGCTCCATCATCTGCGCCGTGGCGCGGAGCATGCGGCCGTGGCGCATCCAGCCCTGGCGGCTGAATTCGGCCAGGCCCTGGTAGCCCAGCACGCACGACTCCCAGGCGCCGAAGCTCATCACCATCGCGCGCGCATGGCGGTCTTCCGGCACATGCGCCAGGCCCAGGCGGCGCGCGGTGCGCGGGTCGAGCCAGGCGCCGGCCACGAACCCTTGATCACCCACGCGCTGATCACCCAGGCGCAGTTCGCCCTCGCTCGGCGCCAGCAAGCCGGACAGCACCTCCAGCAGTTCGCTCTGGCCATTGCCCGACACCCCGGCCACGCCGACGATTTCGCCGCCGCGCAAGGAAATGTCCACACCCTGCAGCCGCACACAACGCAGGGCGTCGCGCACGACCAGGCCGCGGGCCTGCAGCAACACCGGGCCGGCTTGCACCGCGCTGTCACTCTGCCGGCCCATGTTGACCTTGCGCCCGACCATGGCCTCGGCGAGCTGCTCGACCGAGGTGTCTGCAATCGCGGCTTCATGCACCACGCGCCCGCCGCGCATCACGGTCACGCGGTCGCACAGCCGCATCACTTCCTTCAGCTTGTGTGTGATCAAGAGGATGGTCGTGCCTTGCGCTCGCAGCAGCGACAGCACACCGAACAGCTGCTCGGTTTCCTGCGGCGTGAGCACGGCGGTGGGCTCGTCCAGGATCAGGATCTTCGCGCCGCGGTACAGCGCCTTCAGGATCTCCAGCCGCTGCCGGTCGCCCACCGGCAGGTCGGCCACCAGGGTGTCCAGGTCCACCCGCAGGCCGGTCGATTTCATCAGCGCCAGCAAGCGCGGGCGAACGACGTTTTCGGCCCGCGTCAACAATGCGTCGGGTTCGGCGCCGAGCATCACGTTGTCGAGCGCGCTCAGTGTGTCGACCAGCATGAAGTGCTGGTGCACCATGCCGATGCCCAAGCGGATCGCGTCGCTCGCGTTGCCGATGTGCGCCGGCTGGCCGAACACCTCGATCTGCCCGCTGTCGGCGCTGTAGAAGCCGTACAGGATGGACATCAGGGTGCTCTTGCCGGCGCCGTTTTCACCCACGATGCCGTGCACCGTGGCACACGCGACCGCGAGGTTCACGTCGGCGTTGGCCTGCACCGCGCCAAAGCGCTTGTTGACCAGCAGCATGCGCAGCGCCGGTGGCGCTGCGGGGGGCGGCGGCGGGTCCGCCGTCATGCCGGGGCCGACCGTGTTCCGCCTGAGATCAGAACTTGCAGGCGTTGTCGGCCATGTAGTCGGCCACCTTGATCTTGCCGCTGATGATGTCGGCCTTGGCGGCGTCGACCCTGGCCTTCATGTCGGCTGTCACCAGCTTGGCGTTGTTGGCATCCATCGCGTAGTCGACGCCGCCTTCTTTCAGGCCCAGCACGGTCACGCCCGGCTTGTGCGCATTGGCGGCGTTGTACACCGCCACGTCGACACGCTTGAGCATCGAGGTCAGCATGGTGCCGGGCTGCAGGTGGTTCTGGTTGCTGTCGACGCCGATGGCCAGCTTGCCACCGTCCTTGGCGGCCTGGTACACGCCCACGCCGGTGCCGCCGGCGGCGGCGAACACCACGTCGGCGCCCTTGGCGAATTGCGCCTTGGTGAGCTCACCGCCGCGCGCCGGGTCGTTCCAGGCCGCGCCGGTGGTGCCGGTCATGTTGGCGAACACCTCGGCCTTGGGGTTGGCGTATTTGGCGCCTTGTTCGTAGCCGCACTGGAAGCGCCGGATCAGCGGAATGTCCATGCCGCCGACAAAACCCACCTTGCCGGTCTTGCTGGCCAGCGCGGCCATCGTGCCGACCAGAAAGCTGCCTTCCTGCTCCTTGAACACGACCGACTGCACGTTCGGCAGGTTCACCACCATGTCGATGATGGCGAAGTTGAGCTTCGGGAACTCCTTGGCGACCTTCTCGATGCTCGACGCCTGGCCGAAGCCGATGCCGATGATCGGGTTGGCGCCGCGCTCGGCCATGCGGCGAATCGCCTGCTCGCGTTGCGATTCGTTGGCGATCTCGAATTCGAGGTAGGGTTTGCCGGTTTCCTTCTTCCACCGCTCGATGCCGTTGTAGGCCGCTTCGTTGAACGACTTGTCGAACTTGCCGCCCATGTCGTAGACGACGGCCGGCTCGGCCCGGGCTGGCACGGTGGCAGCCAGAGCGACCACGAGGAATGCGAATCGGAGGGTGTGGTTCATGGTGTCTTCGCGAAGGCTTTTGCGTTGAGGGGCGGGCAAGGGCAACAAAGGTCACGCATGATATTGCGCAATGCCGCCAAGGCAAACGCCCACCGGGAGCCGCCGTTGACCGAATCCCTCGCACCCTTGCCGCCGCGCCACTGGCAGGCCATGCCCAAGGTCTTGCTGCACGAGCACCTGGATGGCGGCCTGCGCCCGCAGACCCTGCTGGACCTGTGCCGTGCGACGGGTTTGAGCGTGCCGGCCGGCGACGCCCCCAGCCTGGCCGCCTGGATGCAGGCCAACGCCAACTCCGGCAGCCTGGAGCGCTACCTGCAAGGCTTTGCGTTGACGCTCGCCGCGATGGCCTCGGCGCAGGCCTGCGAGCGCGTCGGATTCGAGGCTGCCGAGGACGCGCGGCTGGATGGCTGCGTGCTGGCCGAGTTCCGCATCGCGCCGCTGCTGCTGGAGCCGCTGGGGCTGCGGGGCGAGGCCGCGCTCGACGCCCTGCTGGCGGGCTTGCGGCGCAGCGCCTTGCCCAGCGGGCTGATCGTCTGCGCGATGCGCACCGACCCGCCGGAACACACCGAACGCAGCGCCCGCCTGGCCGCGCGTTACGCGGGCCGGGGCGTGATCGGCTTCGACCTGGCCGGCGCCGAGCGCGGGTTTCCGCCAGCCGCGCATGCGCGCGCCTTTGCGATCGCGCGCGACGCCGGCCTGGGCCTGACCTGCCACGCCGGCGAGGCCGACGACGGCGCGCGTGTGCTGGAGGCGGCCGGATTGGCGATCGGCCGCATCGGCCATGGCGTCAACATCATGCAGGGCGCCGGCACGCCGCAGGCAGCGCGCCTGGTCGACGACGCGCTGCGAATCGGCTTGCACTTCGAGGTGTGCCCGACGAGCAACGTGCACACCGGCGCGGCCGAATCAATCGCCGCGCACCCGATCGGCGCGATGGTTCGGGCCGGCTTGTCGGTGTCCTGTTCCACCGACAACCGGCTGATGTCGGGCGTGACGCTGAGCGGCGAACTGGAAGCGGTGCACCGGCACAACGGCTTGTCGGTGGACGAGTTGATTGCGATGACGCGTGACGCCGCCAACGCGTCGTTCCTGCCCGAGGCAGATCGCGCCGCGGCGCTGCTGGCATTGGAGCGCTGGGTCGGCGGCTTGCCGATCAGATGAACCCGCGCCACGGTGGGTCGAGTCCCGGCTGCCGCTGAATCCAGTTCGAAGCCGGGTAGCGCGCGCCGGCGCTGACCGCGTGCAAGGTGAACGCGTGGCGCGACTGCACAGAACGGTTGGATTCAGACAGGTGCGGAAAGCTGCCGTTGAACACGATCAGCGTGCCTTGCGGCACCTCCAGCCATTCGAGCCGACCCATGTCCCAGCTCAGGCCAGGCTGCAATGGCTCCAGCTTCAATGACCCATCGGGCTGGCGGCGGAAGATTTCCTTCAGCCCCTTGCGGTGTTCGCCGGGCAGCCCGCCCAGGCAGCCGTTGCCTCGGTGCGCATCTTCGATGGCGAACCACAGGCCCAGCACCGATTCGGGCTCGGTGTACAGGTAGGTCGAGTCCTGGTGGCAGGCGACCTCGCCACCGATGCCCGGCTGCTTGAAGATGTACATCGACTGCACGAGTTGCGGGTCGGCCAAGCCGAGGCCTTGCGCCACGGCCTGCAGGCGCGGGCCGCTGGAGAACGCGCGAAACACCGGGTCCAGGTCGTGCATGGCGTGGCCCAGCTTGTTGATCGCACGGTCCAGCGGCACACACCGCCGGCCCTGGCCGTCGAACGCGCCTTCTTCGAAGAACGCCGCGATGCGGTTGGCCGAGGCTTCGAAGAAGGCGTCGCGGGCGTGGCGCTGGTCGCGGGTCGAAAACACCGTGCCGGGCGACTGCGGCGCGTGCTCGGCCACCAGTTCGAGGGCGCGCCGGCGCAGCGTGTCGCAGGCCTGGCGCGCCACGAAGCCTTCGATCACGATCACGCCGTCGCGCGCGAACGCGGCGCCCGCGCTCGCGGGCAGGGTTTGTGCGTCGCTGAGCCGGCAGCGGTGGATCATGGCAGGTGGCTCACGGTCCGAACTTGTCGCGCTGGTCCGCGAAGGCTGCGGCAATGGCCGCCGCCAGCCGGGCGTTGTTCAGCACCAGTTGAATGTTCGCGGCCAGGCTGTGGCCACCGGTCAGCTCGGTCACGCGCGCCAGCAGGAACGGCGTGGTGTGTTTGCCGGTGATGCCTTGCGTCTGCGCGTCGTGCAGGGCCTGCGCGATTGCCGCGTCGATGGTGGCGCGCGGCATCGCCCAGGCCTGCGGGATCGGGTTGGCCACCACCAGGCCGCCGCGCAACCCGAGGCGCCACTTGGCGTGCATCACGCGGGCGATTTGCGCCGCGTCGTCAAGCCGGTAATCGACCTTGAACTCGCTGTCGCGGGTGTAGAACGCGGGCAGCAGGTCGGTGCGGTAGCCGACCACCGGCACGCCGTGGGTTTCGAGGTATTCGAGCGTCAGGCGCAGGTCGAGGATGGCCTTGGCGCCAGCGCACACCACAGCCACGTTGGTGCGGGCCAGTTCCTGCAGGTCGGCCGACACGTCGAAGCTGTGCGCCGCGCCACGGTGCACGCCACCGATGCCGCCAGTGGCAAACACATGAATGCCGGCCTGCGCGGCGATGATCATCGTTGCGGCCACGGTGGTGGCACCGGTTTGCCCCGAGGCGACGATGAACGGGATGTCGCGCCGGCTGACCTTGGCCACGTCGGCGCCGCGCTGGCCCAGGTGCTCGATTTGCGTCGCGGTCAGACCGGCCTTGAGCCGGCCGTCGACGATCGCAATCGTGGCCGGCAGCGCGCCGTGGGCGCGCACCTCGGTCTCCACCCGGCCGGCGGTGGCCACGTTCTGCGGGTACGGCATGCCATGCGAAATGATGGTCGACTCCAGCGCCACCACCGGGCGGCCGGCGACGAGCGCTTCGGCCACCTCGGGGTGGATGTCCAGGTCAGGGTGCGGGCTCATCGGTGCACTGATCGCGGATTCAGGCGGCCACGCTGTCCAGCCACCGATCCACCCGATCCACCGACAGGCCGGGGTGGTTGGCCGATGCCACGGTCAGCGTCAGCGCCGCACAGCCGCTGGCAAAGCGCGCCGCGCGGCTCAGCTTTGCCCCGGCCAGGTGCGAATGCACCAGCCCGGCCAGCAGCGCGTCACCGGCGCCGGTGGTGCTGACGACGGTCACCGGCAGCGCCCGCTGCCAGCCGCACGCGCCGTGGGCCTGGCTGAAATACAGCCCTTGATCGCCCAGGCTCAGCACGATGTTGCGCACCCCCTGACGGTGCAGCCAGCCCGCTGCCGCCTCGACCTCGGCCTCGGAGCCCAGCGGCAGGCCGCTCAGCGCGCCGGCCTCCAGCCGGTTGACTTTCAACGTGTGCACCCGGCTCAGCGATGCCAGCACGCGCCGGCACTTGAAGGCCGAGACGGCGTCGACGAACACCGGCGCCGCGTCGCAGTTGGCCAACAGCCAGGCCAGTGCCGGCTCGGCCAGGTTGCAGTCGACCACCAGCGCCGCAGCCTGTTGGAATTGCCGTGCGTGCGGGGCCAGCCGTTCTGGCGTGATGTGCTCAATGATCTGCATGTCGTTCACCGCCACGGTCAGCGCGCCGGCGTGGTCGTGAACCGACACGTAGCTCGCACTGGCCGCACCCGGCACCACCCAGCAAGCGCTCACGTCGACGCCCGCCATCCGGGTGGCGGCCAGCAGGCTGTGGCCTTGCGGGTCGTCGCCGACGGCGCTGAGCAAGCGGGTGGCATGCCCGAGCCGGGCCAGGTTTTCAGCCACATTGCGCGCCACGCCGCCCGCCGAGGTGTGAACCCGGCCGGGCGCGGAATCAGCGGCGCGCAGCGGTTGGTCGGCGCAGGCGCTGATGTCCAGGTTCGCGCCGCCCACTGCCATCACACAGCCCTTGCGTTGCACGGCGCAGCCTCAGGGGTAGAACACTTCGACGGTGTAGCCGGCAACCACCCGGTTGCCGGTGGACATCAGCATTTGCAGCATGGTTTCCGAGCCCGGCGGCAAGGCCGCAACCGACACCCGGAAGTCACTCGGAGACAGCATTCGCCGTGCGATCAGCGCGCCGCTGCCATCGGTCAGTTTCAGGTCCACCGACGGCACGCTCAGCGGCAGCGCGCCATGGTTTCGCAGGTTGACCGACAGCCGAAACGCCTCCGGCGGCGTGCCGGCGCGAGCCAGCGTCGTGCTTTCGACCGAGATGTCGTTGATGCGGCGCGGCGGCGCCAGCGTGCACTGCAGCGCGGCGCACCAGGCCTGCAGCGCGCCGTGGGTCTGCGGCCAGCGCACCGCGACGGTGTCGCGAAAGTGGTGCACCGCCTGCAGCGCCAGCGCGCCCAGCAGCGCCAGCGCGGCCACGCCCAGCAGCGCCCGCACCTGCGGCCGCTGCCAGCGCGCCTGGTGCTCGGCCTGGCGCAAAAACTCCGGCGTGCGCTGCGATTCAGCCCGCGGCCCGCCGTCCGCCGGGTCGTGGGCCAGTTCGGGCTCGGCCAGCAGCGCCGCTTCGTCGGTCAGCAGTTCGGCGTCCCAGCGCGCGCTGGCAAACTCGCGAGGGTCGTCAGGCGCCATGGCAAAAGGCGGCACCGCAAGGCCGGTATCGTCGGGTCGCGACAGCAGCAGGGTATCGACGGCCTCGTCCTGCGCCGGCAAGCGTGGGTCGCCGCCCCACTCGGCCGCTGCCTCGCCGCCGCCATCGTGGCCGGCGCCTGCGACCTGCGCGCCGGCCGGTTTGGGCGCCGACGACGCGGCTGCCAGCGGCCCGGCCGGTGGCGCTTCGCGTTCAAGGTCGAACAGGCCTTCAAGGGCGTTGAACACCTCGTCGCAACGCCCGCAGCGGACCCAGCCCTCAGAGACCTTGAGCTGGTCTTGCACGACCCTGAAAACGGTGCCGCAGGCGGTGCAACGGGTGGCCAGGCTCATGGAACGATCATGCCATGCGGCCCGGGCGCGGGGGACTGGCCGGTCATCAGGATCCAGCCGTCCTGCGTGTCGCTCACCCGCAATGCCAGCCAGGGCGCGTAGGCGGCGGTCAGCTCGTCGGCCTGGCGCTCCAGGATGCCCGCCAGCACCAGGTCGCCGCCCGGCGCGACATGGCTGCACAACAGCGGCGCCAGCAGTTTCAGCGGCGTGGCCAGGATGTTGGCCAGCACAAGCGGGTACGGCCCGTGCGCCAACTCCGGTGTGCCGGCCCGCAGCGCGACGCCGTTGTCGCGCGCATTCGACTCGGTCGACTGCACCGCCGCGGTGTCGATGTCCACTGCGGTGATGCCGCGCCCGCCATGCAGCGCCGCGCCGATAGCCAGGATGCCGGAGCCGCAACCGTAGTCGAGCACCCGGGCCCAGCCGGCCGAGCGCTGTGGCGCGTGGCGCGCTATCCAGGCCAGGCACATGCGCGTCGTCGGGTGGGTGCCGGTGCCGAAGGCCAGCCCGGGGTCGAGCCGGATCACGCACCTGGCGTCGGCGGGCGGTTCATGCCAGCTCGGCACGATCCAGAACGCCGGCGCCACCTCCACCGGGGCGAATTGCGACTGCGTGAGCCGCACCCAGTCCTGCTCGGGCACATCGACGATCGATTCTATTTGCACATCGGCTGCCCAGTCCTGGGCCAGCAGCAGCGTGGCCGCTTCGGTGGCCGCCGCCGCGTCAGGAAACAGGGCCCGGATCACCGACCGATGCCAGCCTCCCTGGGGCGCCGGCATGCCGGGCTCGCCGAACATCGCCTGCTCGCCGGCGGTATCGGCATCGGCGTCCTCGATCGACACCGACAGCGCGCCCAACTCGTCCATCAAGGCGTCGGATGCCGCCTCTGCGCTGCGCTGCGGGGCGAGCAGCAGCAGTTCCACCATCAGCGTTTGTGCTGGCTCATCCAGCCCTCGAGGTAGTGGATGCTGGTGCCGCCTTCGATGAACTTGGCATCCACCATCAGCTCGCGGTGCAGCGGGATGTTGGTCAGGATGCCTTCGATCACCGTCTCCGACAGCGCGGTGCGCATGCGCGCCATCGCCTGCTCGCGGGTGTCGCCGTGCACGATGATCTTGCCGATCATCGAGTCGTAGTGCGGCGGCACGTAATAGTTGGTGTAGGCGTGTGAATCGACCCGCACGCCGGGGCCGCCGGGCGGGTGCCACATCGTGATGCGGCCCGGCGACGGGTTGAACTTGTACGGGTCTTCGGCGTTGATGCGGCACTCGATCGCGTGCCCGCGCATCTGGATGTTGCGCTGCGTGAACGGCAGCTTTTCGCCGGCCGCCACGCGGATCTGCATCTGCACGATGTCGATGCCGGTCACGAATTCGGTCACCGGGTGTTCCACCTGCACACGGGTGTTCATCTCGATGAAATAGAACTCGCCGTCTTCGAACAGGAACTCGAAGGTGCCGGCGCCGCGATAACCGATCTTCCTGCACGCCGCCGCGCAGCGCTCGCCGATCTTTTCGATCACCCGGCGCGCAATGCCGGGGGCCGGCGCTTCTTCGATGATCTTCTGGTGGCGCCGCTGCATCGAACAGTCGCGTTCGCCCAGCCACACGGCGTTGCGGTGCTCGTCGGCCAGCACCTGGATCTCGATGTGGCGCGGGTTCTCAAGGAACTTTTCCATGTACACGCCGGGGTTGTTGAATGCCGCCCCGGCCTCGGCCCGCGTCGTCTGCACCGCGTTGAGCAGCGCCGCCTCGGTGTGCACGACCCGCATGCCGCGCCCGCCGCCGCCGCCGGTGGCCTTGATGATGACCGGGTAGCCGATCGCGCGCGCCTGGCGAACGATTTCCTTCGGGTCGTCGGGCAGCCCGCCCTCGGCGCCCGGCACGCACGGCACACCGGCCTTGATCATGGCCTGCTTGGCCGAGACCTTGTCGCCCATCATGCGGATGGACTCCGCGGTGGGGCCGATGAAGGTGAAGCCGCTGCGTTCCACGCGCTCGGCGAAGTCGGCGTTTTCGGACAGGAAGCCGTAACCGGGGTGGATCGCCTCGGCGTCGGTCACCTCGGCGGTGGAGATGATGGCCGGCATGTTGAGGTAGCTCTGCGCCGACGCCGCCGGGCCGATGCACACCGCCTCATCGGCCAGCTTGACGTACTTGGCCTCGCGGTCGGCCTCGGAATAGACCACCACCGACTTGATGCCGAGTTCGCGGCAGGCGCGCTGGATGCGCAGGGCGATCTCCCCCCGATTTGCGATCAGTATTTTTTTGAACATGGCCCACCCTATTCGATGATGAACAGGGGCTGTCCATACTCCACCGGCT
>JANORB010000091.1:0-1960 GCA_031415135.1 Methylibium sp.
CGCGCCATGCGCCCGCAGGCGAGGCAGGCGCGGCGCGCGGGCGCCAGGTCGTGCCGGCCCGCGCCGAGCCACCGGGCGGCTCGCTTCAGCGGCCCGGCGCCGCCGCGGGAATGCGCGCCATCGGCGCCACCACATCGCCGCACTGCGCACGCTGGCGCAGCGCATGGTCCATCAGCACCAGCGCGAGCATGGCCTCGGCGATGGGCGTGGCGCGGATGCCGACACACGGGTCGTGGCGGCCGAAGGTTTCGACCGTGGCGGGGTTGCCGGCCAGGTCGATCGACTGGCGCGGGCTGCGAATCGAACTGGTCGGCTTGACGGCGATGCTGACCGTGATGTCCTGCCCGGTCGAGATGCCGCCCAGCACACCACCGGCGTTGTTGGCGCGGAAGCCCTGGGGCGACAGTTCGTCGCCATGGGTGGTGCCGCGCTGGGCGACGCTGGCAAAGCCGGCACCGATCTCGACCCCCTTGACGGCATTGATGCCCATCATCGCGTGGGCGATGTCGGCATCGAGCTTGTCGAACAGCGGCTCGCCCAGCCCGACGGGCACGTTGGCGGCCCGCACATGGATTCGCGCGCCGCAGCTGTCACCGGCCTTTCGAAGCTCGTCCATGTAGGCCTCCAGGCGAGGAATATCGCTGGCGTTGGCGGCGAAGAAAGGATTGTGGGGAACATGGTCCAGCGACTCGAACGGAATCTCGATCTCGCCGATGTGCGTCATGTGGCCGGTGAAGCGGGTGCCATGGTGTTCGCGCAGCCATTTGCGCGCGACCGCGCCCGCGCCCACCATCGGCGCCGTGAGCCGGGCCGACGCGCGCCCGCCGCCGCGCGGGTCGCGCAGGCCGTACTTGTGCAGGTAGGTGTAGTCGGCGTGGCCGGGCCGAAAGGTCTGCAGCAGGTTGCCGTAGTCCTTGCTGCGCTGGTCGGTGTTGCGGATCAGCAGGCAGATCGGCGTGCCGGTGGTCTTGCCCTCGAACACGCCGGAGAGGATCTCCACCGCATCGGGCTCGTTGCGCTGGGTCACGTGCCGGCTGGTGCCGGGGCGGCGCCGATCGAGTTCAGGCTGGATGTCGGCTTCGCTCAAGAGCATGCCGGGCGGGCAGCCGTCGATCACGCAGCCGATGGCGGGGCCGTGCGATTCACCGAAGTTGGTGACGCGAAACAGAAGGCCGAAGGTGCTGCCGGACATGGGGGGGAAACCAGATATCGAGGGGCTGAAACCAAACCACCGCCCGGAGGCGGTGGTGCGCGAGGCGATGTGAATTCTAAGGCGTGCGGCCCGGCTCGCCGGATGCGGCCGGCGTGTCGTCGGGCGCGTCCACCGGCCAGTCGCGAATGTAGGCCTTGAGCATGCGGTTCTCGAAGTCCTGCCCGTCGACCACGGCCTTGGCGACGTCGAAAAACGAGATCACGCCCATCAGAGTGCGTTGCGTGATCACGGGCATGTAGCGCGCATGGCGGCCCAGCATCATGCGGCGCACTTCGTCGATCTCGGTGTCGGGCGTGCAGGTCAGCGGGGCATCGTCCATCACGCTTCGCACCGTGGTCTTGCCGACCGAGCCGCCATTCTTCACGACCGCCTGGATGACCTCGCGAAAGGTGAGCATGCCCACCAGGTCGCCATGGCCCATGACCACCAGCGAGCCGATGTCGTTTTCGGCCATCGTGTTCACCGCTTCACTGAGCTGATCGTCCGGAGAAACAGTGAACAGCGTGCCCCCCTTGACCCGCAGTATGTCGCTGACTTTCATGGGACACCTCTCGGGACGAAACGATGAAAAGAATATAGCCCACAATGTTCGCCACAGCGCCCTGGACATTCCCCACGGAGACGACATGCCTGGTTATTCAGACCCCGGATTCGACACCCTGGCGCTGCACGCCGGAGCCAGCCCCGACCCCGCCACCGGCGCGCGCGCCGTGCCGATTCACCTGAGCACCTCGTTCGTGTTCGAGA
>JANORB010000092.1:0-23627 GCA_031415135.1 Methylibium sp.
GCCGGGCCGCTGAAGCGAGCCGCCCGGTGGCTCGGCGCGGGCTGGCACGACCTGGCGCCCGCGCGCCGCGCCTGCCTCGTCTGCGGGCGCATGGCGCGCCTGCCTCGCCTGCGCGCGCATGGCGCGCGACTTGCGGTAGCCTCGGCCCCGGCAGGCGTGACCTGCGCCGCCCCCGGGGAGAGATCCATGCGCATCAGCGCGCCCATGACATGAGCACCGGCCCGCCCGCGCGTGGCGCCTTGTTTGCCTTCGGCTCGGTGTCGTTCGCCTACTTCGGTTACGCCGGCCTGTTCAACACGTACGCGCCGCTGTGGTTCCAGAGCCTGGGCATGAGCACGCTGGCCATCGGCGCACTGGCTTCGCTGCAAAGCGGCACCCGCCTGTTCAGCCCGTACGTGTGGGGCTGGCTGGCCGACCACACCGGCCGGCGCAGCCTGCTGTTGCGGCTGTCGGTCGGGTTGTCGCTGGCGACCTCGCTCGGCTTCGTGGTGTCACAGGTGCCGGGCTGGATCGCGGCCGTGACGATCGCGCTGTTCATCTTCACCGCGGCGGTGATCCCGATCAGCGAGGCGTCGCTGGCCCAGTTGGTCAGCCGCGACGGTGCGCTCGATGCGCGCCGCTACGGGCGGGTGCGGGTGTGGGGCTCGGTCGGTTTTGTGCTGACGGTGGCCGCCAGCGGCTTCACATTGCAGTGGCTGGGCATGGGCTGGTTTCCGCAACTGGTGATCGCCATCCTGGCGCTGTTGCTGGTGGCCGTGTGGCGCCTGCCGGCGGTGAGCGAACCCAGCCACTCGGCCGACGCCGCCAAGGGCGCGCTGGCGGTGCTGCGCCAGCCGGTGGTGGCCTGGTTTTTCGCCGGCGTGTTCTTGACCGTGCTGGCGCACACCAGCCTGTACACCTTCTTTTCGCTGTACCTTGATTCGCTGGGTTACACCAAGGGCACGGTCGGCCTGTTGTGGGCGGTCGGGGTGAGTCTTGAGATCGGCTGGTTCTGGTTTCAAAGCCGCTGGTTGCACCTGTTGCCCATGCATGGCTGGCTGCTGTTGGCGGCGGTGGTGTCGGTGCTGCGCTTTGCCGCCGTCGCGGCGTTTGGCCAGAGTGCCTGGGTGCTGGTGCTGACGCAATCCACCCACGCGCTGACCTTCGCGGCCCAGCACACCGCGTGCATCGCGATCATCAGCCAGCACTTCCCCGGCCGGCTGCGCGGGCGCGGCCAGGCGTTGTATGCGGTGCTGGGTTATGGCGCGTCGGGCGTGATCGGCGGCGTGGCCGGCGGTGCGCTGAGCCATGCGCTTGGCTTTGCGGCGGTGTTCTGGGCCGCCAGCGCCGCGGCGCTGCTGGCGGCACTGTGCTGCTGGCGCGTGCTGGTGCTGGAGCGAGTCTCCACCGCGCCGGCCTGACCGCCCTGGCGCGCCACTCGCACCCGCCGCGCCACTCGCACCCGCCAATCCGCAGGCCGTCGCGTCCACGCTTGCGGCCGCGTGGCGGATTCATACACTGCCAGCTTTTGACGCTGGGTGGCAGGCTCGCTCCCGCACAACAAGGAGGCTCGATGCGCAAGCGATGGCTGATCGGTGGGGTGGTGGCTGCGGCATTCGCCGGCGTGGCGCTGCTGGTCGTGTCGAGGCTCCAGGCGGCCGATGCCGAAGTGGCCCGGAAGAAGGCCGACGCGGCCAACGTGACGCTGGAATTCAGCGCCGCCGAGGTGGTCCGGCCGCAACGGGTGTCGCTGCCGCAGCGGATCGAGTTCTCCGGCCCGCTGGTGGCGCCCGGCACGGCCGTGGTGCGGGTCAAGGCGCCGGGCACGCTGCTGTCGCTGAACGTCGCTGAGGGAGGGCGTGTGAAGGCCGGGCAGACGCTGGGCCGGGTCGACCTGGCCGACTTGAACGGCAGGGTCGCCGAGCGCAGTGCGGCGCTCGAATCGGCGCGCGCGCAACTGGCCCAGGCCCAGCGCCAGCACCAGGCCAACCAGCGCCTGGCCGACCAGCAGTTCATTTCCGGCAGCGGCCTGGAGGCCAGCGCCGCCGCGCTCGAAACCGCGCGCGCCCAGTTCACCGCCTCGCAGGCGCAACTCGGCACCAGCCGCCTGAGCTTGCGTGACGCCGCGCTGGTGGCGCCGATCGGCGGCGTGGTGGCCAAGCGCCATGTGTTGCCCGGTGAAAAACTGAGCCTGGAGCAAAGCGTGCTGACCATCGTCGACCTGTCGACGCTGGAACTGGCCGGCAGCGTGGGCACGCACGAGGTCTCGCAGCTTGCGCCCGGCATGCCGGTGCAAGTGCAGGTGGAAGGCGTGGCGGCGCCGGCGGCCGGCAGCATCGGGCGAATCGCCCCGGCGGCCGAGGCCGGCACCCGCTCGATCGGCGTCACGATAGCGCTGCCGAACCCGAACGAGGCGTACCGCGCCGGCCAGTACGCGCTGGCCCGGGTGCTGTTGCCCGACCCCACCCAGCGCCTGACCGTGCCGGTCACGGCCATCACTCAAACCTCCGGGCAGGACCAGCTGTGGTTGATCGAGAACGGCGTGCTGGTGCGCCGCGCGGTCACCACCGGCCGGCGTGACGCCGCGCAGGGCCGGGTCGAGGTGGTCGACGGCCTGAGCGCCGATGCGCAGGTGCTGGCCGCGCGCTTCGACAACCTGCGCGAGGGAGGCAGGGCGGTGGTGGTGGCGGCCAAGGGCGCGCTGGCGTCGACGCCGGCGCCGGCCCTTTTGCGATGAGCCGGAGCGCGCCATGTGGATGACCCGCGTCTCCATCAACAACCCGGTGTTCGTCACCATGGTGATGGCCGCACTGTGCGTGCTGGGCCTGTTCTCGTACGCGCGGCTGGGGGTCGAGCAAATGCCCGACGTGGCGCTGCCGGTGGCCTTTGTCGACGTGGCCTACCCCGGTGCTTCGCCCGAGGCGGTGGAGCGCGAGGTGACCAAGCTGGTGGAGGAGGCGCTCAACAGCATTGCCGGCGTGAAGCGCATCACCTCGCGCAGTTTCGAGGGCCGCAGCCAGACCAGCGTGGAGTTCAGCCTGAACGCCGACATGGCGCGCGCCATGCAGGACGCGCGCGACCGCATCGGCGTGGTGCAGAGCGCGTTCCCCAAAGACGCCAAGGCGCCCACCGTGATCCGCTTCGATGGCGAAAACAGCCAGCCCACCGTCGTGCTCGCGCTGGTCAGCGCCGAGCGCAGCGTGCGCGAGTTGTCGCTGATCGCCGACCAGACGGTTTACAAGCGCCTGCAGCGCGTGGAGGGCGTGGCGCGCGTCGACGTGGCGGGCCTGGCCACGCGGCAGGTGCGCATCGACCTGCTGCCCGAGCGGCTGCGCGCCTACACCGTGACGCCGGCTGAAATTGCCACCGCGCTGCGCGAGGCGAATGCCGACCAGCCGGTGGGCCTGCTGAGCGATGCGGTGCAGGATTCCCTTTTGCGCGTCGAAGGGCGGGTGCGCGACCCCAAGCAGTTTGCCCACCTGGTGGTGGCGCGCCGCGCCGGCCTGGCGGTGACGCTGGCCGACCTGGGGACTCTGGTCGAGCGCGAGCGCGAGCCCGACTCGCTGGCCCGCATCAACGGCCAGCCGGCGGTGAGCTTCAATGTGTTCAAGCAACAGGACGCCAACATCGTGGCCACCGGCGAGGCGGTCAAGGCCGCCGCCGAAGAGCTCAAGGCCACGCTCCCGGGTGGCGTGGAGTTGAAGCTCGTCTACGCCTCCAGCGACTTCGTGAGGAACTCGCTGCGCGGCCTGCAGCACACGCTGGTCGAGGGCGCGCTGCTGACGGTCCTGATCGTGTTCCTGTTCCTGCATTCGTGGCGCTCGACCGTCATCACCGGCCTGACGCTGCCGATCTCGGTCATCGCATCGTTCATCGCGATCCACGCGTTCGGCTTCACGCTGAACTTCATGACGATGATGGCCTTGAGCCTGTGCATCGGCCTGCTGATCGACGACGCCATCGTCGTGCGCGAAAACATCGTGCGCCATGTGCACCTGGGCAAGGGGCACCGGCGCGCCGCGCTGGAAGGCACCGACGAAATCGGCCTGGCGGTGATGGCCACCACGTTGGCCTTGTGCGCGGTGTTCGTGCCGGTGGCGTTCATGGGCGGCATCGTCGGCAAGTTCTTTGTGTCGTTCGGCCTCACGGTCACGGTGGCGGTGCTGGTCAGCCTGTTCGTCAGCTTCACGCTCGACCCGATGCTGTCCAGCGTCTGGAAAGACCCACCGGCCCAGCACCTGCAAACCGTGCCGGTGATCGGCACGCTGCTGCGCGGCACCGACCGCCTGATGGACGGGCTGCATGCGCTGTACGAGGCGCTGATCCACTGGGCTTTTTCAGCCCGCCGTTACCGCCTGCCGTGGCCCTGGTTCGGCCGGCCGTTCGACGAGCAGGGCCGGCAACTGGCCACGCAGGCGCGCCGGTGGCGCCGCGGCACGCTGACGCCACGCGCCGTGGTGCTGCTGGTGGGGGTGGCCAGTTTTGCCGGTGCGCTGGCCTTGGCGCCGCTGGTGGGCAGCGAGTTCATTCCGCAGGCCGACCAGGGCTTCACGCAGCTCAACGTGCGCCTGCCGGTGGGCTCGAGCCTGCAACGCAGCGACGCCAAGATCCGCCAGGTCGAAGCGGTGGTGCTGTCGATGCCCGAGGTGCACAGTGTGTCCAGCAGTGTGGGCGGGCAGGGTTCGGGTTTGGCGGTGGGGCGCAACCAGGCCTCGCTCAACATCAGCCTGAAGCCGCGCTCGCAGCGCCAGCGCAGCCAGAAGCAGGTCGAGGACGCGATCCGCGTGCAGATCGCCAAGTTGCCGGGCATCGAGGTGTCGGTCGGCTTCGATCGGCCGATCTATGTGGCGGTGCTCGGCAGCGACCCGGAGGGCCTGGTGGCCATCACGCGGGAGCTGGCCGACAAGATTCGCCAGATCAGGGGCATCGTTGACGTGGAGGTGTCGGCCAAGGCCGGCCTGCCGACCTACGCGGTGCGGCTCAACCCGGGTGCGGTGCGCGACCTGGGGCTGACGGCGCCGCAGGTGGCGTCCAGCCTGCGCGCCTATGTGAACGGCGAGGTCGCCACTCACTGGACCACGCCGGACGGGCAGCAGGTCGAGGTCGAACTGCGCTTGCCCGCCGCGCAGCGCGAAAAGATTGAACAGCTGCGCGGGCTGCCGGTCGCTTTCAGCAAGGACGGCACGCCGATCGTGCTGGCGTCGGTGGCCAGCATCGAGCCGGTGCTCAACCCCGAGGTGATCCGGCGCCAGAACCTGCAGCGCCGTGAAGCCATCTTCGCCGGTGTGGAAGGCAGGCCGGCGGGGGATGCCGGCAAGGAGGTGCAAGCCCTTGTCAAGGCCACCCGGCTGCCGCCCGGCTACAGCCTGGACGTGGGCGGCGCCACCAGGGAGCAGGAAGACGCCTTCGGCGCCATGCTGGGTGCGCTGGGCTTGAGCGTGATCTTCATCTACATCGTGCTGGCCAGCCAGTTCGGCAGCTTCTTGCAGCCGCTGGCCATCATGGCGTCGCTGCCGCTGTCGCTGATCGGCGTGATGCTGGCGCTGCTGCTGTGGCAATCGACGCTGAATGTGTTCTCGATGATCGGCCTGGTGATGCTGATGGGGCTGGTGACCAAGAACGCGATCCTGCTGGTGGATTTTGCCAACCAGGGCCGCAAAGCGGGCCTGAGCGTGCCCGAGGCGCTGCTGCAGGCCGGCCTGGTGCGCATGCGGCCGATCATCATGACCACCAGCGCGATGATCTTCGGCATGCTGCCGCTGGCGCTTGCGCTCAACGAGGGCGGCGAGCTTCAGTCGTCGATGGGCCGGGCCATCATCGGCGGCGTGATCACCTCCACGCTGTTGACGCTGGTGGTCGTGCCGGTGCTGTACAGCTACCTGGTGCGTGATCCTCACCCCGCGGGCGCGATCGCGCAGCCTGGCGGCGCTTTGATTCCCGCCGGCACAGCGGCGTCCAGGGATTGAGATGGCGCCCGTGTCTCTGTGGCGCGCGTTCCGGTCGGCTGACTTATTTCACGCTGTGCGGGAGGCATGGCACTTGCACCGAGCGCGGCCAAAGCGGAGTATCCGAAGCTTGTTTGGCGTAGCGCAGGAGTTCGTTCATGAACAGTGACGTCGTTTCGACGTGGAACAGCCAGTTGATTGCGCTGTCGTACATCATTTCGGTCCTCGGGTCTTTCGTGGCGCTGCGGGCTGCCAGCCTGATGCGCGGCGCCGACGGGCGCATCAGCCGGGTCAATACGGTGGCGGCCGGGCTGGCCTTGGGTGGCATCGGCGTGTGGTCCATGCACTTCATCGGCATGGTGGCGCTCAAGCTCGACCTGGCGAGCGGCTACTCGCTGGTCGAGACGCTGGTCTCCCTGGTCGCCGCGGTGGTGGCCGCGTCGCTTGCGCTGGCGTATGTGGCCAGGGATTCGACCAGCTTCAAGCGCATCGCGGTCGCCGGCACCCTGCTCGGCATCGGCGTGGCGGTGATGCACTACCTGGGCATGTATGGTTTGCGTTTTGGCGGCTACGTCGCGTGGAACTTCAGCGTCGTGGCAATTTCGGTGCTGATCGCGGTGGCGGCCGCCACGGCGGCGCTGTGGCTTGCGTTCAACACGCCGTCCCAGGGACTGCGTGTGGTCGCGGCGCTGGTCATGGGGGTGGCCGTCTGCAGCATGCACTACACCGGCATGGCGGCGGCCGACTACATCTGCACCACGGCGGATCGGCGCGCATTCCCCAGCGGGTTCGGCGTCATCAGTGCGGCGCAGCTGCCGATGCTCGTGACCGGCGTCGCGGTGGGCATCATGCTGCTGATCTTCGTCGACCAGGTGATGCAGCGCCTGCAGCTTCAGGAAGCCGAAGTCCGCTAGCCGGCGCGCCGGCGTGGCGGGCACGCGCACGCTACAGCAAGGTCACGATCCGGGCCACACAAGGCGAATCGACGATGCACTTGATGCCGCGCTGGGCCGGTGCGTTCTGGAGCGGATCACAAACGTCCAAGGTGTCGCCATTGATGCCGGTGACGACGACGACATGCCCGAAGTCGACCAGGCAGTACAGCGGCCCGTGGTCACGCAGCATCTGCTCGATCGCCGCAGGCGTGCCTTCGAGTTCCTGGATGATGGACTTGCCGCGCACGGCCCGGAGCTTGTTCTCGGAGAGGATCGCAGGGAGCAGGGGCAGCGTCAGGCCAGGCCGCTCGGTGAAGGGCTTGAATGAGCGCTGATTCGATATGAGCTTCTGGTTTTTTGACCACTCGCCCACACGCTTTTTCGCGCCAATGCCGGCATGGTGGTGATCAATTTCATCAGGCGCGGCGATCCTGTTGAGCGCGTTTTGTTTCGAGACATCGAATCCGGCCTGTGCGTCTCGACATTTGAGGTAAAGCCAGGTGGTTTGCGTTCCGGAGGGTTCGCTGTTAACGCCGTTCTTCCACTTCGTCATCATTCGCAGCGACGCATGCCAGCAATCGTATTGCGTCATTTGTTGAAGATGGCCCAGTGCCGGTGCGATGTTGTACATGGCTTCTCCGAGATGGAACTGGCCCGATGCCAAACCCGTTTGATGCTACTGCCGCGCTGAAGATCTGTCGACGCCAGGCCCTGCCCGAGTGCATGATCCTGGGCGCTCGACAAGGGCGGCCCTGAGAAAGGAGTCTGGTCATGAGCATTGCCGTCCGCAGAGCGTCGACGAAGGACGCCGCCGCCTTCGCCCGCATCATGGGCGACCCGGCGGTCTACCCCGGCCTGATGCAAATGCCCTATACCGACGAGGACCTCTGGCGCACCCGGCTGGCCGAAAACGCGCAACCCGGCAAGTCCGACTTGCCGCTGGTGGCCGAACTCAACGGCGAGGTGGTGGGCACCGCCGGGCTGCATCCGGTGGGCCCGGCACTGCGCCGCCGCCACGTGATGACCCTGGGCATCTCGGTCGCGCCCGAAGCGCAGGGCAAGGGCGTGGGCTCGGCGCTGATGGCGGCGATGTGCGACTACGCCGACCGCTGGGCCGGCGTGTTGCGATTGGAGCTGACGGTCTATGGCGACAACGCAGCGGCGATCCGCCTGTACCGCAAGTTCGGCTTCGAGATCGACGGCAGCTTCAAGGGCTACGCGCTGCGCGACGGACGTTATGCCGACGTGCATTCGATGGCGCGATTCCACCCCCAACCGCCGCAGATCATGCCGGTGTGAACCAGCGGCCCTGGGGCAGCAAAAACCGGCGCCATCCGCACGCGGCAGGGCGGTCTGCCGCTATCGTTGCGGCATGTCGCTCAACGTGTCCGTTCTGGCCCTGGTTTTTCACCCCCTTGCCGTGTGCGCCTTGGTGTGTCCGGGTTGGCTGGTTTCACCGGCCAGCGCCCAGGCGCCGCTGCTGCGCGACGGGCCGATCATCGAGCCCAAACCAGCCGCCCCGCAGCCGCTGGCCGCAGCTCTGACGGAGCAATCAGTCGTGCAGGTGTTCCTGGAGGGCTGCGTGCTCCATGAAGGCCAGTCCGGGGCGGTGACCGATTGGGCATTGGCGCAGGGTTTCGAGTCGCTCGACCCGTTGCGCACCGGGGCCGAAGACCTGCTGGGCGGTGCCGCCGGCACGGTGCTGGCGGTGCCGGGCAGCGCGGGCCGCGTGCTGTTGGCGGCGGGAGAAGACCGGCGCTGCCTGGTGTGGGCCGAACAGACCAGCGGCCCGAAGCTGCGCAGTGCGTTCCAGAAGTTGGTCTCCAGCCTGGGCTTCAAAGGCGCGCGTGTGCAGAGCGTGATCGACCGCAACCTGAACAATGGCGGGGCCTGGCGCAATCAATCGCTGTGGCGCTATCGCCGGGTCGGGGGTGACCAGGATTTCGGCCTGGGCAGCGCCACCACACTGGCCCATGCGCCGGGGGCGCAGTTGCTCCACTTTGCGCCGATGGCCGGGGTTGCGCCGCGCCAGCCCGACGGCATGCCGTCCCGTTGAACCGGCGCTTCATCAACCGCGCATCAACCGTGCATCGAGCGTGCGCTGTTGAGCCCGGCGCGGGCACCGGTGTGGCCGGACTGCGGCCGCTCAAGCGCCGCTCTCGACATTCATCCAGCGCTGCGCCGCTGATTCCACCACCGCCGACAACGGCGCGCCTTTGACGCGGTGGGCGCGCAGCCAGCGCGCGCCGTTGCCCTCGAACAGCGTGTCGCGGATCAGGTTGTTGGCGTCGAGCGCCTGCAGGTCGAGCGCGTGCTGGTCGACGTTGGCCAGCGTGCGCACGATGTCGTCGCGCAGCTTGATGCGCTGTTTGGTCTTGGGGTCGACGATCTCGCCGTCGAGCCCGAACCGGCAGGCCTGGAAGCGGTTGAAGGTGTAGACCAGGTAGTCGTCTTCGGTCGGCTCGAACGGCCGCGCCTCGCGCAGGTAGCGGCAGATGGATTGCAGATAGCAGGCCAGGGCCGCGGCCATCTCCACCGTCAGCGGCGTGTCGCACACACGCAGCACGATCGTGCCGAACTCGGGCTTGGGGCGGATGTCCCAGTAGAAGTCTTTCATCGACTGGACCACGCCAGTGCTGGCCATCTTGTCGAAGTACAGGCCGAACTCGCGCCAGGTCAGGCAAAACGGCGCGCGGCCCGACAGCGGGAACGCGAACACCGAGTTCAGGCGCGCCGAATCGAAGCCGGTGTCCACCCCTTGCACAAAGGGCGATGACGCGCTCAAGGCGATGAAATGCGGCACGTAGCGCGACAGCGCATGCAGCAGCCACAGCGCGCGGTCGCCGTCTTCGCAGCCCACGTGCACATGCTGGCCGAACACGGTGAACTGCTTGGCGAGGTAGCCGTACAGCTCGCTGATGTAGTGGAAGCGCTCGCCCGGGAAGATCTGCTGCTCGCTCCAGTGCTGGTAGGCGTGCGTGCCGCCGCCGGCGATGCCGATGTTGAGCCTGCGCGCACCCTTGGCGAGCTGGTCGCGCAGGTCGCGCAACTCGGCCAGCAGCGGCTGGTGGCTGCGCTGGATGGAGGTGCCGATCTCGATCATGCTGCGCGTGATTTCGGGCTTGACGTCCCAGGCCCCCGAGTGGCCCTTGAGCACGCGCAGCAGGTCTTCGGCTTGCGGTGCGAGGTCGAAGTCGTGCGTGCTGACGAGTTGCAACTCGAGCTCGACGCCGAGCGTGAGCGGTTGGGAGGGGGTGAAGTCCTGCAGCGGCATGAGGGCGTCAACCCGCGTTGCATTCGCGCGCAATCCGGCGCAGCGAGAGCTGTGTCCACACCGGGCCGGTGAGCTGCATCAGCGTGGTCGCCAGCAGCAGGGCCTGCAAGGCGTTGCCGTCCACACCGGGCAATTGCGACGGCCAGCCAAAGGTGTCAGCGGCCAGCAGGACGGCCAGGCTGCTCATCGGCTGCAGCGCCAACGTGAGCGCCGTGGCCTGGCGCCAGCCCAGGCCGCTGGCTCTGGCCAAGGCACCCACCGCCAGCCCGGTGCCCAGCAGCCTGCCGAAGATGATCGCCAGCGCCCACGGCCACAGCGTCCACACGCCATCCACCGTGAACAGCAGGCCCAGGCAGATGAACAGCAGCACGTTGAGCACCGCGCCGGCCGAGCCGAGGTGCGGCTCCACGGTCAGGCCATGCGCCATGCGCGAACGCGCCGTCATGCCCGCCACCAGCAGCGCCAGCAGCGGCGACAACTTCCATTGCGCGGCCAGCATGCTGGCGGTGATGACCAGGGCGATCTGCAGCACCGGCATGGCCGGCGTGCCACGCACCAGCGGGCTCAGCCGGTCCAATGCAAAACCCACCAGCAGCCCGAGCAGGAAGGAGCCGCCGATCACCCGCAGCGCGCTGACCAGTGCCTCGACGCCTTCGTCGACCGGCGTGATCGATTCGGAGGCCAGCGCGACACGCAGCACCTTCAGGCCCAGCACGGCGATGACACTGTTGATCGCGGTCATCATCAGCAGGCGTTCGGTCACCTGGCCGCGCGAGTGCGATTCATGGGTGGCGGTGAGCACGATCACCGACGAGGTCGACATGGCCACCGTGCCGACGACGGCGGCCGACAGCAGCGGCGTGCCCAGCGCCACCAGCAGCGCGGCCACCAGCAGCCCGCACAGCGCGGCCTGCAAGATGCTGCTGAGCGCCAGCCACGGGTTGTCGATCAGCCAGCGCGGCCGAATGCGGGTGCCCAACTCGAACAGCAGGGCGCCGATGGCCAGGTCGATCAGGGGCTTCCACACATCCAGATCGGACTGGTCGAGCAGGCGCAGCACCAGCGGGCTGGCGATGGCGCCCATCAGCATGTGGCCGCAACTGCGTGGCAGGCCCCAGGCGCGGTGCAGCACCTCGGCCAGCAGCACGGCGGCCAGCATCAGCACAGCCAGCCCGAGCACCGGGTCGGCGGCGCGCAGGCCTTCCAGCGTCCACAGCGGAGCCGACGCCGGCGCCGAGGCCGCACTCTGTGCGAAGGCTTGATTGATCATGGTGAGCATGGACCCGCGACTCTACGCGAGCTTGGCGGCGCCGCAAACCACGCGCCGCGCGCGCCGGTTCGCGCGGACTGACGGACAATGCGGCTCGCATCGACAATCGCATTCCCATGCAGATCGGCTTTTCCATCAACGAGATCCTGTTTCTCGCCACGCTGGCGACCGGCGCCTGCTGGGCGGCCTGGGCGCGCAAGGCAAGGCGGCTGGGCGCGGAGCCTGACAAGAAGCCGCTGTGGGTCAGTTTCGGCGCCGAACTGTTCATCGTGGTGGCGCTGATGTTCAGTTGCCGGGTCGCGCTGGCCGACTGGCCCCGGGTGCCGTCGGGCTCGATGGAGCCGACGCTGCGGGTCGGCGACTACCTGCTCGTCAACCACCTGGCCTATGGCCCGCGCCTGCCTTTCACCAATTGGGCGATCGAGTTCGGGCAGCCGCAGCGCGGCGACGTGGTGGTGTTCCGCTTCCCGCTCGATGTGTCGCAGTTCTACGTCAAGCGGCTCGTCGGCATGCCCGGGGACAGGGTGGTCTTTCAGGATGGCGCGGTCAGTGTGAACGGCGCACGGGTCGACGTGCAACTGCTGGGTGACGGCAGCGGCGCCGGTGTGCCGCCCGAAGACAGCGGCCACTGGTTGTTGCGTGAAACGTCAGGGGGCCACAGCCGCATCGTCAAGGTCAACCCGTTCCTGCAGGGGCGGGGGCCGGTGGACGCGCTCGGCGCCCACTGCACCGCCACTCGCCCGGGGGCGTGGCAGTGCCGCGTGCCCGAGCGCCAGTACCTCATGCTGGGCGACAACCGCGACAACTCTTCCGATTCGCGCGCCTGGGGTTTCCTGCCGCACGAACAGATCTACGGCAAGGCCGTGCGCGTGCTCTTCAACCTGGGCGACTTGTCGCGCGCCTGGACCGCGCTTTGAGCCATGACTGAACGGCTCGATCTGGCAGGCCGGCACATCGTGCTGGGCCTGTCCGGCGGCATCGCCTGCTACAAGGTGGCTGAACTGACGCGGCTGCTCGTCAAGGCCGGCGCCGGCGTCCGGGTGGTGATGACCCAGGCGGCGGAACAGTTCATCACGGCGGTGACGCTGCAGGCGTTGTCGAACCGCATCGTCCACACCAGCCAGTGGGACGCGCGCGAGAGCAACAACATGGCGCACATCAACCTCACGCGCGACGCCGATGCGGTGCTGGTGGCGCCGGCGAGCGCGGACTTCATGGCCAAGCTGGCCCATGGCCACGCCGACGATCTGCTCAGCCTGATGTGCCTGGCGCGGCCGATGGACACCTGCCCGTTGCTGCTGGCCCCGGCGATGAACCGCGAGATGTGGGCCCACCCGGCGACGCAGCGCAACGCGGCTCAATTGCGCGCCGATGGCGCGGTGATCCTGGGCCCCGACAGCGGCGAGCAGGCCTGCGGCGAAACCGGCGATGGCCGCATGCTCGAGCCCGCCGATCTGCTGGCCGACCTGATCGCCTTTTTTCAACCCAAGGCGCTGCTTGGCAAGAAGGTGCTGATCTCGGCCGGGCCGACCTACGAGCCGATCGACCCGGTGCGCGGCATCACCAATTTGTCGAGCGGAAAGATGGGTTTCGCGCTGGCGCGTGCCGCCGTCGAGGCGGGCGCCGAGGTCACGCTCGTGGCGGGGCCGGTGGCGCTGCAAACGCCGCGCGGCGTGCGCCGGATCGACGTGCGAACGGCGCTCCAGATGTTCGACGCCGTCATGCCCGTGGCGTCGATGCACGACGTGTTCATCGCCACCGCCGCGGTGGCCGACTGGCGCCCGGTGGCGCCGGCCGGGCACAAGATCAAGAAGGGGGCGGACCGGGCCGCCCCGCGCTGGGAGATGACCGAGAACCCCGACATCCTGGCCGCGGTGGCCGCACTTCCCGATCGACCCTTTTGCGTCGGTTTCGCGGCCGAAAGCCAGGACGTGCTCAAGCACGCGCGCGAAAAACTCCAGCGCAAGAACCTGCCGCTGGTCGTGGGCAACATCGGCCCCGCCACTTTTGGCAGCGACGCCAACGCGCTCACGCTGGTGGACGCACAGGGTCACCGTGAACTCGCCCGCGCCGACAAGCTCACGCTGGCGCGCCAGCTGGTGGCCGACATCGCGGCGCGGCTGGCCACGACGCTGGCATAGCGCGCCGGTTTGAGCATGCACACCATCGACCTCAAGGTGCTGGACCCGCGCATGGCTGACCAGCTGCCGTGTTATGCCACTCCCGGCAGCGCCGGCCTGGACCTGCGCGCCTGCATCGATGCGCCGCTGCTGCTCGAGCCGGGCCAGACGCACCTGGTTCCGACCGGCCTGGCCATCCACATCGGCGACCCCGGCCTGGCCGCGGTGCTGTTGCCACGTTCGGGCCTGGGGCACAAACACGGCATCGTGCTGGGCAATCTGGTGGGGCTGATCGACTCCGACTACCAGGGCCCGCTGATGGTGAGTTGCTGGAACCGGGGTGCTGCGGTTTTCACGATTCAGCCGATGGACCGGATTGCCCAGTTGGTGATCGTTCCGGTGGTCCAGGCCCGATTCAGGCGGGTCGACCAGTTTGCCGACTCCGACCGCGGCAGCGGCGGATTCGGGTCGACCGGCAAGGGCTGACGCTGGCGCCCCGATCCAGCGGTCAGTGCAGATGCGGACCTGAAGGCACGCTGTTCATGACGGTGAAGATCGGCTCGCCGACACTGCCCGCTTCGATCTCTTCCTCGGTCGCCGGGCGCACGTCTTTCACCGCCAGGTCCAGCCGCAGCGCCATGCCGGCCAGCGGGTGGTTGCCGTCGAGCACGATGTGCGTGGGGTACACCTCGGTGATGGTGTAGACGGCGTCGGCAGGCATGTCCGGGGTGGTGGCCCCGGGGGGAACACCGTCGATCTGCATGCCGACCTCCACCGGCTCGGGCAGCAGCGATCGCTGTTCGAAAAACACCAGGGCGGGATCGTAGTCGCCGAACGCGTGTTCCGGCTCCAGATGCAGCAGCGCCGCGAAGCCGGCCTGCTGATCGGTCAAGGCTTGTTCCACCTTGGCGAGCAAATCGTCGCCGCCGAAGAAAAACTCGACCGGCTCCTTCAGCTCGTCGATCGGGTTGCCGTGGGCGTCTTCGAGCCGCCAGACCAGGCTGACGACGCAGGGTGCGGTGATGTTCATGGAGAAATGATCGCACAGGCCACAATCCGACGGATGCTGATCCACGTTGCTCAGACCCTGCTCGGCGGGCTCTCGCCGCAGACCTTCATGCGCCGGCACTGGCAAAAGAAGCCGTTGCTGATCCGGCAGGCGCTGCCCGGTGTCGTACTGCCCGTCACGCGCGCCGGGCTGTTCGAACTGGCGGCCCGCGACGACGTGGAATCACGCTTGATCGTCCGTGATCGGAACGGCTGGCGGCTGCGCCCGGGGCCGTTCAAGCGGCGCTCGCTGCCCGGCCTCGCACAGCCAGGCTGGACGCTGTTGGTGCAGGGGCTGGACCTCCATGTGGACGCCGCTCACGAGCTGCTGGCGAAGTTTCGTTTTGTTCCCGACGCGCGGCTTGACGACCTGATGGTCTCGTATGCCACCGACGGTGGTGGCGTGGGCCCGCACTTCGATTCCTACGACGTGTTCCTGCTGCAAGTCCAGGGGCGGCGCCGCTGGCGCATCGGCCGGCTCAACGATCCCGAACTGCAGGCCGGCGTGCCGCTCAAGATCCTCTCGAACTTCAAGGCCGAGCAGGAATGGCTGCTGGAGCCCGGGGACATGCTGTACTTGCCGCCGCGCTGGGCCCACGACGGGGTTGCGGTCGGCGAATGCATGACGTGCTCGATCGGTTTTCAGGCCCCGGGCCGGCATCGCCTGGCGGTCGACGTGCTGCAAAGAGTGCTCGACACCGCCGAGCCCCCCGAGCTCGAGAATTTGTATCGCGACCGGCGCCAGCCGGCGACCAGCGAGCCCGCGCGCATCCCCGATGCGATCGAGGTTTTCGCCACCGACGCCATGGCGCGGCTGCTCGCCGATCCGCGCGGGCTTGCCTGTGCCATTGGCGAGGTGTTGAGCGACCTGAAATCCAACATCTGGTTTGATGCCGGCTCAGCGCTGCGGCATCATGGCGATGTGCGGCTGGATCGGCGCACCCGCATGATGTATGACCGCTGGCATGTGTTCGTCAATGGAGAGTCGTACCGTGCCGCCGGGCGCGATGCGACGCTGATGCGGCGCCTGGCCGACCGGCGCACATTGACCGCGACAGACGCCGAATTGCTCAGCGCCGACGCCCTGGCGCTGCTCGATCAGTGGGCCCAGGCGGGTTGGTTGCACGAGGCATGATCGACGTGGAACAGGAGGCAATCCGTGACGACGCCAATCGAACACACGCTGATCAGGTCGCGCAGTGAATTCCACGCGGCGGTGCGCACCGCCTTTGCCGAGGCGGCGGCTCAGGGCTGCCGTGAAATCTGGCTCAGCGACATCGACTATGCCGATTGGCCGTTGGATGAACCGGCGTTGATCGACAGCCTGACCGGGTGGGCGAAGCCGTACCGCAAGCTGACCGTGCTGGCGCAGCACTTCGACGAATTTGGCCGCCGCCACGCCAGGTGGGTCGCATGGCGCCGTCATTGGTCACACGTCGTGGAGTGCCGCGCCAACGTCGAACTTGAAGTCGGAAAGATCCCGACCCTGCTGCTGGCCCCCGGGCTGGTGACGGTGCGGCTGGTGGACCCGCTTCGCTACCGAGGCAGTGTGTCGCGCGCTGCGTCTGACGCGATCCATGGCCGGGAACTCATTGATGCGGTTTTACAACGCTCTGAGGAAGCTTTCCCGGTGACAAGTCTCGGCCTCTAGGGATAGTCCCTAGCCAAGTTATAATTCGAGGCTAGGCGACGAGGCCATCCAGGCTTTGTTTGCCTTCGAGCGTTGAGCGACTGCCGCAATGCAGTGCTCGCATGATGACCGGTTACTCTTTGTTCGACTCTTCTGTTTGAGGAAAAATATGAAAACGTCAATCCTGTTGGGTTCTTTGCTTGCCGCCCTGGCGCTGACCGCTTGCGGTGAAAAGAAGGCCCCTGAAGTCGCCGCGCCGGCTGCCGCCACCGCGCCGGTCACCGCCGCTGTGAACCAGGCCGCTTCCGCTGCCGCCACCGCCGTGACCTCGGCCGTCGATGCCGCCTCCGCTGCGGGCGGTGCCACCGCCGATGCCGCTTCGGCCGCCGCCGGCAAGGCTGCCGACATGGCCAAGGACGCCGCCGGCAAAGCCGCTGATGCTGCCAAGGACGCCGCCAAGGAAGCCGCTGGCAAGGCGGCAGATGCCGTCAAGGATGCCGCCGGCAAGGCTGCCGACGCTGTCAAGAAGTAAGCCTCGCACCGAGTCGGATTTCTTGACTCGCACTGAAGCCGCCTTCGGGCGGCTTTTTTGCGCGCGGTCGAGGCTGCGGCCTCTCATCGGCGGCCGCCTCTGCGTCTCATCGCGGGGGAGTCAACGGTCGATCTCGATCCACGGAAAGCCGATCGCGGCATCGGCGACGACGATCTGCTCCACATCCCGGCCCCATGCTGGCGCCAATGCCTGGCGCACCAGTGCCGGGCGGTTGTTTTGCGTGCTCAGGTGCGCGGCCACCAGGTGGCGCAGGCCGCTGTGCATGCAAGCGGCCAGAACTTCGGCCGACGTGTTGTTTGACAGATGGCCGAAGCGCCCGCCAACGCGGGCCTTCAGCGACGCCGGGTAACTGCTGGCCGCCAGCAGTGCCGGGTCGTGATTGCATTCCAGGATCAGGGCGTTGCAGTGCTGCAAATGCGCCAGCAGGTGCGGCGTGACGCTGCCCGCGTCCGTCAACACACCCAGTTGCGCACCGTCGGCCGAACAGCGCAGTTGCAGCGGCTCCTGCGCATCGTGCGGCACCGTGTACGGCTGCAGCAGCAGGGTGCCGATGGTGATGCCCTGGCCATCGCGGGCGAAGTGCAGCAAGCCCGGCAGCTCAGGCTCGCCGATCGCGCGCCAGGTGCCGCGGCTCATCCACAACGCGATGCCGTGGCGGCGCGCCAGGCCGACAGCGCAGCCGATGTGGTCGCCGTGTTCATGGGTGACGAAAATCGCGTCCAGCGTCGCCGGCTCCAGCCCCGCGCGCGCCGCGCGCAACTCGAACTCGCGGAGCGAAAAGCCGCAGTCGATCAGGACGCGATGGGTGCGGCCCGCGGCATGTGCCTCGACCACGGTGGAGTTGCCGGCACTGCCGCTGCCGAGGCTGCAAAAGCGCATGGGCGGCGCGCCGCCGTCACTTCAATTCTTCGACGAGCAAAGCGACGATGCGCTTGCCGGCGTCACCGTTTTCAGGCGCGCCCTGGGCGTTCAGGACCGAGATGGTGCTGCGCTCCCCTTCGCTCTTGACAGCGACCCGATAGCGCGCCGGCCCGCTGGTTTCTCGCTTGTCGCTGCTGAACAGCCTGGCCAGAAAGCCTGGCTCGTCCTTGCCGGCGAATGCGGGATCGACGTACCGAACGAAGTACAGCCCCTGGCCGCGGTCGCGATCTTCGACGGTGAAGCCGCTGCGGTCCAGCGCCAGGCCGACCCGCCGCCAGGCGCGCTCGAAGCTGTCGTCCATCTGCAGGGCGGCTTCGGGCCGGCCCTGCAGAACGCGGGCCCGCGCCGGCACCGCGGTCGCGCTGATCACCGCGGCTTTCGCCTGCTCTTCCTTGACGCCCAGCTTGACCATCAGGCGCGCCAGAAAATCCGCCTCAAGCTGCGTGTCGGCCGGGCGTGCCTCCCAGCCGGTCGAGTCTTTCAGCGCGCCGCGATACACCTCGATCAGGCCGCGGTGGCTGATGTAGACCTCGGTGCCGGAGGCCGTGCGCTCGACCCGGGTGCGGAACCGGTCGCGTTCACCGGTTGAATACAGGCCGTCGAACACACGCCCGATCGTGTTTCGAATGAAGTCGTTCGGCAGCTTGGCGCGATTTTCCGCCCAGTCGGTCTCCATCACCCCGGCGGCAGCCTGATCCAGCGACAGGTTGAAGCCGCTTTCCTTCCAGAACGACTGCAGTTGCGGCCACAGTTGTTCGGGGGTCAGTGGTGTGATGAGCCAGCGCTGATTGCCCTGGCGCTCGATGCGCAGGTCGCCGACCGACCGCAGCGCCACCGTGGTCGCCGTCGGCGTCGCGGCCGGGGCGGGCGTTGCCGCCTGGTACGCGGCTGCACTCACCGAACCGCCCTGGCTTTGGTAGCGCGAGTCGCGCGCCAGTTGAGACAGGTCGGGTGGAATGTCCAGGCCCGGAGTCTTGGTGCCGGCGGAGCGATAGTCGACCTTGTCGCCGGCCACGAAACTTTCGACCGACGAACAGGCGGTCAGTGCAAGGGCCAACAACAATCCGGTGGGGATGAGCAGATGCGCTAGGGGGGAACGGGTCACGGGGTGCGTCTCCAATGGGCGCGGAGCCTGCGCCACAGCGCGGGTCCCGGCCTGTCGATCAAAAGTGGGTGACAGGGATGGGCTGTCCCGGCCACGGCGCGTGGCCAGGTCGGTTGCCGCTAGAGCAATCCGGCCTCAAGAAGTGCTCGCTCCACGGCCGCCTGGCCGGCAGCCGTCAGCGGGGTGATGGGCAGGCGCAGCGTTGCGCCACACAAGCCCAGGCGCGCCATCGCCCACTTGGTGGGCGCAGGGCTCGATTCGACAAACAGACTCTTGTGCAGCGGCAGCAGTTTCAGGTGCATCGCGGCGGCTTCCCTGGCATTGCCGGCAATCGCCGCCATGCACAACGCGTGCATGGCGCGCGGCGCGACGTTGGCCGTGACGCTCACATTGCCATGGCCGCCGAGCAGCATCAGCGCAACGGCGGTGCCGTCGTCGCCCGAGTAGATCGAAAACCCGCTCGGCGCCTGCTTGATCAGCCAACAAGCCCGCTCGATGTCGCCGCTGGCTTCCTTGATGCCGATGATGCCCGGCAGCTGCGCCAATCGAAGCGTCGTCTCGGGCAACATGTCCGCCACCGTTCGGCCGGGCACGTTGTAAAGCACCATCGGAATGTCGACCGCTTCGGCGATCGCCTTGAAGTGCTGGTAGATGCCTTCTTGCGACGGCCGGTTGTAGTAGGGCACCACCGACAGGCTGCAGTCGGCCCCCACCTTCAGCGCATAGCGCGACAGTTCGATCGCCTCGGCGGTCGAATTGCCTCCGGTGCCGGCCATCACCGCAATCCGGCCTTTGGCGTGGGCTACGCAGACGCGGATGATTTCGCAGTGTTCTTCGACCGTGACCGTGGGCGACTCTCCGGTGGTTCCCACCACGCCGACGCAGTCGGTGCCCTCGGCCACATGCCAGTCGATCAAACGGCGCAGCGCGGCGTAGTCCACGCTGCCGTCATCAAGCATCGGCGTGATCAGTGCCACGATGCTGCCAACCATGGGTTTCATGCGAATTCCTCTGAATCGCGGGATTTTACCCGCCCGAGGGGCGACGGGCGATCGCTACAAGGCATGGCGCGCCGGGGCCGGGTGGCTCTCCGCCTCACGAACCGCAGCGATCCGTTGCACGAAGCGGTCTGGCGCGCTGAGAAAGCCGTCTTCGAACGCCACCACGCGCAGCCCGCGCGCTGCCGCCAGCAACTCGCCGGGCCTCAGCAAGAACATCGGATTCGACGGTTTGCCCACGCTTTCGTTGCCGGCGCAAAAGGTTTCGTAGATCAACACACCACCGTCCGCCACGCTGTCGACGAGCTGCGGCAGCAGTTCGCGCCACAGATAGTTGGTGACGATGACGGCATCGAAGCGCCGGCCTGCCAGCGGCCAGGGCCCGCCTTCGATGTCGGCCACCATCACCTCGGCGATATCCTGAAGCGGCTCCAGCATCGCGGCGTCGCGGTCCACACACGTGACCCGGCAGGCGCGCTGTGCAAACCAGCGCACATGCCGACCCGAACCACAGGCCACGTCCAGCACGCTTGCGCCGGCGGGCACCAGATGCGACCAGCGTTGCACCCACGCCGACGGTGGCAGGCCGGTGTGTGGCGCGGTCATCTCAAAAACAGTTCCACAGTTGGTTGGCCAGCGTCACGGCAACGTCGGGGCGCAAGTACGCGGCAAACACCGCCGTCAGCGCCACCGCCAACGCCGCCCAGGGCAGTGCCCGCCTGAACTTGAGGCCCGGCTTCATGGCACGGCGGCCAGGGGCCTGGTGATGGCCTGCTCACGAATGGGCAAATTGACGATGGCGGCAAACACGCCCAAAGCCACCGCGATCCACCACACGATGTTGTAGCTCCCGGTGGAGTCGTACAACTTCCCGCCCAGCCAGGCCCCGAGGAAGCTGCCGATCTGGTGGCTGACGAACACGAAGCCGCTCAGCATCGACAGGTACTTCACGCCAAAGATCTGCGCCACCACCGCATTCGTCGGCGGGATGGTGGACAGCCACAGCAAGCCCATCGCCGAGGCGAAGACGTACACGCTCCACGGGCTCAGCGGCACCAGCAAGAAGGTGACGATGGCAACCGAGCGCAGCGCATAGATGCACGACAGGATGTACCTGTACGGCAGCCGCGCCCCGAGCACACCGGCCGAGTAGGTGCCGATCACATTGAACAGGCCGATCAGCGCCAGTGCGGTGGTGGCCACGTTGGGCGTCAGGCCGTTGTCCTTCAGGTAGCTCGGCATGTGCACGCCGATGAAGACCACCTGGAAGCCGCAGACGAAGTAGCCGGCCATCAGCAGCTGGAAGCTCGGGTAGCCGAACGCCTCACGCACTGCCGCGCCAATGCTTTGTTGCGGGCCCTTGGCGGCGGCCGCCACAGGCTCCTTCAAGCCAAACGCCAGCGGCAGGATCAGCAGCGCCACGCAGCCCAGCACGAACAGCGCGTTTTGCCAGCCCAGCCCGCCGATGAGCCAGTTCTCCACCGGCACCATCAGGAACTGGCCGAACGAGCCGGCCGCCGCCGTCACGCCCATGGCCCAGCTGCGTTTGTCCGGCGCCACGTTGCGGCCGATCACACCGTAGACGATGGCGTAGGTCGTGCCCGACTGCGCCAGGCCCAGCACCACGCCCGCGCTGCCGGTGAAGGCCAGGCCGGAGGTCGCCAGGCCCATCAACACCAGCCCCAACGCATAGAGCAGGCCGCCGACGCACAGCACGCGCAAGGCCCCGAACCGGTCGGCCAGCGCGCCGGCGAATGGCCCGGCCAGGCCCCACGCGAGGTTCTGCACGGCCATTGCAAAGGCAAAGGTTTCGCGTGTCCAGCCCCGGTCCATCGTGATCGGCTGCAGCCACAGGCCAAAGCCGTGCCGGATGCCCATCGACACGGTCACGATGGCGGCGCCGCAGATCAGCACCTGCGTCATCGACAGCGCGGCGCGTGGTTCCACAGAGGTCGAATTCATCGAACGACTTTAGCGGATTCGACCAGCACCCGCTGCCCCGGTGGCGACACCGCATCGGCGCGTGCGGGGCATCCCTACAATCCGCCGCCATGGCGAGCAAACCCAACAACTCCTACGGCGAAGCGTCGATTCGCGTGCTCAAGGGCCTGGAGCCCGTGAAGCAGCGGCCGGGCATGTACACCCGCACCGACAACCCCCTGCATGTGATCCAGGAAGTGATCGACAACGCCGCCGACGAGTCCCTGGCCGGGCACGGCAGGCGAATCGACGTCACGCTGCACAGCGACAACTCGGTCAGCGTCGAAGACGATGGCCGTGGCATCCCGTTCGGCCTGCACCCGGAAGAACGGGTCAGCGTGGTCGAGATCGTGTTCACGCGGCTGCACGCCGGCGGCAAGTTCGACAAGGGCTCGGGCGGCGCCTACAGTTTTTCGGGCGGCCTGCACGGGGTGGGTGTCAGCGTGACCAACGCGTTGTCCAGGCGGCTCGAGGTGACGGTGTGGCGCGAGGGGCAGGTCTGCCGGCTGGTGTTCGCCGGCGGCGACGTGGTGGAGCCGTTGACCTCGCGCAAGGCCCTCGCGGCCGACAAGAAAAGCGGCACCCTGGTGCGCGCCTGGCCCGACCCGAAATACTTCGAGACGGCCGATTTGCCCAAGGCCGACCTGACCCACCTGCTGCGCAGCAAGGCCGTGCTGATGCCCGGTGTCACGGTCACGCTGTCGATCGAGAAGAGCGGTGAACAACAATCCTGGCTGTACCAGGGCGGCCTGCGCGACTACCTGATGCAGACGCTGAGCACCGACCCGGTGATCCCGCTGTTCGAGGGCGCCCACCATGCCGACGGCGGCGAGACCGAAAATTTTGCCGAAGGCGAGGGTGCCGCCTGGTGCGTGGCCTTCACCGAAGACGGCGCACCGATGCGCGAGAGCTACGTGAACCTGATTCCCACCGTGGCCGGCGGCACCCACGAATCGGGTTTGAAGGACGGTATGTTCGGCGCCATCAAGGGCTTCATCGACCTGCACAGCCTGCTGCCCAAAGGCGTGAAGCTGATGCCCGAAGACGTGTTCTCGCGCGCCAGTTTTGTGCTCTCGGCCAAAGTGCTGGACCCGCAGTTCCAGGGCCAGATCAAGGAGCGCCTGAACAGCCGCGATGCGCTGCGCCTGGTCTCGCTGTACGTCAAGCCGTCGCTGGAGTTGTGGCTCAGCCAACATGTGGACTACGGAAAAAAGCTCGCCGAGCTGGTCATCCGACAGGCGCAGACCCGCCAGCGCGCAAGCCAGAAGGTGGAAAAGCGCAAAGGCTCGGGCGTGGCCGTGTTGCCGGGCAAACTGACCGACTGCGAAAGCCGGGACCTGGCGTTGAACGAGTTGTTCCTGGTCGAAGGCGATTCGGCCGGCGGCAGCGCCAAGATGGGCCGCAACAAGGAGACGCAGGCGATTCTTCCGCTGCGCGGCAAGGTGCTCAATGCCTGGGAGGTGGAACGCGACCGGCTGTTCGCCAACAACGAGATCCACGACATCGCGGTGGCGGTCGGTGTCGATCCGCACGGACCCGACGATGCGCCCGATTTTTCAGGGCTGCGCTCCGGCACGGTCTGCATTCTCAGCGACGCCGATGTGGACGGCTCGCACATCCAGGTGCTGTTGCTGACGCTGTTCTTCCGCCACTTTCCGAAGCTGATCGAACGCGGCCATCTGTATGTGGCCAAGCCGCCGCTGTTTCGCATCGACGCGCCGGCGCGCGGCAAGAAGCCGGCGGCCAAGATCTACGCGCTGGACGAAGGCGAACTCAGCGCCACGCTCGACAAGCTGCGCAAGGAAGGCGCGCGCGACAACAGCTGGAGCATCGGCCGCTTCAAGGGCCTGGGCGAGATGAATGCCGAGCA
>JANORB010000093.1:0-7262 GCA_031415135.1 Methylibium sp.
AGACGTGAAGTTCGAACACGCCACCGGCTACAAACAGGCCGACAACATGCGCACCTACGACAGCCGCACCTATGAGGGCGCTTACATGGCCGGCATCATTGCGGGCAAGATGACCAAGAGCAACACCCTTGGCATCGTCGCGTCGATCCCGATCCCCGAGGTGATCCGCAACATCAACAGCTTCACGCTGGGCGCGCAGTCGGTCAACCCGAAGGTCAAGACCAAGGTCGTGTGGGTCAACGAATGGTTCAACCCGCCGAAGGAAACCGAGGCCGCGCAGTCGCTGCTGAACGGTGGCGCCGACGTGCTGTTCCAGAACACCGATTCGTCGGCCGTGCTGCAAACCGCCGAGAAGAACAACAAGCTCGCGTTCGGCTGGGACTCCGACATGACGGCCTATGCGCCCAAGGCCCACCTGGCCTCGGCCATCATCAACTGGGGCCCGTACTACATCAAGGCCACGCGTGATGCGCTGGACGGCAAGTGGACCGGCGGCACCGGCTCGTGGTGGGGTGTGAAGGAAGGCGCGATCGACATCGTGTCGATTTCCGACAAGGTGCCGGCCGACATCAAGGCCAAGGTCGAGACCGTCAAGGCCGGCCTGAAAGACGGCAGCTTTGCGATCTGGAAGGGCCCGCTCGCCGACGCCGACGGCAAGGAACTGCTGGCCAAGGACGCCGTCGCCGACGACAAGTTCCTGGGTGGCGTGAACTTCTACGTCAAGGGCGTCGAGGGCAAGGTTCCCGGCGCCGAAAAGAAGTAGCCGGCGCCGGGCGAACGAGCGTGATCGAGCGTTCGCTGTGGCACCCGGTGCTCGACGCGCTTGCTCTGGTGGCGGCGGCGCCCCAGCCGGCACGCCTGCTGGGCGAAGACCTGGTGCTGTGGCGCGACGCCGCCGGAGCGCCGCAGGCCTGGGCCGACCGCTGCCCGCACCGGGGCACGCGCTTGTCGCTGGGCCGGGTGATCGCCGGCGCGGGTGGGTCGCGGCTGGAGTGTGCGTACCACGGCTGGCAGTTCGCGCCGTCCGGCCACTGTGTGTCGGTGCCCGCGTTGCCGGCGTTCACGCCGCCCGCGTCGCACAGCGCCTGCACTCACGACGCGCGCGAGGCGCACGGCCTGGTGTGGGTGCGGCTGGCGCCGGAGGGCATGGCAGCCTTGCCGGCGTTCGACGCCGACGCCGATCCCGCCCTGCGCAAGGTTCTGTGCGGGCCGTATGACGTGGCCACCAGCGCGCCGCGCATCGTCGAAAACTTTCTCGACCTGGCGCACTTCGGCTTCGTGCACGAGGGCCTGCTCGGCGACAGCGCGCATGTAGCGCAGGCGGACCACCGCATCGACGCCACGCCGCACGGGTTCATTGCCGGCGGCTGCCGGGCCTGGCAACCGCAGAGCAACCGGCTGTCCGCCCAGGGCAGCGAGGTGAGCTACCGCTACGAGCTGACCGGCGCCTACAGCGCCACGCTGACCAAATGGCCGCAGGCGCAGCACGGGTACCGCGACGTGATCGGCCTGTTCGTGTGCCCGCTGGAGGCAGAGCGCAGCCGGGTGTGGTTTCGCCTGGCGGTCACCGACTTCGATTCAGACACCGAAGCGCTGCGCGCCTTTCAGCACCGCATCTTCGCGCAGGACCTGCCGGTGCTCGAATCGCAAACGCCGAAGCGGCTGCCGCTGCACGGCGAAGTTCACAGCGCGGCAGACCGTTCGTCCGCCGCCTACCGCCGCTTCCTGCGTGAACGCGGCGTCAGTTTCGGAGTGTGCTGACCATGATCGACTTCGACGCCATCCCGCGCCAGCGCCTGCCTGGTCTGCTGCGGGCGATGCCCAAGGCCGAGCTGCACATCCACATCGAAGGCTCGCTCGAGCCCGAGCTGATCTTCGCGCTGGCGCAGCGCAATGGCCTGGGCCTGCCGTATGCCGATGTCGAGGCGCTGCGTTCGGCCTATGCGTTCACCGACCTGCAGAGCTTTCTGGACATCTACTACGCCGGCGCCAGCGTGCTGCTGACCGAACAAGACTTCTTCGACATGGCGATGGCGTACTTTCGCCGCGCCGCGGCCGACAACGTGGTGCATGCCGAACTGTTTTTCGATCCGCAGACGCACACCGATCGCGGGGTTGCGATCGCCACGGTCATCAACGGCCTGGCGCGCGCCGTGCAGGCGGCGCGCAGCGAACTCGGCCTGAGCGGATTGCTGATCCTGTGTTTCTTGCGCCACCTCAGCGAAGACGCTGCGTTCGCGACCCTTGAGCAGGCGCTGCCGCATCGCCACCAATTTGTGGGTGTCGGCCTGGACAGCGGCGAGCGCGGCAACCCGCCGGAGAAGTTCGCCCGGGTGTTTGCGCGCTGCGCCGAACTGGGCCTGCGGCGGGTCGCCCACGCCGGCGAAGAAGGGCCGGCGGCCTACATCTGGAGCGCGCTCGATTTGCTGGGCGTCGAGCGCATCGACCACGGCGTGCGCTGCGTCGAAGACCCGGCGCTGGTGGCGCGCTTGGCGGCCGAGCGCATCCCGCTCACGGTGTGCCCGCTGTCCAACGTCAAGCTGTGCGTGTTCAAGACAATGGCCGAGCACAACCTGGCCACCCTGATGGACGCCGGCCTGTGCGTCACCATCAACTCCGACGACCCGGCCTACTTTGGCGGCTATGTCAACCAGAACTTCACGCAGACCTTTGCCGCGTTGCCGCAACTCGGCGCGCGCGAAGCTCACCAATTGGCGCGCAACAGTTTCGAGGCGAGCTTTGCGAGCGCGGAGGACAAGGCGGCGTGGATACAAAGGCTCGACCAAGTGTTCACCGCCGCTTGAAACGCGGCCAGACCGCAGGCGTTTGAAAGACAAAATAGAGCGTCCCGGATTCGGAGTTGCACGTGGCGAAAACTTTCGATGCCCGCCTGTCGGCGCTGCTGGTGGTGTACATCGTGGCAGTGCTCGGCTTCGGCTGGCTGAGGCCGCCTGCCGCCGACCGTGTTGATGTCAACAGCCCGAAGCTCGTCTCCTGGGGCAAGGCGGTTTATGCCGGCCACTGCGCTGCTTGTCACGGCGCCAGGCTCGAAGGTCAGCCCGACTGGCGGCGGCCAGGGCCGGACGGCCGCTTGCCGGCACCGCCGCACGATGACTCGGGCCACACCTGGCATCATTCCGACCGCTACCTGATTCGTGTGGTTCGGTCGGGCCTCGTTGCGGGCGAGGACCGGCCGCCGGACTACGCCGGCAACATGCCTGTGTTCGGCCACGTGTTGACGAACGCGGAGATCGTGGCGGTGCTGTCGTTCATCAAAAGCGCATGGTCCTTCGACTACCGGCTTTGGCAAGAGCGCGTCACCCGGACTGAAAACCACTGACACCGGCGCCTCGAACGGTCGAGGCGTGTTCTGTTGAATGCGCTGGTTTTGCTGGAGTGACGAATGAGAGCGTTGACTATCGTGCTCGCCTTGTTGGCCGTGCTGGTGACCTGGCAGGTTTTCGGGCCGCCGCCGCCCGAGCCTGCGGCGACGCCACCGCCGGGCTACCAAAAGGCCAAGGGCGACGCGTTGTTCGCGGCCTCGTACAAACAGTTCAGCAGCGTTCCTGTCGCGCTGCGCCAGTTCGAAGGCAAGCCGGTCATCGTCTACTTCTGGGCGTCGTGGTGTGTCGAGTGCCGCGCCGAAGCGAAGGCCTTGAATGCGCTGCGCACGCGCTACCGTTCAAGCGACCTGGCCGTGATCGGCATCGGGGTCGACCAGTCCGACAGCATTGCGCGTGTCAGCCGCGAAAGCCAGCTCGACTTTCCGGTGTTCGTGGCGGGTGCGGAAGGCATCGAATTGTCCCGTCGGATGGGCAACCTGCGCGGTGAACTGCCCTTCGTCGCGGCCGTCGATCGCCAGGGTCTCGTCTCGGCAATGCACTTGGGGAAGTTCCTGGCCACGACTCCTGAGGCAATGGCCATGGCAGCATTGAAGTGATGGCCTTGGACCCGCCTCGGATCAGAGTCCAACTGCGACAATTCCGCCATGACATCCGATCAAACTCCGACCGTCCCTTCGAAGAAACAATCTTCGGCGTCGCTGCGCCTCGACGACCAGCTTTGTTTCGCGTTGTATGCGGCAACAAACGCCATCACCCGCGCTTACCGGGCGCCACTGGCAAAGCTGGGGCTGACCTACCCGCAGTACCTTGCGATGCTGGTCTTGTGGGAGCACGGTGAACAGACCGTCAAAGGCCTTGCCGAGTGGCTCGATCTGGATTCGAGCACGATCACGCCGTTGGTCAAACGGCTCGCTGCGGCGGGCCTCATCCGGCGCGAACGCGATCCCGCCAACGAGCGCAATTTGCGGATCGAGCTGACGAATGCCGGCCGCGCGCTGCGCGAGCCGGCGGCGCTGATCCAGCAGCGCGTGGCCTGCCAGACGCGTCTTGAACCCGACCAGTTCGTGGCATTGCGCGGCCAGCTGCACTGCCTTGTCAAGGAGATGGCGCAGGTGACGGACGACGAGGACCAGGCAGTCTGCGCCTGACGCCCGGGCCCCACGCCGAGCGCGCGTCAGCGGCTCGGAGGGCGCCAGTCGCCGTCATTGATGGCACCCGCCCGCGCCGGCCCGGCGTTCACAGACCCGCACGGGTCAGGCTGTCGAGGAAGCGCGTTGCGTCCTGGTAGCCGATGACGCGCTGCGGCGCCAGCTCGCGGCCCTGCGCGTCGAAGAACAGAATGCCCGGCGGGCCGAACAGGCTGAAGCGTTTCAACAACGCCCGGTCCGCCGGGGCGTTGCGCGTGACATCGGCTTGCAGCAGCAGCGCCTTGTCGAGCCGGGCGCGCACCCGCGGGTCGCTGAACGTGAAGTGCTCCATCTCCTTGCAGCTCACGCACCAGTCGGCATAGAAGTCGAGCATCACCGGCCGGCCTGCGGTGCGCACCACCGCGTCGAGTTCGGCCAGGTCGCGCACGCGCTGGAACTGCGGGGGCCTCTGCGCCGGCGCGTTTTGTGCCACGGTGCCCGTGCCCGCCGCGCCCGCCGTGCCCTGCGATGGCGGTGGCGTCGTTTGAACAAAGCGCAGCAGTGGCTGCAACGCGTCGGTCGAACCGGCCGCCGCGCCGACGATCTGTGCCGAGCCCAGCAGCGCCAGCGCCACGCCAAAGGCCTTGCCGAGCCGCGCGCCGGCACCGGCAGCGTCGCCAAGGCGATCGAAGGCCCCGAACATGCTGGCCGCGACCAGCAGCAGCAGGCCCCAGCCCGCCACCGCAACGGCTGCCGGCAGCACCGGGCTCAGAATCCACCACGCCACGGCCAGCAACAGAACGCCGAAGAATCGCTTGACCGCTTCCATCCATCCACCGGCGCGCGGCAGCAGCGCACCGGCCGATGCGCCCACCAGCAGCAGCGGCACGCTCATTCCCGCAGCCAGCGAGAACAGCGCGCTGCCACCGAGCACCACGTCGCGGGTCTGGCTGATGTAGAGCAGCGCGCCGGCCAGTGGCGCGGCCACGCAAGGGCTGACGATCAAGGCCGACAACCCGCCCATCGCGAACACCCCAGCCCAGCGCCCGCCTTTCAGCCCGCTCGACCTGGCATTCAGGCGGTCGCGCAGGCCGGCCGGCAATTGCAGTTCGTAGAACCCGAACATCGACATGGCCAGCAGGCTGAGCATCAATGCGAAGGCGCCGAGCACCCAGGGGTTCTGGAGTGCTGCGGCCAGGCCCTCGCCGGCCAGCCCGGCGGCCACGCCAAGGGCGGTGTAGACCAGCGCCATGCCGAGTGAATAGGCCGACGCGAGGCCGAAGCCGCGCGAGCGCGACGTGGTGCCCGCTCCGGCCTGGCCGACGATGATCGACGAGAGGATCGGCAGCATCGGCAGCACGCAAGGCGTGAACGACAACAGCAGCCCGGCGACGAAGAAGACACCCACGACGACCCAGTAGCGGCCGCTGCGCAAGGCAGCGTCGATGCCCGACCCGCTGTCGGCTGCTGCTGCGGCGGCCGCCGGCACCGCAACGGCCACGCTGGTGTCGAGCGGCTGCACGCTCACCCGGCCGTCGCCACCGAAGCCGGCGAGCTGCACGCGCGCGGTGCTTTGCATCGGCGGGTAGCACAGCCCCGCGTCCGCGCAACCCTGGCTCGTCACCGTGAGGGTGAACGCGGCGGGGGCGGCGTTCACCGGCAGGCGGATGGCAACGCGTTGGCGGTAGGTCTCGACGTCCTTGCCGAAGGTCTCGTCGAATTTGACCTTGCCTGCCGGAATCAACGCGGCGCCCAGTTGCACGCCGGCTTCTTCGGCGGCGAACGAAAACGGCTCGCGGTACATGTAGTAGCCGTCGGCCACGTCGAAGCTGATCTCGACGCTGCGCTCGTCGAGCGCGCGGGCGCTGAAGCGGAACGCCTGCTCCGGCGGCAGAAACGCCTCGGCCGCAGCTGCCGCCGCCAGCACAACGCCGGGCAGCAGCAGCATCGAAACAATCAGGCGCAGCAGCAGAGTGGGCATGGTGGCGGTCAGGAAAGGGGGGTGTGGAGTGACAGCGCGCGGGCCAGCAGCGGCAACTGGGCGATGAAGCCTGATTCGTCTTCGAGGCAACGCAGGTCCAGGCACAGCCTGGCGTCGTGCACATGGCCGATGACCGGCACCGGCAGGCCGCGCCAGGCGGCTTCGAGCCGGCGCAAGGCCGCGCCGCCGCCGCGCCGCTGCAAGGCCGGCGCGATGGCCAGGCCGGCGCTTGGCAACCGGTCCACCGGGCGCGCGCCGCTGCCGATCTGGCTGCGCAGCGCGACCGTCTGGACGGCATACGCGGCGCCGAGGGCCGTGGCCACGTGGGGCAGCACGCGCATGGCCACGGCGTTGATTTCGGCCTCGGTGCGCGTGAGCAGGCGCAAGGTGGTCAGCCGCTCGTGCAGCCGCTCGGGGTGGCGGTACAGGCGCAGCACGGCTTCAAGCGCTGCCAGCGTGAGCTTGCCCACCCGCAGCGCCCGTTTCAGCGGGTTCTTCTTGATGCGGCGCACCAGATCGGCGCGCCCGGCGATCAGCCCGGCCTGCGGGCCGCCGAGCAGCTTGTCGCCGCTGAACAGGACCAGGTCGGCGCCGTCGGCAAGCGCGGCTTGCACGGTCGGCTCCCTGGGCAGGCCGTAGGCCGACAAATCGATCAGCGTGCCACTGCCGAGGTCGTTGACGAGCGGCAGGCCATGGGCATGGGCCAGCGTTGCCAGTTCGTGCTCGGCCACCACCTTGGTGAAGCCGGTGATCTCGAAGTTGCTCCAGTGCACCTTCATCAGCATCGCGGTGCGGGGGCCGATCGCGCCC